>DATKBJ010000014.1:0-58358 GCA_035514135.1 Gaiellaceae bacterium | reverse complement strand
TCCGCCGAGGAGCGCACAGCGCACCTCGTTTCGGCCATGGGCATCGCCGGAATCGGCAAGTCCCGGCTCGCGTGGGAGTTCTACAAGTACTTCGACGGCCTCGTCGACAACGTCTACTGGCACCGCGGCCGCTGCCTCGCCTATGGCGAAGGCGTGACGTACTGGGCCCTCGCAGACATGGTTCGCATGCGCTGTCGCATTTCGGAGGACGACGACGACGCGACCGCGCGCTCGAAGCTCGAGGCGACGCTAAGCGAGCACATCCTCGACGCCGACGAGCGGGCGTTCGTCGAGCCGATGCTGGCGAGCCTGCTCGGGATCGCGGAGGAGCAGTCGTCACGCGAGCGCCACGACCTGTTCGCGGCCTGGCGCCTGTTCTTCGAGCGGCTCGCGAACACGTACCCGACCGTGCTCGTGTTCGAGGACATGCAGTGGGCCGACGCTAGCCTGCTCGACTTCGTCGAGTACCTGCTCGAATGGTCACGGTCGAGCCCGCTCTTCGTTTTCACCCTCGCCCGTCCGGAGTTGCTCGACAAGCGGTCCAGCTGGGGCGCCGGTCACCGCAATTTCACGTCCCTCAATCTCAGCCCGCTCTCGGAGACGGCCATGACCGAGCTCCTCGACGGCTTCGTGCCCGGCCTTCCGGAGTCGCTTCGACAGCAGATCCTCGTCCGCGCCGAAGGAGTCCCGCTGTATGCCGTCGAGACGGTGCGGATGCTCCTCGACCGAGGACTGCTCGTGCTGGAGGGCTCCGTCTACCGGCCGACCGGCGAGATCCCCTTGCTCGAGGTCCCCGAGACACTGCACGGCCTCGTCGCCTCGCGTCTCGACGGGCTGCCGCCGGAGGAGCGCCGGCTCCTCCAGGACGCGGCCGTCCTTGGCAAGACGTTCACGCGCCAGGCGCTCGCAGCCGTCGGGGGCGTGGCCGAAGGCGACCTCGACCCGCGCCTCAGCTCGCTCGCGCGCAAGGAGATCCTCGGCGTGCAGGCGGATCCCACGTCGCCGGAGCACGGCCAGTACGGCTTCCTCCAGGACCTCGTCCGGCACGTCTCATACGAGACGCTCTCGAGGAAGGAGCGCCGCACCCGCCACCTCGCCGCCGCCGCGTACCTTGCGGACGCGTTCCCGAACGAGGACGAGATCGCCGAGGTCATCGCATCGCACTACCTCGACGCGTGCGAGGCGCTCCCCGACGCCCCCGACGCGCAGGAGGTCAAGGCGAAGGCCTGCGAGGCGCTCGTTCGGGCGGGCGATCGCGCGGAGTCGCTCGGAGCCTCGGGAGAGGCGTTGCGGTACCTCGAACACGCGTCGGAGCTCAGCGACGACGTGCCCGAACGCGCGGTACTCCTCGACCGGGCCGGCTGGCTCGGGCTTCACGCGGCTGACTACCCGACCTCGGAGCGGCTACTGGCCGAGTCGATCGCCCTCCATAAGGCCCACGGCGACGCTCGGTCCGCCGCCCGCGTCTCCGGCCGTCTCGCGTGGGTCGAGGGCTGGCAGCGGAAGTACGACGTCTCGATCCCGCGCGCAGAGGCCGCGTTCGCGACCCTTGAAGAGCACGAGCCCGGTGAGGAGATCGCAGGCGTCGCCACCACACTTGCAGGCGCATATTCGTTCGTCGGGGAGAGCGAGAAGGCGCTCGAGAAGGCGGAGTTCGCCATCGAGCTCGCAGAGGCAGTCGGCTCGCCCGAGACCCTCGTTCGCGCCTTGGCGGCGAAGGCGCTCATCACCGGTCAAGGGCGCCGACCCGAAGAGACGATCGCCCTCCGCAAGCACCAGCTCGCCCTCGCCCGAGAGTACGACCTTCGCGAGCACGAGTCCAACGCGCTCTTCAACCTGTCGAACGAGAGCTTCAAACGCGATCGCTACGTGGAGGCGCTGGCGTACCTTGCGGACGCGCTTGCGATCACTCGCAGGCAGGGCTCGCGCGCCGGGGAGTGGAGCGTCCTCGCGGAGACCTCCTACCCGCTGTTCATGCTCGGCCGCTGGGACGAGGCTTTCGCCGCGTTTGCAGACGTGCCGGAGGACCGGCTGCTCGACGCGCTGACGACGAGTTTCTTGAGCTCGCTGCCCGAGATCCGCATCCACCGCGGCGACATCTCCGGTGCCGGAGACCTCGTCGCCATCTATGCGATTCACGGAGAGTCGGCCGATCGCCAGGACCGAACCGGCTACCAGGCAGCTGCGGCGGCGGTCGCGCGAGCAGAGGGCCGTCTCGAAAACGCGCTGGCCCTGGGCCTGGAGGCAACCGAGGTCGCGCGGGGCGCGGGCGAGGCCAACCAGTCCGTCAAGCAAGCGATTGTGGAGGCGATCGAAGCCGCGCTCGCACTCGGCGATGCCGCGACTGGCAAAGAGCTCGTCTCGTCGATCGAGGCAGTCGCTCCAGGGCTGCGCTCACCGTACCTCGGCGCACAGGCGCTGCGCTTTCGGGGTCGGCTGGCTACCGCGGACGACCTCACGATCGAGAGCTTCGAGGCCGCCGCCAAGCGGTTCCGCCAGCTCGAGATCCCGTTCTGGCTCGCTGTAACGCAGCTCGAGCTCAGCGAGTTCACAGGCGACGGGTCGCTCCTCGACGAGGCGCGCGAGATCTTCGAGCGCCTAGAGGCGGCGCCCTGGCTCGAGCGACTCGACGCCACGGCACGCAAGAGCGCCGGGGTTCCGGCCTAAGACGCGCTACGCCGCCGCAGCCGCGCGCTCGGCGAGCACGCCGCGCAGGAATTGCCCCGTCGCCGAGTCTTCGACGTCGGCGACATCCTCGGGCGTCCCCGTGGCGATCACCTCGCCGCCCTCGTCCCCGCCCTCGGGGCCGAGGTCGACGATCCAGTCGGCCTGCTTGATGACGTCGAGGTTGTGCTCGATCACGAGCACGGTGTTGCCGTTGTCGACGAGCCGTTGCAGCACTTCGAGCAGCTTCTCGATGTCCGCGAAGTGGAGGCCCGTCGTCGGCTCGTCGAGGATGTAGAGCGTCTTGCCGGTCGCGACCTTCGAGAGTTCCGCGGCGAGCTTCACCCGCTGCGCCTCGCCGCCCGACAGCGTCGTCGCCGGCTGACCGAGCTTGATGTAGTCGAGCCCGACGTCGTGCAGTGTCTGCAGGCGCCGCCGGATCTTCGGGATCTTCGCGAAGAAGTCGAGCGCCTCCTCGACCGACATCTCGAGCACGTCCGAGATCGACTTCCCCTTGAAGCGCACCTCGAGCGTCTCCTTGTTGTACCGACGCCCGTGGCACGTCTCGCAGGGGACGTAGACGTCGGGCAGGAAGTGCATCTCGATCTTGATCGTCCCGTCGCCCTTGCACGCCTCGCAGCGCCCTCCGCGGACGTTGAACGAGAAGCGGCCCGGCTTGTAGCCGCGGATCTTCGCCTCCGGCGTGAGCGAGTAGAGCTCGCGCACGTGCGTGAAGAGGTCGGTGTACGTGGCCGGGTTCGAGCGCGGCGTGCGGCCGATCGGGCTCTGGTCGATGTCGATGACCTTGTCGAAGCAGTCGATGCCGTCGACCGACTCGTGGTCGCCCGGCTTCGTGCGCATCTTGTTCAGCCGGTTCGCGAGCGCCTTGTAAAGGATCTCGTTCACGAGCGTCGACTTGCCCGAGCCGGAGACGCCCGTCACGGCGATGAACCTCCCGACGGGGAAGTCGACGTCGATGCCCTTGAGGTTGTGCATCGCGGCGCCGCGAACGGAGAACCAGCCGCGCTCGCCTTCGTCACGCCTGGGCGGGACGAGGATGCGCCGTTGGCCGCTCAAGAAGGCGCCGGTGACGGAGCCCGGAGTCTCGGCGATGGTCTCCGCGACGCCCTCGGCGACGATCTCCCCCCCGTGCTCACCTGCGCCAGGCCCGAGGTCGACCACCCAGTCCGCCGCCCGCATCATCTGCTCGTCGTGCTCGACGACGAGCACGGTGTTCCCGACGTCGCGCAGCTTCTCGAGTGTGTGGATGAGCCTGCCGTTGTCCCGCTGGTGAAGCCCGATCGACGGCTCGTCGAGGATGTAGAGCACTCCGACGAGCTGCGATCCGATCTGCGTCGCGAGCCGAAGCCGCTGCGCCTCACCGCCCGAGAGCGTCTTCGCCGCGCGGTCGAGCTGGAGGTACCCGACCCCCACGTTCTCGAGGAACATCAGCCGCTCGCGCACCTCTTTGAGGATGCGCCGCCCGATCAGCTCCTCCGTCTTCGTGAGCTCGAACTCGTCGACGAAGCGCAGCGCCCGGGCGACCGACATCTGCGTGAAGCCGTGGATCGAGAGGCCGCCGATCGTCACCGCGAGCACCTCTGGCTTGAGGCGCGCGCCGCCACACTCGGGGCACGGACGGAAGCTCATGTACTCCTCGATGCGGTCGCGCTGCTGCGACGAGTCGGTCTCGCGGTAGCGCCGCTGCAGGTTGTTCGCGAGCCCTTCGAAGGCCATCGTGTACTGGCGCTTGCGACCCATCCGGTTGCGGTAGGTCACGAAGATGCGCTCGCCGCCGGTTCCCTCGAGGAACCGGTTCTGCTGTTCGGTGGTGAGCTCTCGCCACGGCATGTCGACCGGGATCTCGTAGCGCTCCGCGATCGCCTCGATGACCGAGTCGTAGAAGCTCTGGCTGCCGATCGTCCACGGGACGAGCGCCCCGTCCTCGATGGACAGCGACGTGTCCGGGACGAGCAGGTCGGGGTCGATCTCGAGCTGAGCGCCGAGTCCCGTGCAGCGCGGACACGCGCCGTGAGGCGAGTTGAAGGAGAACACCCGCGGCTCGAGCTCCGGCAACGAGACGCCGTGATCGGGGCACGCGAGGTTCTCGGAGAACGTCATCGACTCCCCGTCGACCACGTCGATGACGACGAGACCCTCCGCGATCGAGGTCGCCGTCTCGATCGACTGCGTCAGCCGCTGCCGGAGATCGGCCTTCATCGCGAGCCGGTCGACGACCACCTCGATCGTGTGCTTGAACTTCTTGTCGAGGACGATCTCGTCCTCGAGCAGCCGCTGCTCACCGTCGACCTTGACGCGCGTGAAGCCGTCGCGGCGGAGCTCCTCGAGGACGTCCTTGTACTCGCCCTTGCGGTCGCGCACGACCGGCGCGTTCACCGTGAAGCGCGTCCCCTCGTCGAGGCGGAGCACCTGCTCGACGATCTGGTCGAGCGACTGCCCGGCGATGGGGCGCCCGCAGATCGGGCAGTGCGGCCGGCCGATGCGCGCGTACAGGAGCCGCAGGTAGTCGTAGATCTCCGTGACCGTGCCGACCGTCGAGCGCGGGTTGCGCGAGGTCGTCTTCTGGTCGATCGAGATCGCCGGCGAGAGACCGTCGATCGAGTCGACGTCGGGCTTCTCCATCATCTGCAGGAACTGGCGCGCGTACGCCGAGAGCGACTCGACGTAGCGACGCTGCCCCTCCGCGTAGATCGTGTCGAAGGCGAGCGACGACTTCCCCGAGCCCGAGAGCCCGGTAACGCACACGAGCGCGTTCCGCGGGATGCGGACGGTGACGTTCTTCAGGTTGTGCTCACGCGCGCCGTGGACGACGAGCTCTTCGGCCTGCGACATAGGCGCGCCATTGTACCGAGGCGAACAGACGTTCGGTTAGCGCCTCTGCTACAAGGCCGAGACGACGCGGGCAACGCCTGTGTCCGAGTGAGACCGGCTCGCCGCGGGAAAGATCAAGAGAATGGAGCGCAACGTGCCCGCGACCCGCTACGCCCGGGTTCTCGGCGTCTCGACCGCGCTCTTCACGGCTCTCGTCGCAACCGTCCTTCTCTGGGACGACGTCGACCGGATCGACGTCCGCTTCGTGAGCTGGGTGCATCGAAACGCCCCGGACGGCGTCGTCGAAGCGATGCGCGTGGTCTCGTATGCAGGAAGCGGCCTGGCGCTCGGAGTCGTCGCGCTGACGACCGCGATCCTCCTGACTCGCCGGCAACGATCCCGCGCGGCCGCGCTCGTCGTCGCCGCCTCGGTTGGCGGTCTCCTCGCAACGCAGGCGCTCAAGGCCGCGGTCCGTCGTGCGCGTCCGGAGTTCGACGAGCCATACGTCCAGCTCACGACGTACGCCTTTCCGAGCGGCCACGCACTCGGAGCCACTGCGACGTACGGAGCGCTCGCGATCGTCCTCGCGACATCGGTACGAGCGCCCCGCAAGCGGCGCGCCCTCGTCGGGGGCCTCTGCGCCCTGATCGTGCTCATCGCAGCGAGCCGGGTCGTCCTCGGCGTCCACTACCTCCTCGACGTCATCGCCGGCATGGTCGGCGGTATCGCCCTATTGAGCGCGCTCCTCCTCGCCTACGAGCTCGCTCCGCACCGAGGTGTCCGGCTCCGTGTCCGGCGGGACGAGCAGGCGCAGAGCCCCGGGAGCGACGTGTAGCTCGAGCGGCGACGCGAGCACGGCAGGCTCCCCGTCGACGGCCACATGCATCGGGCGCCCCGTTTCGATTCGGAACCGCTGCGCGGTGCGCTCTGTCCACTGCAGGCGACGGAACCCACGCGCCGCGTACAGCGCGAGCACTCCGCCGTCGAGTCGTTCGCGCTCGCCGAGCGAGGTCAGCTCGTCGAGGTACTCATTGTTGGCGACGAGCACGACACTGGCGCGGATGGGCTGCCCGTCGACCCGGAACCGTCGCGTCCAGCGGTGGTCACGCCACAGGGACGTGGCGAACGCACGAAGCCGCGCGAACGCCTCGTTCCTGCGTCGGCGGCGCTCCCGGCGGTGGACGAGCCTCGCGTAAACGCCGAGCGAGACGTTGTTGAGGAAGACGCGATCGCCCGCGCGGCCGACGTCGACGAGGCGCTCGGTCCCGTTGAACGCCGCAACCGCATCGAGTGGATGGTCGACGGGCAGGCCTGCGTCGATGGCGAAGTGGTTGCGCGTTCCCCACGGGATGCAGACGAACGGAACGTCCTTCTCGATCGCGACCTGGGCCACGGCCCCCAACGAGCCGTCGCCGCCCGCCATGCCGAGGACGTCGGCCTCGGCTGCCCGAGCGAGCTCCACGAGCTCATCCCCGTCGCGGAGAAGGTGGACGGAGACGCCGAGGCCCTCCGCGACCGTCACGAGCTCGTCGACGGATTGGTCGCCCGTACCCGAGCGCGGGTTCACGAAGAGTGTCGCGCGCACCTAGACCCGACGGTAGCGCGCCTCGACGAAGCAGAAGAGCGCGTAGCACAGCAGGCCGGCCGCGAGCGCACCGAGAAGCGCACCGCCGAACGCGCCGTCCGCGAGTTTCCGCAGCGCGCCGTCGAGGCCGATGGCCTCCTGTGGGTCGTACTCGTAAGCGGCCTTGAGGACGAAGAGGCCGATGAAGGAGAAGATGACGAATCGGGCCATCAGGCCGACGGACGACACCCCGACGAGGACGCGCCGGGCAGACTCGCTGAGATCGTCGCAGTACCACCTCTCCTCGAACTTCTGCGTGAATGCGCGATACGCGTTGAACGCCGCGGCTCCGAGGAAGCCGGCTCCGACGGCGCCGACGAGCCAGCGTCCGCCAGGCCAGCTCAGAGCCTCCGCCGTGCTCTGCCGAGCCTGTGCAGTTTCCGTCGACCCATTGCCGGTTCCGTCCAGCAACGTCAGCGCGGTAGCGGTGAGCGCGCCATAGACGAGAGCCCGCGCGAGATAGCCGAGGCGCTTGAGGATTCCACTCCCATCCGCTCCCTCGCCCGCTCTGTCGAACACCGCTTGCGCGAGACGCCAGATCGCGTAGGCGGCGAATCCCGCGGCGAGGCCGAGGATGATCGCCCGGCCGTAACTCTCGTCCGCCACGACTTCCAACGCACCCTCGCGACCGGTGGCGCGTCCGCCCACGCCTGCGGCCAGCGCCACTGCGAGCACTCCCACGAGCGCGAACGAGATGCCCTTGGCCACGAGGCCGATCCGTCCGACCCATCCGATCCAACTCGAGCGCCCGGCACGACGCGCCGGAGCGACGCCGGGCAGGCGGTCCACAGAAGCCATGAGCGCTAGGTACCCGCGACAGCGGAGGGCGGAACCTCGAGCGTGCTCAGGCTTTGCGCCAGCGGCCGAAGACGAGGCCGCCGATCGTGAAGCCGAGCCCGAACGTTCCGAGCGCAAACGCACCGACTGCGATCGTCCTCCGCCACAGCGACAACCGCTGCCAGCGGCCGATCGCCTCCGCCTCCTCCACGGACAGCGACTCGCCGCGGCGCTGCTTTCGCACCGCCCCCCCGGCACGAAGGCCGAGGTAGATGTCGTCGAAGAGTTCCGGCGACTCGTCCGCCACGTTTCCGAGTGTATAGCCTGCCTCGGCGGTGCCCTCGCGGATTCTCCATGTCTCCGACCTGCACATGGGTGACGGAGAGGCGTGGGAACCGCTTTCCGCGCTGCAACAGCTCGTTGCCGACCTCGAGCCCGAGCTCCTGGTCGCGACGGGCGACCTGGCGCACCGCGGTCGCCGCTCCGAGCTCGAGACCGCCGCGACGCTCCTCGGCCAGCTCGGAGTCCCCTTCATCGCGACCCCCGGCAACCACGACATCCCGTTCACGATTCCCGCCCGGTTCACGCGGACATGTGCGGAGTGGGAAGCCGTCTTCGGGACGACCGAGCCCATCCACGCGAGCGAGCACCTCGTCGTCACGGGGCTGAACTCCGCCCGACCGTGGCGGCTGCAGGGCGGAGCGGTCGATCGCGACCGGCTCGACCGCGGCGCCGAGCTGCTCCGGCAGGCCCCGGCCGGGGCGCTCACGGTTGCTGCGCTCCATCATCACCTCGCCTCGCCACCGTGGCGGGCGGCGAGGAAGCGTCCGCTCGCGCGGCGGGACGAGGTACTCCGCGTGCTCGTCGCGGCCGGGGCGGAGCTCGTGATCGGTGGGCACGTTCATCAGGGCGCGATCGCCGAGCGACGGGAGTTCAAGGTGCTGGAAGAGGGCCCGCGGAGAGCGCTCGTGCTCGCGACCGCACCCGCGCTCGGACGTCCGCGGCCGAAGCGGCGCGAGGAGGCCCGCGGGCTGAACGTGTACGAGGCCGACACGGAGACGATCACCGTGCGTACGTATGCCTGGGACGGTACCGCGCTGCTCGAGGTCGGCAGGCGCCTCTTCGCGCGTGGGTAGAGTCCGCGCGCGATGGAAGCAGCCCTCGCAGAGCTGAAGGAGCGCCTCGCAAAGCTCACCGACCTCCGCCGCACCGAAGCTCTTCTCATCTGGGACATGCAGGTCTTCATGCCCCCCGGCGGGGCTCCGACACGGGCCGCACAGCTTGCGACGCTCGAGGAGATCGTGCACGACCGCGTCGTCGACGACTGCTTCGGCGAGCTCTTCGAGGAGCTCGCGCCGCTCGCAGCGTCTCTCCCCCACGACTCCGACGACGCGTCGCTGATCCGCGTCGCGCACCGCGACTGGGATCGTGCGCGCCGTGTGCCCACGGACCTCGCGGTCGAGTTCGCACAGGCCGCAGCGGAGTCCTACGAGGTGTGGGTGAAGGCGCGCGAGGACTCCGACTTCGCCGCGTTCCGCCCCTCGCTCGAGCGCATCATCGACCTCCGCCAGCGTTACATCGAATGCTTCGCGCCGTACGACGACGCCTACGACGTGCTCCTCGAGGACTACGAGCCGGGCATGAGGACGTCGGAGATCCGTGAGGTGTTCTCGGTCCTCGCGCCCGAGCTGCGCGCGCTCGTCTCCGAGCACGCGACCGACGAGGAGGACGCCTTCATGCACGGGCCGTTCTCGATCGCCGGCCAGGAGGCGCTCTCACGCGAGTTGTGCGAGGCGTTCGGCGCGACTTGGGATCAGTTCCGGCTCGACACGACCGTCCATCCGTTCGAGGTGACCTTCGGCCTCGGAGACATCCGCCTCACGAGCCGCTACTCCGAGGACGACCTCCTCGCACTCTTCACGGTGATGCACGAATGCGGCCATGGACTGTACGAGTGGGGTGTGAGTCGGTCGCTCGAGCGCACACCGCTCTGCGCGGGGGTCTCCGCGACGCTGCACGAGTCGCAGAGCCGGCTGTGGGAGAACGTCGTCGGGCGCTCGCTGCCGTTCTGGAGCTGGTTCTATCCGCGCCTGCAGGAGACGTTCCCGGGGCAGCTCGGCGGGGTGCCACTCCAGAGCTTCCACCGCGCCATCAACCGCGTGCGACGCTCGTTCATCCGGGTCGACGCCGACGAGATGAGCTACGGCCTCCACGTCATCCTCCGCTTCGAGCTCGAGCAGGAGCTCCTGACCGGACGTCTCGCGGTCAAGGATCTCCCGAGCGCCTGGAACGCACGCTTCGAGGACCTCATGGGCATACCCGTACCGAACGACTCGCTGGGCGTGCTCCAGGACGCGCACTGGTCAGGTGGCGGCTTCGGCTACTTCCCCACGTACCTCCTCGGAACCGTGCTCTCCGTCCAGATCTGGGAGAAGGCGCGAATCGCGATGCCCACGCTCGACGAGCAGATCGAGCGGGGCGAGTTCGGCGAGCTGCACGCGTGGCTGCGCGAGAACATCTACGCGCTCGGCCGCAAGTTCACGCCGGCCGAGACGGTCGAGCTCGCCGTCGGCGGCCCGATCGACCCGCAGCCGTACCTCGCGTACCTGCGCGACAAGCTCTCGAGCCCGACCTAGAACCTCACGCCGCCCCCTCGCACGATCCGCGCATGGCTGCGGCGATCGTCGGCAGCGAAGGCTCGAAGGGCGAGTGCTGACCACGTCGTGCAGCTGTCAATCAACTCGTAGCGAGCGCGACCCCGCCGAAGTGCACCCAGCCGTCGATGAACACTTTCTCGCGGCCGACGAAGTGCAGAAGTGCAGCAGGAACGATGGCTGCGAACGCAGCCGCCGCCAGCAGTGGAATCGAGCGACTCCCCACGGAGCCTGTATCGGCAAGGAAGCGACGAGGTCGAGCGCCTGAACGCGCCGTTAGGCGGCGTGACCGAAGCGTTTCTCGGCGCGAGCCCGAGCGCGAGCCGCCTCGATCCCGCGATCGCGCGGCGACGCAGTGGTCACGAGTTCGCCAAGCAGGCGGTTGGTCGCAGCCGCGATGTCGGCGACAGCTCGCGCGACGACGGCCTCGTTCGCCTTCGACGGCTTCGTCGACCCGCTCACCTTGCGCACGTACTGGAGAGCTGCCGCGTTGACCTCGTCGGGGGTTGCGGGCGGCTCGAAGTTATGGAGGGTCTTGATGTTCCGGCACATGGCGGCAGCTTAGCGAGCCATGTCTGCTGGAGGCATCTTGCGTGCAGTGCATGCACTTTGCTTGTACTCCGCGCGATGCGATTCGCCCTCTATCCGCACCGGCCGCTCATGCAGCGGATCTCGGAGCTTCGGCACACACACAGCGCGTACGACGCGAGCTACCTCGCGCACGCGGAGCTCCTCCTGGCGCCGCTCGTCACGTGCGACGCGCGACTCGCCCGCTCGACCGGGCATCGCGCCGAGATCGAGCTCTTCGAGCCCGCATCGGTCTGGAACGCATCAATTGTCAAGAACAGCCGGTGGCGCGGGCTAGCGCCTGGCATACCTGCGTCATGCGCTCCGGCCCGAGGGTGCAGACACGATCGACGAAGTAGGACTTCGGCAGCACGCGCAGGTTGTCGAGCGAGAGGACGCAGCGGTCGGGCATGCCGTCCTCCGGCCCAATCTCGACCTCGGTCGCGATGCCGCGGATCGTCCGTGTCGCCGGGACGCCTAGCACGCGCGTCAGCGGGCCGATCGCCGCGTCCCGCGTGAGTACGAGATGGGGTCGCCTCCCCGCATCGGGGGGCTCGACCCACCACACCTCGCCGCGCCTCACCAGGGCTCCTCGCGGACGGACTCGCGCGCCGACCACTCCGCCCAGGCGTCTTCCTCCGGGGTCGACGGAATCCGCGTGTACCCCTCGACGATCGCGCGGTCGATGGCCGCCTCCTCCTCGCGGCGGAGCAGCTCGTCCACGGCGGCGCGGACGAGATCGGCCCGCGTCGAGTAGACACCCGAGGCCACGAGCGCGTCGACTCGCCCAACGCGATCCTTCGACATACGCACCGTAATCATCTGTGACATACGTAGAGCGTGGAGCAGATGTCGTCAAGCGTCAACCCTGGATTGCTGCACTTTTGCGACGACTCAGGCTTCGGCGAACGCCATCAGCTCGCGGCGCAGCTCTTTGATCTCGTCGCGGAGCTTCGCGGCGTACTCGAACCGGAGCTCCTCGGCGGCGAGGTACATCTCCTCCTCGAGCGTGATGACGAGCTTGTCGAGCTCTTCGCGCGACATCCCCTCGACCTCGGCCTTCCCGCGGCGACGTCTCGACGAAGGGACGTGCGGCGACTCGAGCGAGAGGAGCTCGGAGATGTCGGAGACACCCTTGACGATCGTCTCCGGCGTGATCCCGTGCTCTTCGTTGTAGGCGACCTGGATCTCGCGCCGGCGTGCGGTCTCCTCCATCGCACCGATGATCGCCTCGGTGCGCTTGTCGGCGTACAGGAGCACCTTGCCGGCCGTGTTGCGAGCGGCGCGACCGGTGGTCTGGATCAGCGCCGTCTTGCCGCGCAGGAAGCCCTCCTTGTCGGCGTCGAGCACGGCGACGAGCGACACCTCCGGCAGGTCGAGACCCTCGCGCAGGAGATTCACGCCGACGAGGACGTCGTACTCGCCGAGGCGGAGCTCACGAATGATCGCGATCCGGTCGAGCGTGTCGATCTCGGAGTGAAGGTAGCGCGCCCGGACGCCCGCTTCGAGCAAGTAGTCGGTGAGGTCCTCGGACATCTTCTTGGTCAGCGTCGTGACGAGGACGCGCTCGCCGGCCTCCTCGCGATGGCGGATCTCGTTGAGGAGGTCGTCGATCTGGTTCTTCGTCGGGCGCAGCTCCATCTCGGGGTCGACGACGCCGGTCGGGCGGATGAGCTGCTCGGCGATCACCTTCGAGCGCGACAGCTCGAACGGGCCAGGCGTCGCCGATACGAATACGAGCTGGCTCACCTTCCCGAGGAACTCGTCGAAGCGCAGTGGCCGGTTGTCGAGCGCCGACGGGAGGCGGAAGCCGAAGTCGATGAGCGTCTGCTTGCGCGAACGGTCGCCCTCGTACATCCCGCCGAGCTGCGGGATCGTCTGGTGGGACTCGTCGACGAAGCAGACGAAGTCGTCGGGAAAGTAGTCGATGAGGGTGAACGGGTGCGATCCCACCGGGCGACCTTCGAGCGCGCGCGAGTAGTTCTCGATCCCGTTGCAGAAGCCCAGCTCCTTCATCATCTCGAGGTCGTACTCGGTGCGCTGGCGGATGCGGTGCGCCTCGAGCATCCGGCCCTCGTGCTCGAACTTCGCCACCTGCTGCTCGAGCTCCGCGCGCAGATCGTCGACCGCGCGCTCGACCGTCGGCTTCGAGGTGACGTACTCCGTCGCCGGCCAGATGACGAGGTTGTCGAGGTGGGAGTACACCTCGCCGGTCAACGAGTCGAAATGCGTGATCCGCTCGACTTCATCGCCGAAGAACGAGACCCGATACGCCGTCTCGATGTTCGCCGGCTGGATCTCGACGAGGTCGCCCTTCACCCGGAAGCGGCCGCGCCCGAGGACGGTGTCGTTGCGCACGTACTGGCTCTCGATCAGCTTGCGCAGTACCTCGTCGCGGTCGTGCGTCTCCCCCACCTCGAGCATGAGCACGCGCTCGCGCCACTCCTCGGGCGAGCCCAGGCCGTAGATGCACGAGACGGAGGCGACGACGACGACGTCGCGCCGTGTGAGGAGCGACGACGTCGCCGACAGCCGCAGTCGCGCGATGTCGTCGTTTCTCGACGAGTCCTTCTCGATGTAGAGGTCGGCCTGCGGGATGTACGCCTCGGGCTGGAAGTAGTCGTAGTACGAGACGAAGTACTCGACGGCGTTCTCCGGGAAGAACTCGCGGAACTCGTTGCAGAGCTGAGCGGCGAGCGTCTTGTTGTGCGCGATGACGAGCGCGGGCCGCTGGAGGCGCTCGATCGTCCACGCCATCGTGGCCGTCTTGCCGGTTCCGGTCGCGCCGAGGATCGTCTGGAAGCGGTTGCCGTCGGCGACCGACGCCGCGATCTCCTCGATCGCGCGCGGCTGGTCGCCCATGGGCGCGTAGAGGTCCGAGGCCTTGAACGAGCGCACCCGCCCAGCGTAGCCGCCTCAGACGAGGGCGAGATCGGTCTGTGCGAAGTCGTCGCCGAGACACAGCAGCGGCTCGCCCGCGACCTTCGCGACGGCGTACGTCAGGCAATCTCCGAGGTTGAGCGCGGCCGCGTGGCGACCCTTCCCGAAGCGGAGAAACGCGTCGATCGCGACCGGCCAGTGCGCATCCGAGAACGGGACCGCGATCGCTTCGAGGTCGTCGAGCAGGCTCATGAGCAACAGCCGCCCACGCTTCGGCGCGAGGCGCTCCATGACCATGCCCGTCTCCACGAGCGTCGGCGTCCCTATCCCGATCGCGTCGGCTCCCTTCAGGGTCTCCCACGCCGGCTCGTAGCCCGGCTCCTCGACGAGAACCGCGATGAGAGCCGAGCTGTCGACGATCACACGCCCTCCGGCCCGAGCCCGAGGATTGCCTCGCGCTCGTCCTTCGAGATCGACCTGCCGCGCACCTCCGGCGGGATCTGATCCCAGATCTGCTCGAGCGAGCGCTGGAGCCTCGTGTCGCGCTGGTCGCGCGTCTCCGCCCGCTCCCGGCGGACCCGGTGTAGCCGCTCGCGGAGCGCCACGAGGATCGCGCCGGTCTTGCTCTCGCCGGTCAGTCCGGCTAGTTCAGCGGCGAGCCGTTCCGCTTCGGGGTTCTTGATGTTGAGCGCCATGGTAGAAGTGTATATCTCCGTCTACCATTACACCATCCGACAGCCGAAGGGAACATAAAACCAACCGCACTTACGCCCCGAGCGCGGCATAGAACAGGCCCGCGATCCACGAGCTTCCGTCGAACTCGTCGTAGGCGTACACCGGAAGGCCTGCGGACATCCCCGCGCCGGTGTTTCGCCGGAGCACGGCTACGAAGGCGCGACGGTCACGCGTCTCGAGGCCGAGATCGGCCTGTCGCGCGGCGCCATCTTCAACTACTTCTTCTCCAAGGACGACCTCTTCCTCGAGCTGGCGCGGCGAGACAACGAGCGCCTCCTTCGCCTCTGGATGGACAAGGGCTGGGAGGCGACGCTTCGGGAGATCGTCGAGGAGGACCCCGAGTGGATGGGCGTCTACCTCGAGCTCAGCCGGAAGGAGCGCACCGACCCCGCGTTCCGCGAGCGCCATCGCGCGCAGAGCGAGCAGGAGCTCGCACCCGCGCTCGTCGAGCACGTCCGATCGGAGCAGGCCCTTGGCGAGCTCCGCGCCGACGTCCCGCCGGGAAGGTCGCAGGCTCCGTGAGCCTCGTCGCCAACGGTATCGCCGTCCAGCTGGGCAGCGGCGAGCGGATCCGCGACGTGGACACCCTCGTCGAGCTCGTTCGAACGGCGATCGCTCCCCGCGCCTAACGCAGCACGTCCGGGTACGCCTTCGTGTACACGCCGCGGACGCGCAAGACCTCGTCCACGTACTCGCGCGTTTCCGCGAAGGCGATCCCACCGCCGCCCTCAAGCCATTCGTCGACGTTGCCCGGCCCCGCGTGGTACGCGGCGAGCGCGAGTCGCAGGTCGCCCTCGTACCTGTCACGCAGGTGGTCGAGGTACCACGAGCCGTAGCGCACGTTGATCTCCGGGTTGCGGAGATCGGACACGACGAAGCGCGCGCCGCCCGTGCGCAGCGCGATACCCTTCGCCGTCTCCGGGAGGAGCTGCATGAGTCCCACGGCGCCAGCAGAGGACACTGCCTCGGGGTCGAACCGGCTCTCGGCGTAGATCACTGCCGCGAGTAGATCCGGCTCGAGGTCGTAGTTCCTCACGTGCGCCATGACGATGTGCTCGTACTCGAGGGGGTAGCGCGCGCGGAGGTACCAGTCCGGCTCGCCGTCGACCACAACCCAGGCCGCCACACCAGCAGTGCCCAGAGCAGCAATGGCCAAAAGGGTCAGTACGCGCATCGATACCTCTGTGCGAAAGCGAAGTGTGAGCGTCGAGCCCCTTGTAACCGATCGTTACAAGCCGGTCGAGCGCTCCGACGACGTGAGAGTAGCCATCACCTCGGCAACCCAGGCGTCGATCTGGTCGGGCGTCCCCGTGTTGACGTACGAGAAGTCCGCGCGCTTCACCTTCTCGCCGTCGGGGAGCAGGCGCGCTTCGCGATCGTCCGATCGGCCGCGGCGAGCCTCGCGCAGCTTCCTCGGAGCCGTGATCACGACCACCTTGTCGAAGCGAGTCTCGGCCCCGACTTCGTAGAGAAGCGGCACTTCGGTCACGCACACCTGCGGCGGGTTCGACAGCTCCGCGAGCTGCTCGCGCCACGTCATGTACTCGTGCGAGACGAGCGGGTGGAGCAGCGTCTCGAGGAAGTCGAGCGCCTCGCGGTCACGAAAGACCTTGAAGGCGATGCGCTCGCGGTCGGGCGCGCCGTCGTCCCCGAGAATCTCGTCGCCGAAACGCTCGACGAGGGCGTGCTTCACCTCTGGATCGGTAGCGAGCAGATGGTGAACGATCTCGTCGCTGGAGACCGTCGCTGCGCCGTGGCGCCGGAAGCACTCGAGTGCCGTGGACTTCCCGGCGCCGATTCCTCCGGTGATCGCGACCGCGAGCGGGCGGGGCAAGAAGCTAGTCGGAGTCGCGCCGCTCGGAGCCGACCTCGACCGCTGGCTCCTCGGAGGGCTCGTCTGCGTCCTCCGTATCAGACGTTCCGAGCTCGACCTCGGCAACGACCTCTTCGGCGATCTCCGCTTCCTCGGCGACCTCAGCCTCGGCCTCCATCTCGCCCGCCTCCTCGACCTCAGTCTCGGCCGCGACGTCGGCGACCATCTCGTCCGCCTCCTGGGTGCCGATCTCGACCTCGGCCTCTGCCTCGACGTCGGCCGTCTCCGGCTCGACCTCGAACTCGCTAGCCACAGCGGTCGGGAACGCCTCCTCGGAGAGCCTCAGATCCGGCATCGTGTGTACCGACTCGGCGCCGTCCGCGCGCGGTACGGGCTCGTCGCCTTCCTCGACACGCTTGAGAGACAGCGAAAGCCGGCGGCGCTCGCCGTCGATCTCGAGAACGCGCACATTGACCGCGTCACCTTGCGAGACGACCTCGCGCGGGTTCTCTACGTGGTGCGGCGCGAGCTCGGAGATGTGGACGAGGCCTTCGACGCCGGGAAGGATCTCGACGAAGGCGCCGAAGGTGACGACCTTCGCGACGCGTCCCTCGACGACGTCCTCCTCGCGGTACGAGTCGACGACTTGCTGCCAAGGATCGGCCTGCGTCTGCTTGAGGCCGAGCGAGATCCGCTGGCGGTCGCGGTCGATGTCGAGCACCTTCACCTTCACCGTCTGGCCGATGTCGAGCACCTCGGACGGATGGTTGACGTGGCTCCACGACAGCTCGGAGATGTGGATGAGGCCGTCCATCCCGTCGAGGTCCACGAACGCGCCGAAGTCGACGATGTTCGAGATCTGCCCTTCGATGACATCGCCGGGGCTCAGGCGGTCGAGGATCGCCTGGCGCATCTCCTTGCGCTCGTCCTCGAGGACGGCGCGACGGGAGAGCACGACGTTGTTGCGCGAGCGGTTGAGCTCGATGACCTTGCAGCGCAGCTCCTTGCCGAGGAACTCGTCGAGGTCCTGGACGCGGCGGATGTCGACGAGCGACGCGGGCAGAAAGCCACGGACGCCGAGGTCGAGGATGAGACCGCCCTTGACGACCTCGATCACCTTGCCATCGACCGGCTCGCCGGACTCGGCCGCTCCCTCGATCCGCTTCCACGCGAGCTCGAAGCGCGCGCGCTTCTTCGAGAGGATGAGCCGCCCCTCGGCGTCCTCTTTCGTGAGGACGAGCGCGTCGATCTCCTCGCCGACTGCCACCTCGTCAGCCGGGTTCACGGACCGGCGGATCGTCAGCTCGGCGACCGGGATGACGCCTTCCGACTTGTAGCCGATGTCGACGAGCACCTCGTCCTTGTCGACGCGTACCACCGTGCCGTGCACGACTTCACCCTCGTTGATCGCCGGGAAGGCAGCGTCGTAGTCGGGGACGAGCTCCCCGTCGGGACCTGTGATCCAGACGCCTTCTTCGGCGGCAGCAGGCTTTTCGGCGATGTCGTTCGCCATCGGATCGCGGAGTATAGCCGCATGCAGCGCAAATTCCGGTCAACCGTCCGTACTGGCCGATGAGGTAGAAACGCGCCCGTGCGCCTCACGCTGATCCGTAGTGCAACCGTCATTCTCGAACTGGCGGGCAAGCGCATCCTGGTCGATCCGATGCTCGACGACGCAGGCGCCCGGCCCCCGATCGAGAACACCGGTAACCCCGTCGCGAATCCGACGGTGCCGCTCCCGTTTCCGGCCGAGGAGGTCGTCGCCGGGCTCGACGGCGTCATCATCACCCACCGGCACCGCGACCACCTCGACTCCCGTGGCGAAGAGCTCCTGCCGCGAGACGTCCCCGTGTTCTGCCAGCCGGAGGATGAGGGGGCCCTGCTCGCACTGGGGTTGGACGCGCGAGCGATCGACGACGCGATCGAGTGGGACGGGACGCGGATCACGCGAACACCAGCGCGTCATGGGAGCGGGCGCATCGCGGAGCTGCTCGCTCCCGTCAGCGGGTTCGTGCTGGACGACATCTACCTCGCCGGCGACACGGTCTGGTACGAGGCGGTCGAGGAGACGATCGCGCGCCACCGTCCTCGAGTTGCGATCGTCAACGCGGGCGGCGCGGAGTTCGTCAAGGGCGGGCTCATCGTGATGGGCGTCGACGACGTACGCGAGGTCGTCGCACGAGTGCCGACCGTGATCGCCGTGCACATGGAAGCCCTCAACCACTGCTTCCTCTCGCGCGCCGCCCTCGTAGCCGCCGTCCCGGGGGTCGTAATCCCCCGGGACGGCGAGACCGTCGAGGTATGACCTACGGGACGCGCGTGATTCGGTTCTGCGGCCCCGGAACGACAGGGGAATTCTTCACGAAGTAGTCCTCGAGTGCATCCGTGTCGACCTCGCCCCCGAGCCTGCTCGTTCCCTGCGTGAGGATCGGGAAGCTGTCACCGCCGTCGGCGAGGAAGCTGTTGACCGTGACCCGATAGCTGTTTCCGGGGACGACGGTCACGCCGTTGATCTGAATCGTCGCAGGATCGACCTTGTCACAGGCCCCCCCTGACGCCTTCCAGGTGTATGCGAAGCCGATCGACACTTGGAGGATGCGGTTGGCCGCATTCGTGCAGCCGGCGAACTGCTCCTCGAGGAGCCGCTCGATCTGCGCGCCTGTCAGCGTCATCGTGACCATGCTGTTTCCGAAGGGCTGGACTGTGAACATCTCGCCGTAGGTGACATTCCCGTCGCCCTCGCCCGCCGGACTGCTCGCGAAGGTCAAGTCCGCGCGGATCCCACCCGGATTCATGAACGCCACGACTGCGTCGCCGAAGCCCGGATCATCCGTGGCGTCGAGCTGCGCGTCGGCGATTACGTCGCCGAGGGCGGACTCGCCGGCCGGATTCGCCGCCCGAAGAATGTCCGCCGTGATCTGCCCGATGACCCGGTTGGCGATCGGGGCTGCGATGGTCTTGTACTTCGCAACGAGCTCGCTCAACGCATTCGCCATGGGCACGTCGCGTGTGACGATCTTGTTCTCGACCTTCGCGACCACGACGTCCTTTGTTGCGCGCGAGATCGTGAGATCGATGTCGGTGATGAGCCGGCCGCCGGCTGCGGCGCCCGTGACAACCTTGCCGTCGATGTTGCAGTTGACCGCCCAGTTCGTGTGGCCCGTAACGACGACGTCGATCTCGTCATCCATCGCCTCGACGATCGGAGGCAGCGGGCCCGACAGGGTTCCACAATCGTTGATCGTCGTCTCGTTGAGCGGGTTACTCGTCGTACCACCCTCGTGGAGTAGCACGATGATCGTCTCGACGTTCTGTCGCTTGAGCTCCGGTACGAGCGCGTTGACGCTCTCGGCCTCGTCCAGGAAGTTGACGCTCTGAATACCGGCAGGAGAGACGATCGAGGGCGTGCCTTCGAGCGTCATTCCCACGACGGCGATCTTGACACCGGGGAAGTGGTGGATCGCGTAGGGCGGGAAGATCGTCTTCCCCGTGTCCCGGTACTTCACGTTCGCGGCCAGGAAGTCGAACGTCGCACCAGCGAACGGATCTCCGTCGATACAGCCGTCGACGGGATGGCAGCCACCATTCTGCATGCGCAGGAGCTCGTCTACGCCTTCGTCGAACTCGTGGTTGCCGACACCGTTGTAGTCGAGACCCATCAGGTTGAATGCCTCGATCGTAGGCTCGTCGTGGAACAGCGCCGAGATCAGCGGAGTCGCTCCGATCAGGTCGCCCGCGGAGACGAACAGCGTGTTGGGGTTCGTCGCGCGGAGCCGATCGACGTGGCTCGCGAGAAACTCCACGCCTCCCGCCGGGGTGGCGCCGATCCGCCCGGCGGACGATGTCGCCGGAACCGGCTCGAGCCCACCATGGAAGTCATTCAACGCGAGGATCTGCACCTCGGTCACCTGAGCCCGCTCCTTCGCCCTGTCAGCCGGATCGCCCTTGGCGCCAGCGGCTGTCGGAAGAACGAGCAGGCCGAGCACGAGCACTAGCACGAGCGTACGAGCTGTGGTGATCATCTCTCTCCCCTCACCCGTTGACGCTGCCGATCCTATGAGATCCCCGAACGCATGGGTCGGGCAAACCACCAGCTCGTTACGACTTCGCCTCCGCCCAGTCGTCGCCTACGCCGATGTCGACCGCGAGCGCCGGATCGAGCGGGTAGGCGCCGACCATCTCTTCCCGCACGAGCTCGCGCACCTTGGACACCTCCGTCTCCGGCACCTCGAGGAGGAGCTCGTCGTGCACCTGGAGCACGAGACGCGCTCCCCTCCCCTCCGCGCGCAGCCGCTCGTGGATCGCGACCATCGCGACCTTGATGATGTCCGCGTTCGAGCCCTGCATGACGAAGTTCACGGCGACGCGCTCGCCGAACCCCCGCGTCTGTCGGTTCATCGCGCGGAGCTCGGGGACAGGTCGTCGTCGACCGAGAAGGCTCGTCGCGTAACCGTCCTCGCCCGCCTGCGCGATCGTCCGCGCGATGAAGGCCTGAACGAGCGGGAAGCGCGCGAGATACGCGTCGATGTACGCTTGCGCCTGGTCTTTCGGGATGTCGAGGTTCTCGGAGAGCCCGAACGCCGAGATCCCGTAGACGATCCCGAAGTTGATCATCTTCGCCACGTTCCGCTCGTCCTTCGTGAGCGTCGCGGCGTCCTTCTCGAGCACCTCCGCCGCAGTCGCCGTGTGGATGTCCTCGTCGCGCGCGAACGCCTCCCGCAGTTTCGGCTCGCCCGAGACATGCGCGAGAATGCGCAGCTCGATCTGCGAGTAGTCGGCGGAGAGCAGCCGGTGCCCGGGCTCCGCGATGAACGCCGAACGGATCTCGCGGCCGAGCTCCGTGCGAATCGGGATGGCCTGCAAGTTGGGATTCGTCGTCGAGAGACGCCCGGTCGCGGCGACCGTTTGGTTGATGGTCGTGTGCAAGCGGTGCCCCTCGTCGATGAGCGTCGGCAGCGGGCCCAGGTACGTGTTCACGAGCTTCGTGAGCTCGCGCCACTCCTCGATCGCGGGGACGATCTCGTGGTCGGCGCGGATCGCGCGCAGTACCTTGGAATCGGTCGAGTATCCGGTCTTCCCCTTCCGGCCGGGCGTGAGCTCGAGCTTCTCGAAGAGGATACGCCCGAGCTGCTGCGGAGAGCCGAGCACGAACTCCTCGCCGGCCAGGCCGTACGCCATCGATTCCAGCTCCTCGATGCGGTCCGAGAGCCGGGCTGTGATCTCTCCCATCCGGTAGGTGTCGATGCGGACACCCGCGTCCTCCATGGCCCCGAGAACGATCGTGAGTGGCAGCTCGACGTCGCGGTACAGGCGCTCCGAGCCACGCTCCACGACCTTCGCAACGAGCGGCTCGGTGAGACGGCGCGTCGCCTCGGCATGGCGGACGAGCGCGGCGGTCTCCTCCTCCGCGGGCGGATCGGGCTCGAGCTCGATCCCGTGCTCGGCCATGAGATCGTCGAGTGAGTACTCAGCGCGTCCCGGATCGATCAGGTAGGCCGCGAGCAGCGTGTCGTCCGCAGCCGGCTCCGCGAGCCGCAGTGCTTTCGCGTCGTGTGCGACGACCCGGAGGTCGCCTCGTGACACCGTGTCACCTGGCTCCCTCGACGTGAGGATCACCTCTCCAGCCTCGGTTGCGACGGCGACGCGGTCGGCATCGGCAGCGACGCCAACGCGGCCGTGGATCCCTTTCAGTGCGCCCTCGCGCCAGCGGACGGTCTCCGACGCTGCCTGGGGGCGCTCCGCCGCCGGCAGCGCCTCGTCCAGCATGTCGACGCGTCCGAGCAGCCCTCTGAACTCGAAACGGCGAAAGATCTCCTTCAGCTCGGAACGATCGGGCGGCTGGAGGACGAGGCTCGCGGGATCCACTCCGAGCTCGAGATCGCGACGCATCGTTGCGAGCAGCTTCGACGCCCGAGCCTGCTCCGCGTTCTCCGCAACCGCCTTCGAACGCGCGGGCGACAGCTCCGCGGCGTGCTCGATGACAGCCTCGACAGACCCGTACTGCGAGATCAACTGGCCGGCGGTCTTGTCGCCGATGCCCGGGATGCCAGGGATGTTGTCGCTCGTATCGCCCTTGAGGCCGATGAAGTCCGGAATCTGGTCGGGGCGGATCCCGTATCGCGCGTCGACGCGTTCGGGCGTGTAGACCTGCACGTCCGCAACGCCGCGCGGCGTCATCATCAGGCAGACGTTCTCGGAGACGAGCTGGAAGGCGTCGCGGTCGGTCGAGACGACGCACGTCTTCACGCCCGCTTCGTCCGCCTGGGTGGCGAGCGTTGCGATGACGTCGTCGGCCTCCCATCCTTCGAACTCGAGATTCTGATACCCGAACGCCTCGACGATCGGGCGGAAGTGCGGGAACTGCTCGCGCAGGAGGTCCGGCATCGGGCGGCGCTCGGCCTTGTACTCGGCATCGATCTCCTTGCGATGCACGGGTCGCGTGTCCCAGGCGACCGCGACGCCGCGCGGGCGGTAGTCGGAAAGCAGCTTGAACAGCATGTTCGTGAAGCCGAGGAGGGCGTTGGTCGGCTGGCCGTCGGTCGTCTGCAGCTCCTCCGGCAGCGCGAAGAAGGCGCGGTAGGCGAGGTTGTTGCCGTCGACGAGAAAGAGCTCCGCATCGCGCGCTGGGCCATCGTCGAGGACGAGCTCCTCGCCGGTCAGCGTCTTCGGAGACATAGCTCAACGCTATCGTCCGCTGTCCCTTGCGTGGCGTACCGCTCCTCTCGGGATCGCGCATCGTCACGGTGCCCGTGGGCGAGGGCGACATCGTCCTCCGTCCGCCACCGCCACCTGCGCACGTCGTGGACGTCGCCGCTGCCGTCCGCGACGCGCTCGCGTTCCCGCTGTCGGGACTGCCTCTCGACCAGCTCTCGCGTCCGCGTTCGCGCGTCACGGTCGTCGTCGAGCCGCCCGCACTCCCGATCCCGGGAGCGCGCGTCGATCCGCGTCAGGCAGCGCTCGCGACCATGCTCGACGAGCTCTCGAGAGTCGGAATCGCGGATGAGGACATGACGATCCTCGTGGCCGGAGGGCTCTCGCGACGAGTCGGGCGGAGAGAGCTCGAACGTCTGCTCCCGCCACCGCGAGCGCGTGCGTTCCATGGTCGTGTTGTCGTCCACGATGCCGCCGATCGAGGCCTCGTGCCGCTCGGCGGTGGCGATGTGCGAATCAGCAGAAGCGTCGTCGACACCGACCTCGTCGTCTTGGTCTCGTCAGCGGAGACGGTCGTGCACGGCGGGCCCGGCGCGCTCCTCGCGGCGTGCGACGCCCATTCCATACGCGCCGCCGCGACGGCGCGCTCGCTCGTACAGGCCGCGGGCGAGCCTGCGTGGGCGCTCGCGCTCGCCGTCGAGGAGGAGCTGCAGGCCCACGTCGCGCTGCTCGGAGTATCGCTCGTCCTCGACCATCCCCGGCTGCTCGGACGCTTCCGTGGCTACCCGCACAGCCTCGAGGCGCTCGAGCACGTCTCGAGTTCACCGTTTCGGCGCCTGTACTCACTTCTCCCTGCGGGCGCGAGAAGAACGATCCTCCGTGATCTCGGGCGCTCGCTCGCGACAGCAGCTGTCTTCGCAGCCGCTCCGTCGACTGCACACGCCGAGGCGCTCGTGCGCACCATCGAGCTACGCGGAACGCGACTCGCCGAGCCGCTTGATGCGATCGTCGTCGGCGTCCCGTGGGTCGGCCCGCACGTGCCGCGCGAGCCGCTGAACCCGATCACAGCGGCTGCGACAGCCCTCGGCCTCGCGCTGCGGCAGTGGCGCGACGCCTTCCCGGTACGCGCCGACGGCACGCTCATCCTCGTGGCTTCGCTCACGCGGTCGTTCGCTCACGTCGCGCACAACCCGTACCGCTCGTTCTTCGACGCGCTTCGCTCGGGCGGGAACGACGCACTCTCCAACGCCGAGCTCGTCGCCGCAAGGGACGACCGCGCGCTGGAGGCCTACCGCGCCGGGCGTGCGTGCCATCCGCTCTTGCCCTTCGCGGACTGGGCCGGGTGTCAGCCCGCCCTCTCGCGGCTCGGCCGCGTGATCGTCGCCGGGAGCCGAGACGCCGTTGCGGCGCGCACGCTCGGCTTCGTCCCCAGCCACTCGATCTCGAGCGCGCTCGAGATGGCGCACGGAGTTGCCGGCGGGCGAGCGCGCCTCGGCGTTCTCCTCGCGCCACCGTATGCGCCGCTCCTCGTCGGTCCGGGCAAGGAAAGCCTTGCTCCGACGGAGAATGTAGGGGTAACCCTTGGGTCGCCCTAGTCTTCGCCGAGGTACGTCTTTCGAACCTGCTCGTTCGTCTTGAGCTCCGCGGCGGGGCCCTCGAGCGCGATCCGGCCCGTCTCCATCACGTAGCCGCGCTGCGCGACGTCGAGCGCCATGAGCGCGTTCTGCTCGACGAGCAGCACGGGCGTCCCCTGCTTGTTCACCTCGATGACGGTCTCGAAGATGCGCTCGACGAAGATCGGTGCGAGACCCATCGAGGGCTCGTCGAGGAGAAGGAGCTTCGGTCGGGCCATGAGCGCCCGGCCGATCGCGCACATCTGCTGCTCTCCGCCCGACATCGTCCCCGCCTTCTGTGCCCTGCGCTCCTTGAGGCGCGGGAAGAGCTCGAAGACGCGCTCCATGTCGTCGGCGAAGTTCTCGCGGTCCGTGCGCTGGAACGCCCCCATCTCCAGGTTCTCCGTCACGCTCATACGCGGGAAGAGCCTGCGGCCCTCGGGGCTCTGTGCGATGCCGCTCTTGACGATCGCGTGCGGCGCCCTGCCGGTGATGTCTTCGTCCTGGAACCGGATTCTTCCCTCGCGTACACGGCTGATGCCCTGGATCGCTCGCAGCGTGGACGACTTCCCCGCGCCGTTCGCCCCGATGAGCGTGACGATCTCCCCCGCACGGACCGTCAGGGAGACGCCCTTCAATGCGTGAATCGCGCCGTAGAAGAGGTGGATCCCGTCGATCTCGAGGATCGGAGCGCCGTTGGCATTCGTGCTCACGCCGCGGCCCCTTTTCCGAGATACGCCTCGATCACGCGGTCGTTCGCCTGGATCTCGGCAGGGGTTCCCTCCGCGATCTTCGCCCCGTACTCGAGCACCGTGATCCGCTCGGAGACGCCCATGACGACCTTCATGTCGTGCTCGATGAGGAGCACGGTCAGCCCCCTCTCGTCGCGGAGGCGGTGCGTAAAAGCGGTGAAGTCCGCGGTCTCCTGCGGATTCATGCCGGCAGTAGGCTCGTCCAGCAGGATGAGCTTCGGGTCAGTGCCGAGCGCGCGTGCGACCTCGAGGCGCCGCTGGTCGCCGTAGGGAAGCGTCCCGGCGTACTCCTCGTGCCGTCGCGGCAGTCCGCAGTAGGTGAGCAGCTCGCGCGCCCTGTCGCGCGCCTCGTTCTCCTCCCGCTTCACGCGCGGCGTGCCCAGGATCGATCCGACGATGCCACCCCTCAGCCGGCAGTGCATGCCGACCAGCACGTTCTCGAGCGCCGTCATCTGCGCGAAGAGCCGGATGTTCTGGAACGTGCGCCCGATACCGAGCTCGACGATCGCATGCGGTGGCTTGCCGACGACCTCCTTCCCGTCGAACACGATCGACCCGGAGGTGGGCACGTATACGCCCGTGATCTGGTTGAAGAACGTCGTCTTGCCGGCCCCGTTCGGGCCGATCAGCGCGACGATCGAGGCGCGCGGAATCGTGAAGTCCACGTCGTCCGTCGCCACGAGGCCGCCGAACTCCTTGCGCACCTGGGTCGCGACGAGCAGGTTGTCGACGGCGACGGCCATCAGTCGTCGCTCGGGTCGCGATCCGTCAGCGTCCCCTCGGTCTGCACGTCGTAGAACGGCGTGTCGTGCACGCCCTCCTCGAGCTCGATCTTGTGTCGTCGCTCGGGTATCAAGCCCGTCGGGCGGAAAAGCATCATCGTGACGATGATCGCGCCGTAGATCCCGAACTGGTACTTCGTCGGGTCGAAGTTGAGCCCGGCATCCTGAACCCTCGCACCGATGGTGGAGAGGCCCTCGATGTTGAGGTATCCGAGGATCATCCCGCCCAGGAACACGCCCCAGATCGACCCCATCCCACCGAGGATGACCATGCACAGCAGGAAGATCGAGAAGTTGAAGAAGAAGTCCGCAGGGAACGCGCCGGCCTTGTAGCTCGCGTAGAAGGCGCCGGCCACGCCGCCGAAGAAGGCGCCGATCGCGTACGACCACGTCTTCGTGCGCATGAGGGGCACGCCCATCGCCGCCGCCGCCGTCTCGTCCTCGCGGATCGCGATCCACGCGCGCCCGAGGCGCGAGTCGCGCAGGCGAATGCAACAGAAGACGGTGAACAGGAGCAGCCCGATCGCCGTCCAGTAATAGAGGTCGTCCTTGTTCGACTGCTGCCGGAAGACGAAGCTTCCGAAGCCGAGTGAGTCGATCGGGGCGATGCCGAAGGTTCCGTTGGTCAGATTGAAGCCACCGACGTTGTCGGCGTTGCGCACGAACTGCGGGACGATCTCACCGAACCCGAGCGTCACGATCGCGAGGTAGTCGCCCCGAAGACGGAGTGTCGGGAGTCCAATGGCGATGCCGACGACCGTGGTGAAGACGCCCGCGACGATGAGCACGAGCCACATCGAGATGTGAATACCCGCCTCGCCGCCGCCCTTGGAGAGGAAGTGGAAGTTGATGTCCTCGAACTGCACCGACGCGAGCCAGCCCGCCACGTACGCGCCCGCCGCATAGAACGCGACGTACCCGAGGTCGAGGAGCCCCGCATACCCGACGACGACGTTGAGGCCCAGGGCCATCATCGTGACGACGAGCATCACGACCATCGAGCCCGTTCGTGGGACGAAGTCCCCGATGAGCGGAATCGCCTGGAGCGAGTCAACGACGAACGGGTACACGACGCCGATGACGACGAGCGCGCCGGCGAGCCACCACGCCTTGTCCGCGCGCGCGCGCTGCGAGAACGACTTGACCGCCTCGCTCATGCGCCCTCCGGCGTCCGCTCGCCGAGCAGGCCCTGCGGCCGGAAGACGAGGACGGCGATGAGGATCCCGAAGACGATGGAGCGCGTCCAGTCTCCACCGGGAGTGCCGTCGAGGCCTTCGTTGAAGGCCTGCACCATGCCGATCATCATCGCGCCGAGCACCGCTCCGGTGAGGTTGCCGATGCCTCCCAGGACGGCCGCCGTGAAGGCGATGAGGCCGAGCTCGAAGCCCGTGTCGTACCGGATGTTGAACTGGAGGAGATAGACGAGACCGGCGACTGCGGCAAGGCTCCCCGCGAGGAAGAACGTCACCGAGATCGTCCGGTTGACGTCGATTCCCATCATCGCCGACGCCTCCTTGTCCTGGGAGACGGCGCGCATCGCCTTGCCCTGGCGCGTCGACCGGACGAACCAGGTGAGGATGACCAGCACCGGGATGACGATGCAGAAGACGGCAACCTTGTTCCACTGGATGGCGACCCCACCGATATGGATGGCGTCTGTCCGCGGGATGAAGTTCGGAACCGACCTGAACTCGACGCCGTAGACCGCGAGCGAGAAGTTCTGGATGATGAACGAGACGCCCACGGCCGTGATCAAGGGCGCCAGCCGGGGCGCATTGCGTAGCGGTTTGTACGCGACGCGTTCGATCGTCCCGTTCAGGAGCGCGAAGAGCGGCACTGTCACCGCCAGCGTCCCCAGGAGCCCGATGAGGATCATCAGCACTCCCGTGTCGTCGTCGAGCTTGAAGACAGAGATGATCATCGTGCTCGCCACGAGCCCCGAGAGCGCGAACACGTCGCCGTGCGCGAAGTTGATGAGCTGCAAGATTCCGTAGACGAGCGTGTACCCGAGCGCGACGAGGCCGTAGATCGCGCCGTTGGTCGCCCCGATGATCGAGACGTTCAGGAAGCGCGTCGGGTTCTCGGCGAGCTTGAAGATGAGCCAGAGGACGACGAGCGCAAGAAGGAGGAGCCCGATCGCATCGATGATGCTCGACCCTCGTATGCGATGCAGTGCGGCCGTCGCGGTCGCCATGGAGGAGCGACTCTAAACAGAAACAAGGCGGGAGGGCAATGCCCTCCCGCCTTTGTCGAACTCCCGCGCGAGCGCTGTTACTAGGCGCCCGCCGCCGCAACGGTCTCGGGCGACGGCGAGAAGTTGTCCACCGTCTCGAGCTTGTCCGTGGCGACGTACATCGTGAAGCCGACGACCGCGCCGCGCGCGTTCGTCGGATCGCCGTTCTCGTTGAACCCGAAGTCGCCGAGCAGGCCGTTCTCGACCTCGGTCGCGTACATCTGCTCGATGATGCTCGTGCGCGAGCCGTCGGACGCGGCGATCGCGTCGAGGACGATCTGCGCCGCCTGCGCGCCGTAGATCGCGTACGGGTCGATCGCCTTGCCCGCGAGCGGGCCCTCTTGGAGCCGCTGGATGTACTCCGCAGCGGTTCCGGTGAAGGCGTCGATCGGCACGCCGGCGACCGACATGAACATGCCGGCCGAGGCGTTCCCGGAAGTGTCAATCGTGGACTGCGTCGTGAAGCCGTCCGGTGCGAACAGCTTGACGGCGCCGTCGTTCGGGCCGAGCACGGCGACCTTGTCCTTGATCACCTGGGCTCCGTTCTCGTCGATGAGCCCGCCGAGAAAGACCGCGTCGGCGTTCGAGCCCTCGATCTTCTTGAACAGGGCTTCGTAGCTCGATGCCTTCGGATCCCACGCCTCGAAGCCGGCGATGGTGATCCCGAGCGACTCTGCGGCTGCGCGGGTCGTGTTCGCGACGCCGAGACCGTAGGCCTCTTTGTCGTTCAGGATGTAGAGGCTCTTCACGCCCTGCTTCTGCATGAACTCGGCGGTGAAGGCGCCCTGGTAGTCGTCAGCCGGCGCGACACGCGCGTAGTTCCGGCTGCCCGTCGGGTAGTACTTGTCCGGCTCCGACGCAGCACAGCCGCCCGGCAGGTTCACGGTCAGGCACGGATACGTGTTCGCCGGGGACATCATCGCGATGCCACCGTCGGGAGCCTCGTTGAGCAGCGGGATCATGATCGCCGCGCACCCGGAGTTGAACGTCCCGATGACGGCGACCACGGAGTCGTTCGCCGCGTAGGCGTTGCCGTTCTGCGAGCACTTGCCCGAGTCCCACTTGCCGGCCTGCGCGGTCGCGTCGTCACAGGACTGGAACGCGACGTTGTAGTCCCCGGCCTTCCAGTCGCGCGACTCGAGCTCGAAGCGGATCGCAGCGACGATCTGCTCGGTCTGCGTGCGCGACGAGCCCTGGAGCGGGAAGTCGGACGCGATCAGGACGTCCGGATCGCCCTCTCCCTCGTACTCGAGACCCGTGCACGAGGACGACGGCAGCGCCGTGACCTCGACACCGGTACCGCCGTCGTCGCCGCCACAACCGGCAGCGACCAGCGCTAGCGCGGCAGTCAGCAGCCCGAGTGCGGCGAGCACCCTGTTCTTTGCAGTCAACCTGTCCTCCTCACATCGATTCACCCGGTAGCGCGCCGGCTCAGGGCCGGCGTTCCACAAGTATCCGCACTGCCGCCGCCATGCGCAAATCGAACCCCGCTGTACGATCGGCTCGCTCGCCGGAGTGGCGGAACTGGCAGACGCGCGGGACTCAAAATCCCGTGTCCCTCGGGACGTGTGGGTTCGACCCCCACCTCCGGCATCGATGCGCTTCGGAGTCCTCACCGGCGGCGGCGACTGTCCCGGCTTGAATGCGGCGGTCCGCGCGATCGTGCGCGGCGCCGTTGCGGGCGGACACGACGTCATCGGCATTCGCGACGGATGGCGGGGGCTCGCGGAGCGCACCACGCTCGCGCTCGACCGGCGCGCGGTCGCCGGGATCCTGCCGCGCGGGGGGACGATCCTCGGGACGTCGAGCTACAACTGCTTTCGCGAGGAACGCGGCGTCGAGCTGCTGACGGAGGCGCTTGCCGAGCTCGGACTAGACGGCGTCGTGGCAATCGGTGGCGAGGGCACGCTCGGCATTGCACAACGGCTTCACGCGGAGGTCGGCGTCGCCGTCGTGGGCGTTCCGAAGACGATCGACAACGACATCGGCGGGACGGACGTCACGATCGGGTTCGACACCGCGGTGCACGTCTGCACCGAAGCGATCGACCGCCTCCACACCACGGCCGAGTCCCACAACCGCGTGATGGTCGTGGAGGTCATGGGCCGCAACACGGGCTGGATCGCCGCTGCTTCCGGGATTGCGGGTGGAGCCGACGTCATCCTCGTTCCCGAGGTTCCGATGGCGATCGAGGACGTCGCCGACCACGTGACCGCGCGCCAGGAGGAGGGAAAGGACTTCTCGATCGTCGTCGTCGCCGAAGGCTACGGCCTGACGCGGAGATCCGGAGAGCGCGACGCTCCGGTCGTACGGGAGCTCGACGAGTACGGGTACGCGCGGCTCGGCGGGGTCGCGCAGGTCGTCGCCGACGAGATCGAGCGTCTCACGGGCTTCGACACACGCGTCACCGTCCTCGGGCACGTGCAGCGCGGGGGGACGCCGACGGCGCGCGACCGCTTTCTCGCCACACGGCTGGGCCTGCATGCGGCGGAGCTCGCCGACCGCGGCGCCTGGGGACGCATGGCGGCGGTTCGTGGGAACGAGATCGTGGACGTGCCGTTGTCGGATGCGATCGACGCCCGGCGAGACGTGCCTCGGGCATGGATCGACGCCGGCCGCGTCGTCGCGTGATCAGACGTCCGGCGGACCGGCCTGGATCAGCGCTGCGAGTCCGTCCAGCGAGACGAGCACCGCGTCCACACCGGACCGTTCGAGCTCGGAGACGTCCTCGGGCGTCGCGTCGTGAAGCTCTGCGATCGCGAGCTTGCCCGCGGGAACGTCGTGGAGCAACCCCAGCAGAACGATGAGCGGGTCGTCGTCAGAGCCCTCCGGGACCGACAGTAGGAAGACCTCCGGGTCGAAGTAGTGCAGCGCACGCTCGAGATCCGACGACTGCCAGACACGCACGACGCACTCGAGGCCGAACGCGTGCGCCTCGTCCCACATCGCCAGGTCGGGCTTGATGACGACCGCGTCGGCGGCCGAGCCCTGCGCGTCGAACATCCGGCCGAGGTGCAGGAAGGGGAGCTGCGAGCTGAGGCGGACCGCGTTCGCATTGGTCAGCGCCGCGAGCGCGTCGGCTCCGTGGGCCGCAGCCGCCCGTGCGCTCGGCGCATCCGAGACCTCGACCACGAAGGAGATGCCGTCGCCTTCGGCGATGGCCTGGCTGAGCTTGCTCACGCGAGGATCGTAAACACCCGGTCGCAAACCAGGTGTCACAGCCGCGCGTCCATTTCAGTCGATGCGCTTCGGACTGGCGGCGGCCGGCGCAGTCGTACGCCGTGTCGCGATCGCCGGAGGCACGGGTCGTGGCGGGCACAGCAGGTCGGCGGGAGCTTCCGGCAGGCCGTGCACGCGGCGGGCGGGTAGCGCTACAGCCCGATCGGGTGCCAGACCGTCTTCAGCTCGAGGAACGCGGCGATCTCCCACGGGCTCCGAGCATCCGCCGACGAGCGCACGACGCGTTTGACGTTCTCCGACGCGGCTCGCTCGAGCTCGGCCGTCGAGCTCTCGACGCCTGTGAGGTCGATCGCGTTCACGTCCATGTGCCCGGCGAGCCAGGGCGCGAGCTCGTCGGCGAAGCCCGTGAGCACGTTGACGGAACCGGAGGGGAAATCCGATGTCGCGAGCGCCTCGGAGAGCTCGAACGCGGCGATCGCGTTCGCCTCCCCCGCCACCGTGACGACGGTGTTTCCTCCGACGAGAGCCGGGAGCATCCGCGAGAGGAGCCCGAGCAACGGCGGCTCGGACGGCGCGAGGATCGCCACGACGCCCGTCGGCTCGGGGATGGTGAAGTCGAAGTACGGCCCCGCGACGGGGTTCGAGCTGCCGAGGACCTGGGCGATCTTGTCCGCCCACCCGGCGTACCAGACCGTGAGATCGATGGCCGACTCGACCTCGTCGCGCCCGGTACAGGCCTGCTCGAGGTCGGATGCTCGGGCCTCCATCATCTCCGCAAGCCGGTAGAGCACCTGGCCTCGGTTGTACGCCGTGAGCCCTGACCAGCCCGCCAGCGCGGACCGCGCACTGCGAACCGCATCGCGGGCGTCCTTGCGCGAGGCGCGGGCGACGTTGTGGCCGTCGGCCTCGAACGTGCGACCGGACTCGGAGCGCGTGAATGCGCCTCCGATGTACAGCTTGTAGGTCTTCTTGACCGAGAGTCGGCTCACTCGTCGAACCTCAAGTACGGATCGAGGCCGTGCCGGCCGCCTTCGCGTCCGAAGCCGGACTCGCGATACCCGCCGAAGGGCGACGTCGGATCGAAGCGGTTGAACGTGTTCGCCCACACGACTCCCGCGCGGAGCCGCTGGACCATCCACAGGATCCGCGAGCCCTTCTCTGTCCATACGCCGGCGGAGAGGCCGTACGGCGTGTTGTTCGCCTTCTCGACCGCCTCCTCCGGTGTCCGGAACGTGAGCACGGAGAGCACCGGGCCGAAGATCTCCTCCTGTGCGATCCGGTAGCTCTGCGCGACATTCGTGAACAGCGTCGGCACGAACCAATACCCGCGCTCCGGCAGCTGGCACTCGGGTTGGAAGATCTCCGCACCCTCCTCCTCGCCGCTCGCGACGAGCTCGCGGATCTTGTCGAGCTGCGCCTTCGAGTTGATCGCACCGACGTCGGTGTTCTTGTCGAGCGGGTCGCCCACACGGAGCGTCGAGAGGCGGCGCTTGAGCTTCTCGAGTAGCGGCTCGTAGATCGACTCCTGGACGAGGAGCCGCGACCCGGCGCAGCACACGTGCCCCTGATTGAAGTAGATGCCGTTGACGATCCCCTCGACGGCCTGGTCGAGCGCCGCGTCGTCGAACACGATGTTGGCCGCCTTGCCGCCCAGCTCGAGCGTCAGGCGCACGTCGCGACCGGCGAGCTCGCGCATGATCAGCTTCCCGACCTCGGTCGAGCCGGTAAATGCGACCTTGTCGATCCCCTCGTTGCGTACGAGGTGTGCACCCGTCGTGCCGTCGCCCGTGACGAGGTTCACGACGCCGGGCGGCAGCTCGGCCTGCCGGCAGATGTCGGCGAAGATCATCGCCGTCAGCGGCGTCGTCTCGGCGGGCTTCAGGACGACGGTGTTCCCGCATGCGAGCGCCGGCGCGATCTTCCAAGCGAGCATGAGCAGCGGGAAGTTCCACGGGATGATCTGCGCCGCGACTCCGAGCGGCCGCGGCGTGCGGTTCGGGAAGGCGTACTCGAGCTTGTCGGCCCAGCCCGCGTAGTAGAAGAAGTGCGCGGCGGCGAGCGGGACATCGACGTCGCGCGACTCGCGAATGGGCTTCCCTCCGTCGAGCGACTCGGCGACGGCGAGCTCGCGCGAGCGCTCCTGGAGCAGCCGCGCGAGCCGGAAGAGGTACTTGGCACGCTCCGACGGCGCGAGCTCCGACCAGCCGTTCTCGAATGCATCCCGTGCCGCGCCGACAGCACTCGCGACGTCCTTCTCGCCGGCCTGTGCGATCTCGAAGAGGTGCTCCTCGGTCGACGGCGAGATCGAAGGGAGCCACTCGCCGCTGCTCGGCTCGACTTCCTCGCCGCCGATGAACAGGCCGTAGCGCTCGCGGATCTGGACGATGTCCCGCGCCTCGGGCGCGGGTGCGTACTCCCACTCGAAAGTAGACGGCGGGCGGGAAGTGCGGCGCTCGACCTCAGTCACCGGGGTACACCTCGTCCAACGTGAACGTCTCGAGGCCGTCGACGATGCTCTCGAACATGCCGGGGCGCGAACCGAGCTCCTCGCGGAAACGCTCGACCGTCTCGAGGTCCGGCCACGACCCGAAGCTCCGGAACGTGCTCGCTCGGTCGCGATCACGAAGCAGCAACGGGTCCCCCGATCCGAGACCGCGTCCCAGCGGTACGAGCTCCGTCCAAGCGGCGACGAAGTCGTCCTCGCGTCCGGCCCGGATCGTCCAGACGCCGTGTGTCCAGACGCGTGTCATCAGTCGATGGTGAAGTAGTCGCCGGACTGGTAGCGCCCCGTCTTCTCCTTGCGGAGCTGCATGAGGACGTCGTTGAGGAGAGACGATGCGCCGAAGCGGAAGAGATCGGGCGTCATCCACTGCGGCCCGAGCGTCTCGTAGAGCGTGACGAGGTACTGGACCGCCTGCTTCGAAGCGCGTATTCCGCCGGCGGGCTTGATTCCGACGATATGGCCCGTCTCGGCGTAGACGTCGCGGACGACCTCCATCATGCAGAGCGTCACGGGCAGTGTCGCCGCCGGGCTGATCTTCCCGGTCGACGTCTTGATGAAGTCGGCGCCGGCGGCGATCGCGATGAGCGAGGCGCGGCGGACGTTGTCGTAGGTGCCGAGCTCGCCCGTCTCGAGGATCACCTTGAGGTGCGCTTCGCCGCATGCTTCCTTCACGCGCACGATCTCGTCGAACACCTTCGCGTAGCGGCCCGAAAGGAACGCCCCGCGATCGATCACCATGTCGACCTCGTCGGCGCCGAGCTCGACGACCGCGCTCGTCTCGGCGACCTTGATGTCCGTCGGCGACTGGCCCGACGGGAACGCCGTTGCCACCGACGCAACCTTCACGCCGCTCCCGTCGAGACGCTCTCTGGCGACGCCGACGAGGTTCGGATAGATGCAGACCGCCGCGACCGAGGGTACGGACGGGTCGACCGGATCGGGCCGCATCGCTTTCGAGCAGAGCGCGGCGACCTTGCCGGGCGTGTCCTGGCCCTCGAGGGTCGTCAGATCCATCATGCGAACGGCGAGCTCGAGCGCCTGCACCTTCGACTCGCGCTTGATCGAGCGCTTCGCGAGCGTGGCTGCGCGCTCCTCCAGCGCGACCGCGTCGACCGAGCCGACGCGCGGAAGCCGCGGGCCGGACGGGAGCTCGAAGCCGCCGACGAGTGCGGGAGCTTTCGCCACCGTCGGAGTGTAGAGCGGGCGCTGCTACAGCCCGAGGCGCTCGAGCATGCGCGGGTCACGGCGCCACTTCGGTCGCACCTTGACCAGGAGCTCGAGGAAGAGCGGTCGTCCGACGAGCGCCTCGACCTCCGGACGGGCCCGCGTGCCGATCTCACGCACCATCGCGCCCTTCTTCCCGACGAGGATGCCCTTCTGCGACTCCGTCTCCACGTAGATCAGGGCACGGAGCCGGCGGTCCTCGATCTCCTCGACCTCGACGGTGATCGCGTGCGGCACCTCCTCCCTCGTCAGGTGCAGCGCCTTCTCCCGAATGACCTCTGCGACGCGCTCCTCCAGCGAGAGATCGGTCCGCTGCTCGTCGGGGAAGTACGCCGGCCCCTCCGGCAGAAGGAAGACGAGATCGTCGCGAAGCTCGCCGACACCCTCCTTCGTCTTCGCGCTGACCGGATGGAGAGCGTGGAAGTCGCCGAGGCCCGCAGCCACTTTCATCTGCGACGCGATGTGCGCCGGCTTCAGCCGATCGACTTTATTGAGCGCGATGATCACCGGCTTGTCGAGGCCGAAGACACGCCGCCCGACGAAGCGGTCGCCTGCGCCGATGTGCGCACGGGCGTCGACGACGAGCAAGACCGCGTCGACGTCCTCGAACGCCGCGTCGACGGTCTGCTGCATGCGCTCGGTGAGCGCATCCATCGGACGCTGGAAGCCCGGCAGGTCGACGAGCGCCAGTTGGTAGTCGGGGCCGTGCGCCACACCGAAGAGGCGGCGGCGGGTCGTGTTCGGGACACTCGACGTGATGGCAATCTTCTCGCCGCAGAGCGCGTTCACGAGCGTCGACTTCCCGACATTCGGGCGACCGGCAACCGCTACGAAGCCACTCTTCACGGATGCCTTCCTCCGGGGCACCCCGGCCCACCACCCACTGCGAGCATATCGTCGAAAACCGTACGTATGGGACACGGAACAGTGCCGAAACGCTGCCGACTCTCCAACGGAAATCTCACGCGAGGTCGCCGCTGTCGAACGATTCGGGCAAGAGCTCGTGCGGGGTCATCGTCACGACGCGGCCGCCGTTGCGGAACACGACCCGCTCGATGCGCATCTCGTGGAGCCACTGCCGGCAGCCGCCACACGGCGACGCGGTGATCGCCGCGACCACGAAGTCGCCCGGGCGGTAGCCCTCCGCGACGGCACGCGCGAGAGCCGTGCGCTCTGCGCACACACCGAGCGGGTACGCCGCGTTCTCGACATTGACGCCCTCGATCACGCGTCCGTCGTGCGCCAGAACGACGCAGCCGACGTGGAAGGTCGAGTACGGCGCATACGCACGCGCGGCGACACCGTCCGCTGCCGCGAGCAGCTCGTGATCCGAAGGACCGCTCATCCGAACGCCTGGAAGAGCAACAGCGTGACGAGCCCCCCGAGGACCGCGCCGCTCGCGACCTCTGAGGCCGAGTGAACGCCGGATTCCACACGGGTCTGCGCCACAAGCAACGCCATGATGAACGTCACGGACGAGATGAGAAAGCGCTGCGACGAGTCGTCGAGCAGAAGCGTCACGGCCATCCACCCCGCGAACGCCACCGCCGCGTGACCGGATGGCAGTCCACCACGAAGAGGTGTGCCGCGCCCCGTGTACGCCTTGACGGCGATGACAAGGATCACCGTCACGGCCAGCGCGACGAGCGTGAGCTCCGCCGGCGCGTCCGAGAGACGCGTGAGGAACCGGGAGCTTCGCGTCGCGACCTCGCCCGAGAACACGAGATAGCCGACGGCGACCGCGTTCAGCGCTGCCACGAGTACCGCGCCCGCGGCGATGTCCTTCGCGATCTTCGCCATCGGGTCGAACGAGGTGGAGGCAACGTCGACGGCGGCCTCGACCGCCGTGTTCACGAGCTCCGCGACGAGCACGAACGTGATCGCGAGCAACAGCACCGCGAGCTCGAGCTCCGTCGCCCCGAAGCCGACAGCCGCGATGAGCACCGCAACAGCGACGGCGAAGTGGATCCAGAGGTTCCGCTGGGTCCGAACCGCGTGGACGATCCCTTCCGCGGCGAAATTGAAGCTCTGGAAGAGCGACGTCGAGCCCTGGCGGGTCATGGCAACGCGTACGCGCGCTCGCGGGTTGCCATCTCGTCACCGTGCTCGTAGCCGAGCAGGTGGAGCAATCCGTGCACGAGCGGTGAGCGCCATTCCTCGCCGACGACGTCCGGGCACAGGATGACGTCGCCGAGCGCGCGGGGCACGCCCTCCGGCACCGCGTCGCGACCGTCGATCGGAAAGGACAGGACGTCGGTCGCCTCGTCGATCCCGAGATGCTCCCGTTTCAGCGTCCGCATCTCCTTCGCTCCCACCCACGAGATGCCGAGCTCGGCGTCGGTCACGCCCTCGGCGGTCAGCACGCGCCGCGCGAGCGCCGCGGCTTCCTCCCCCTCGATCGGAGCGCCGCTACGGTTGTCCGTCTCGACCGTGATCACCGGCGCCGCGCCGTGCCGGTCTCCTCGGCGTGACGCTTGTACGCCTCGACAATTCGCTGCACGAGCTTGTGCCGCACGACGTCCTCGTTGCCGAACTCGACGAAGCCGATGCCGTCGATCCCCGCGAGGATCTCGCGCACCTGTATGAGGCCGGACGCCTGCTCCCGCGGCAGATCGATCTGCGTCACGTCGCCGGTGACGACCATCCTGGAGCCGAAGCCGAGCCGCGTCAGGAACATCTGCATCTGCTCCGGTGTCGTGTTCTGCGCCTCGTCGAGCACGACGAACGAGTCGTTGAGCGTCCTGCCGCGCATGAACGCGAGCGGCGCGACTTCGATCGTGCCGCGCTCCATGAACCCGGTCAACCGCTCGGCGTCGAGCATGTCGTAGAGCGCGTCATACAGCGGCCGCAGGTACGGATCGACCTTCGCGAGTATGTCCCCGGGGAGGAATCCGAGCCGCTCGCCCGCCTCGACCGCAGGACGCGTGAGGATGAGGCGGCCGACCGCGCCCTCCGAGAGCGCCGACACCGCGAGCGCCATCGCCAGGTAGGTCTTCCCCGTGCCGGCAGGGCCGATCCCGAAGGTGACGGTGGAGCTGCGGATCGCGTCGACGTAGCGCTTCTGATTCACGGTCTTCGGCGTGATGTTCTTTCCGCGATGACGCCAGACCACGTCGTCGAACACGTCACGTACGTCGTCGACCTGATCGAGTGCCGCCAGCACCGCGCCGACCGTGTCCGGCCCGATCTCGTGCCCGCCCTCGACGAGCTCGACGAGCTCGTCGAGCACGGCGCGAGCTGCGACGACGTGCTTGTCGTCGCCGCCCAGCGTGAGGCGATTGCCGCGGAGCGCGATCGTGCACTGCAGCCGCTCGCGCAGCGCGTCGAGGACGCCGTCCTCGACGCCGGCAAGCTCTGCTGCCACCTCGTTCGTGACGTCGAGTACCTGCTTCATCAGGCGTGAGTGTAGGGGCGAGGGGTGCCTCGCCCATCTCCCTCTACGCGAGCTTCTCCTTGACGAGCTGACTCACGGTCGAGCCGTCAGCCCGTCCCGAGACCTGGTGCATCACGCCCGCCATGACACGACCCATGTCGCGGATGCTCGTGGCACCGACCTCGGAGATGACGTCGTCGATGATCTCCTCGATCTCGTCCTCCGACATGGGCTCGGGCATGAACTCCTCGAGGATCTCGAGCTCGTACTCCTCGTCGTCGGCCTGCTCTTCACGGCCGGCCGCGTGGAAGGCCTCGGCCGCCTCGACACGCCGCTTGCGCTCGCGTTGAAGCACCTGCAGCTCCTCGTCGTCCGACAACGTGCGCTGCAGCTCCTTTTGCGCCCCCTGCAAGGCGTTGAGGACGAGGCTCAACGCGTCGCGGCGATCCTCGTCTCGTGCGAGGCGCGCGGCCTTCAGCTCCTCCTCGATGCGCACGATGAGGCTCACGACGCCGTCTCCAGCTCGAGTGCACGAGTGAGCTTGGCCGTGTCGAAGCGCCCACCGAGAACGTGCCAGTGGAGATGGAAGATCGTCTGCCCGCCGCCCTCACCCACGTTCACGAGGACCTTGTAGTCGTCGAGCCCGGCTGCCGAAGCCGTGTGGGCGACGAACCGCAGCATGCGCCCGGCTTCGTCGTCCGGGAACGCATCGATGTCACGGAACGTGTCGATGTGTCGCTCGGGGAGGACGAGAAGGTGCGTCTCGGCGATCGGATTGATGTCGCGGATGGCGACGAACCCGTCATCGGCGTGGACGTGGTCGCCTTCGGCCACCAGCTGACAGAAGAGACAGGAGTCAGGCTGCGACGGCAAGGATGCCCTCCTCGGAGACTCCGACGGCGCGCGCACGGACCATCTGGCCGACCTCGCCCGCGACGAGCCACGGCGTGTAGTCGTCCCCGTATCCGCGGCCCGGTCGATCCACGAGGACGCGGTCGGTCGTGCCCACTCTCGACGCCCAGCGGCGCTGCGACAGCTCGTCCGAGAGAGCGCGCAGCCTCGCGCTTCGCTCCTTTTTCACGGCCGCCGGCACCGTGTCGGCCGCGGCCGTCGCAGTGCCGGGCCGTGGCGAGTACGGGAAGGCATGCACGCGCGTGATCCTCGCGCGCTGCACGACCTCGAGCGTGCGCTCGAAGGCCGGTGCATCCTCGCCGGGGAAGCCGACGATCACATCCGCCGTCAGGTTGAAGTCGTCGAGCGGCTCGAGCTTCGCGACGTACGTCGCCGACGAGTAGCGGCGGCACATGGCGCGGAGCACGCCGTCGTCGCCGGACTGCATGGGCACGTGGAGGTGCCGGGAGACGACGTCGGTCTCGCGCAGAGCTGCCACGAGGTCCTCGGTGAGATGGTTCACCTCGATCGACGAGAGCCGGAGACGCTCGAGTCCGGAGACGGCGCCCGCCTCGCGGACGAGCCGCGCAAGCGTGAAGCCCGCCTCGCGATCGCGGAAGCATCCGAGATTGACGCCGGTGAGGACGATCTCGCGGTGCCCCTGTGCAACGCGACGCTCGATCTCGTCGAGGACGGCGGCCGCACGCCGGCTCCGCGTCGCCCCGCGGACGAGCGGGATCACGCAGAAGGCACACGAGAACGAGCAGCCGTCCTGGATCTTCACGAACGCACGCGTCCGCTCGAGCCGCGCATCGGCCAGGACGCACCCAATCGCGCCGACGTCGCCGGCGATCACGTCGGCAATGTCCTCGCTCCGGCGAGCAAGCACGGTGACGTTCGGCGCAGTGGTCTCGAATGTGCCGGTGAGATTCGCCGCGCACCCGGTCACGTACACGCGGCGATGCGTTCTGGCGGCACGCGAGACGGCCTGCCTCGACTTCGACACGGCCTCGTGCGTGACACAGCAGGTGTTCACGACCGCTACGTCGCCCGCCGCGGCCACCTCTGCATGGCCGTCGGCGAGCAGGCGGTCGCGCACGGCCCGCGCGTCCGCGTATGAGACCTTGCAACCGAGGAACCGAACCGAGAACGTCGCCATCGAGGGGCCTAGCTTAGTGCCGTCTTCGCCAAGTGTCAGCTGCCCAGCCCTCGACCTCGAGTCGCTCGTCGTGCGTCCAGCCCCGTGCGCGCGGCGTCTCCGCCTCGAGATAGCCCGCCGTGACGGCAACGCGCGCCGCGAGGCACTCGAGGAGTTGCTCGACGACGAGCAGCTCGATGTTCGCGACGACGATGTCGACACTGGGCAGCTCGTCCCGCAGCACGTCGGCCCGGCACACGTCCACGACGACCTCGTTCCGACGCACCGTTCCGGCGGCGACCTCCACGGCGACCTCGTCGAGATCGACGGCATAGACAGGCGCGAACCCGAGCCGCGCCGCCGCTACGGCGACGACCCCGGAGCCGCAGCCTGCGTCCACGAGGCTGCCGCGCTCGAGACGCGCCAACAGCTCGATGCACGCGCGCGTCGTCGGATGGGCGCCCGTTCCGAACGCGCGTCCCGGATCCACGACGACCGCGTCGTCGGTCGGCGGCGTGATCCACGGCGGACCGATCCACAGGCCTCCTACCCATGTCGGTCGGTGGAAATCCTTCCAGCGATCCTCCCAGCCCCCCTCGACGAGCTCGATGCTGGCGTCGGGAAACACGTCGCGAAGCACCGCCTCACCCGCTTCGTCCGTGTAGACGGCCAGCTCGGCCGAGCCTCCGAGAGCCCGCTCCTGGATCCCCGCCGGGAAGAGGTCGAGCAGCTGCGCCGCGACCTTCTCTGCCTCGCTCGCCGGCACGCGGACGGCCACGCGCCGGAGGCCGCTCAGCGCAGCGCGCTCTTCAGGCGGCGGAAGAATCCCTCGTCGTCGGGCTTCTCGACGTACGCGTCCGGCCCGAGGCGAGCATCGACGTCCTCGAGCAGGCGGCGTTGCTCCTCGTCGAGCGAGGTGGGAACGGCCACGTCGAGACGGACGTACAGCGACCCATGACCCGACCCGCGCAGCGACGGCATCCCGTGACCGGGCAGAGCCCGGACCTCGCCCGGCTGCGTGCCGGCCGGAACGGCGAACTCGACCTCGCCCGCGAGCGAGGGCACGGCCGCTGTCGTCCCGAGCGCGGCATCGGTCATCGTCAACCGGACGGCCGTGTGGAGATCATCGCCATCACGTACGAAGCGGGAGTCCGGGCGCACGCGGACCGCGACGAACGCGTGGCCCCGGTCGGCGCTACGAAAGCCGGCATGACCCTCGCCGCGTACGCGAATCTGCTGGCCGTCGTGGATTCCGGGCGGAATCTCGACCGCAAGGTCCCGACGCAGCACCACGCGACCTTCCCCCGTGCACTCGGAGCACGGCTGCTCGAGCACCTCGCCGGCCCCGGCGCAGTCGGGACACGTTCGTTGCTGGACGAACTGGCCGAAGATGTTCTGCGACACGCTGCGCACGGCCCCCGCTCCCTCGCAGGTCGGACACCGCCTCGTCGACGTGCCTGGTTCCGCTCCCGACGCCTGACAGCGCTCGCACGCAACGGCGACCTCCACGGGGATCTCGACGTCCGCGCCTGTGAATGCCTCCTCGAGCTCGATGTCGACGACCACCTGCACATCACCGCCCCGCTGCGCGCGTCCTCGCTGCCTCCCGGCGACGAGGTCCTCTCCGAAGAACGCCGCGAAGACATCCGCGAGGCTTCCGAAGTCGCCGTACGCAGGCTCGAAGCCACCGCGCTGCAGGCCCGCCTTGCCGTACCGGTCGTACAGGGCGCGGCGCTCGGGGTCCGAGAGGACCTCGTAGGCCTCCGCGACGTCACGAAAGCGACGCTCGGCGTCCGGCGCCTCGGAGACATCCGGATGGAGCTCCCGTGCGAGCTTGCGGAACGACTGCTTGATCTCGGCCTCGCCGACGCCACGAGAGACACCGAGCAGCTCGTAGTAGTCCGCCTCCGTCTTCGCCATGTCAGCCGTCTTCGTACACGTCTTCGACGAACCGCGAGAGCTCGAACGCCGCGGCGCGAACGGTGCGAATCGCCTTTTCGTAGTCCATGCGCAGCGGGCCGATGAGCCCAACCGCGCCGAGCGGAGTCGCGCGGATGCCGTAGGTCGCACCGACGAGCGAGACCGAGTGGAGCTCCGCCCCGTCGACTTCGGGTCCGACGTGGACGACCGGTCGCTGCGGCTCGAGCGCTTCGCTCACCAGTGCGAGCACGGCGGCTCGACGTTCGAGAAGCTCGACCAGACGCATCGTGGCCTCGACCTCCTCCACGCGCGCGCCTTCAACGAGCCCAGCTGCCCCGCCGACGAAGACCTCGGGACCTGCCTCTGACCCCACCTCGAGCAGCGTCTGTCCGATGAGCCCCAGGAACGCGCGCTCGCGCGCCGTCAGCTCTGGCGCCTCGAGCCGGCGGCGAACGGATCGCGAGCCGAGACGCTGGCCGACGACCTGCTCTTCGAGGTACTCACCCGCCCAGGCGACGAGTCCGGGGTCGACGGGCCCGGCGAGGCGGAAGACACGTTTCGTCACGCCACCGGTGGAGGTGATGAGGACGACCATGACGCTCGAGGGCTGCAGCGTGAGCACCTCGATGTGGCGGATCGACGCCGTCTCGAGCGAAGGGGCGGAGACCAGCGCGAGCAGCCGCGTCGCATCCGAGAGCATCTCCGTGGTCACGCGCAGTGCCTGCTCGATCTCGTCGCGCATCGAGCGCAGGTCGACGCCCAGCTCGTCCGGGCGACCCTCGAGGCCGTCCACGAGCTCCTCGGCGTAGATCCGGTACCCGTTCTCCGTCGGCGTACGTCCCGCGGACGTGTGCGGATGGGTGAGGAGGCCGAGCGCCTCGAGCTCCGCGAGCTCGCCGCGCACGGTCGAGGACGAGACGGCCAGCCCCGACCGCTCCACGAGCGCGCGCGAGCCGACGGGCTGGCCGGTGGCCACGTGCTCCTCGATGACGCGCCGCAGGATCTCGCGCTTTCGTGCGGTGAGCTGCATCTTCGTTCGATGGTAGCCGCGGGCTCCGCTGCCGCCGCCCTTGCCATTTGCGCCAAGCCGGCGCAGAATGCGTACGTCCACGGGGAAGGACAGGTTGGGGAACTTGGGTGCGCGGGATTGCCGCCGCTGCGGCCGCGAGCGCGGTCAGGTCGTCGTGCTCTTCGCGCTCCTCCTTCCGATGCTCATGATGCTCGGCGCCATCGTCGTCGCGATCGGCAGCTGGTTCACGCACGCGAAGCACCTGCAAACGAAGGTCGACGCGGCCGCCTTCGCGGGTGGAGCGGTCTGGGGCTTCCCGTGCGGCTCGGACATCGACGCGAACATCGAGGCGGAAGCGCGCCTGTACCTCGGCGAGCACACGGCGGCCGACGGCGCCATCGATACGAGCCCGTACAACCAGATGATCGGCGGCGTCGGTCCCGACCAGATCTACGGGAGCCTCAACCAGGCCCAGTGGTGGGGCGGCAGCTTCTCCGACTCCGACTTCTCCGACCCTCAGGGGCCTGTGTGCGAGTCGAAGATCCTCGACGTCAAGGCGACCGAGGCCGACTCGCCGCTCCTCTGGCGCTGGCTTCCGCTCTTCCCCGACATCAAGCGCAAGGCCCGTGTACAGATCGAGGAGGTCGACGGTCTGACGGGGCTGCTCCCGATCGCCGTCCGTCTTCCGCAGCCCTTGAGCGCCGCGGCCGTGTTCTACGACGAGGCGAGCCCGACGAAGGAGATCCTCGACGTCCGCTACTTCCGTCAGGTGTGCACGGGAAGTGAGCCGACGGACTGCATCTACGACGCCCCGGCGGGTCTCGGCCAGTGGACGACCGAGCCGGAAGACGGGGATACCGAGAGCTCGTGGGCGAGCTTTCCCGTCAGCGCCACAACCGGTGTCGTCGTCGCGACGAGCGTGCGGCCCGGGTGCGGCGTGGGTAACCCGCCCGCCGGGCCTCCGTGCATGGAGGACGAGGACTGGATCGGCGATCCGATCGACGACTTCTGCCGGCAGGGAAGCGGCATCGTCCGCTGCTTCGACGCCGACGGAGTCGGAACCGGGCAGACCGTGCAGTCCGGCGTGCACTTCATCCGTGGGTACGGCGCGGAGGCTGTGGGCAGCGGCCGCCCTGAGCTCCGCAGCGCGTGGCTGGAAAACGTCGACTGCCCGGCGACCGCGTACTTCAACTCCACGCCCGCCTCGTGTCTTGTCAAGCTCACGGTGGTCGTCGACATCGGCTCGAACATGGAGAACCCGCCGCCCGATCCCCCCGACGACGTGGTCGAGACTCGTTCGGGTACGAACGTCGAGGTCCGGTACTGCCTGGCCCGGACCGCCGATGTCGGCGACGACCTGCTGTGCGACGCTCAGTTCGGCGTCGCCCAGGATCTCGGGTGCAGCGGCGGCTCCGGCGAGGTGACGTGCTCGACGGTCGCCACCCATCCGCAAATCGCCGCCGCGTCGCAGGAGAACGCACTCGCGATCCAGGTCCGCCTCCGTAGGACGAGTGTCGACGGGTTCCCGCTCTGCTCGAACGCGCCGGATGCCGAGTACAACAACAACTGCCGCTGGTTCTATACGGGCGCGGGATACGCCGGCGACAGCGTCCCGCCCACGGCCCAGGAGACTCTCGACGCCCCAGTCCAACGCTCGTTCATGGGCGACATCGAGCGGACGACTCCGCTCAGGTGGCTCAGGCTCACGGTCGACCGCGACTGCGATCCGCTGACCATCGACGACCAGGTCGTCGACGGTCTCACGGGCTTCGACGCGGCCAGCCATCCTGCCGGCCAGACAGCCTGCTACGTCGTCGACATGGGAACCGCCGGCGGGCTTGCGCGCGACCAGGACGAGCCGCCGATCGCGTTCAACCTCGGAGACAACTCCAGCCAGCGCGCCTATGTCGACTGCGATCCGAACATCGCGAGCCTGAAGGCGGAGATCCAGCAGGGCTGCCAGTGGCCGCCGTACGCGGCGAACAGGTTCGACACGACGCCGTACTGCCCGGGGGCGGGAGGATTCTTCTCCGTGCCGAAGGCAGATCCGTTCGCGAACTGGCCGCCGTTCCGGTGCGTGCTCACGCAGACGGGCAATCCGAGCGCGGGGCAGATCATGCACGGATTCAACCTGCGTATCTTCGGCAAGGAGAGCAATCCGAAGTGCCCTGGCGACGACATGACGCAGTACGTGGAGGGACGGAACTACTGGCACCGCCACAACAACGACTACAAGGCGGAGACGTTCGCCTGGGACGGCGACGCCACTCCCTCGATGAAGAAGGGCAACACGCTGCGGAGCGACGACCCGCGGCTCGTGTCTCTCTTCTTCACAACCTACGACTCGTTCACGGGTACCGGCAACGAGGTCTACCCGATCGTCGGGTTCGGAAACTTCTACATCACGGGCTACGGTGAGGTCTCCGCCGGCACGTGGAAGGGCGGGGGTCCCGAAGACCCGTGCGACAAGGGAAACGGACTAGAGATGGGAGCCGGGAACGACCCCCCGCCCGACATCGACATGTCTCGTAACACGGGGTGGGTCTGGGGGCACTTCGTCAAGGACGTCACGCCTGCTCCATTCACGACCGGAGGCTCCGGCGTCCTCTGCAACCCGGAGGCGAGCTTCCAGCCCTGCGTTGCGGTGCTCGTCGAGTAGACACGATCAGCGCGCGAGGAGCTCGGCGGTTACGCCGCCGCCGAGGAAGCGGCCGCGCCGCGTGAGGCGCATCTCTTCGCCTCTGCCGTTCGTCGATCGCTCGACGAGACCCGACGCGACGAGCCGGTCGAGGGCGTCGAGATCGAGCGCGTCGCCGACGTCCGCGATCACGACGGGCTCGTCGAGTCGCAAGCCGAGGAGCAGGAGCTCACGGTCACGTGTCGCGTGGTCGATCCGCTCGATCTCTCGTGGTGGCAGGTGGCCGTCCGCGAGGGCTGCCGCATAGCGCGAGATGCTCGGGAGGTTGCGACGCCGCTCGCCAGCGACCGTCGACACCGCGCCGACACCCACCCCCAGATAGTCGCGGCCCTGCCAGTAGCCGAGATTATGGTGTGCGCGGAGGTCGCGCACGGCCGCCCGCGCGCCGTCGAGGCAGAAGTTCGCCGTCTCGTACCAGCGGTAGCCGGAGCCGACGACCGTGTCGACGACCTTCTCGAAGTACCCCTCCATCGCCTCTGCCTGTCGCTCGAGCTCGTCGCCGTGGGCGTGCGTGAAACGCGTGCCCGGCATCGCCTCGAGCTCGTAGCAGGAGAGGTGCTCCGGCTCGAGCGCGAGCGCCTGGGCGAGGTCCGCATCGAGGTCCGCAGTGCCCTGGCCGGGGATGCCGTACAGGAGATCGAGGGAGACGTTGTCGAACCCGGCCCCGCGAAGCGCACGCACCGAACGCCGGACGGCCTCGGGAGAGGCACGCCGCTCGAGGACCTCGAGCAGGTGCGGCTGGAAGCTCTGGGCGCCGAGCGAGACCCGCGTGACGCCGTTCGCCTGCAGAAGCGCCGCGAGCTCGGGAGTCACGGTCTCCGGGTTGGCCTCGACCGTGACCTCGCGCGCCGCGGGCAGCGCCTCGAGGAGCCGCGCGAGCTCCGGCGGGTGCGTGAACGTCGGCGTCCCCCCGCCGAGAAAGACGGTCTCGACGTCCTCAGCCAGGACGCTGCCTTCGAGGTCGAGCTCCGCAAGCAGCGCATCGACGTACGACGCGTGCTGTCCGCGCCGACCGACGACGGTAACGAAGTCGCAGTACCCGCAGCGGTGCGCGCAGAACGGGAGGTGGACGTAGAGATGGCGGACGTGTCCCACTACGAACGCTTCCGCTCCGAGTCGAGGTTGAGCACGGCGAGGAACGCTTCTTGCGGCACCTCCACGCCCCCCACCTGCTTCATCCGCTTCTTGCCCTTCTTCTGCTTCTCGAGCAGCTTGCGCTTGCGCGAGATGTCGCCTCCGTAGCACTTCGCGAGCACGTCCTTGCGGCGCGCCTTGACGGTCTCGCGCGCGATGACCCGCGAGCCGATCGCGGCCTGGATGGGCACGTCGATCATCTGGCGAGGGATCTCCTCGCGCAGGCGCTCCACGAGTTGGCGGCCGCGCTCGTACGCGGCATCGCGATGGATGATGAGAGAGAGCGCGTCGACCTGCTCGCCGCCCACGAGGATGTCGACACGCGAGAGCTCACCCGGCCGGAAGCCGGCGACGTCGTAGTCGAAGCTCGCGTAGCCGCGCGTGCGCGACTTCAGCTGGTCGTAGAAGTCGATGACGATCTCGCCGAGCGGGAGCTCGTAGACGAGCAGGACGCGGCCCTCGCTCAGATACTCCATGTGGTCGAAGCTCCCCCGCCGCTCGTTCGCGAGCTCCATGACCGAGCCGACGTAGTCCTTCGGAACGATGACGGAGGCCTTCACGTACGGCTCCTCGACCTGCTCGAGCTCGCGCGGCATCTCGGCCGGGTTGTGCACTTCGACCTCCTCGCCCGTTCGCGTCGTCGCGCGGTACGCGACGGTCGGCGCGGTGATCAGCAGGTCGAGGTCGAACTCCCGCTCGAGGCGCTCGCGGACGATCTCCATGTGCAACAGGCCGAGGAATCCGCAGCGAAACCCGAAGCCGAGCGCCTGGGACGTCTCCGGCTCGTACGAGAGAGAGCCGTCGTTGAGCTTGAGGCGCTCGAGAGCATCCCGCAGCTCCGTGTAGGCATCGGAGTCGGTCGGGAAGATTCCCGCAAAGACCATCGGCTTCACATCCTGGTAGCCCGGAAGCGGCCCGGCGGCGGGTCGCCGTCGCGACGTGAGCGTGTCACCGACGCGTAGGCGAGAGACGTCCTTCAGGCCGGTGATGACGTACCCGACTTCGCCGGCCGACAGCGAGTCGACGGGTGTCCGGGCGGGCGACATCGCGCCGAGCTCTTCGGCGTCGAACTCGGTTCCCTGAGCCATCGCGCGCAGAGGCTCGCGGGTCGAGAATGCGCCGTCGACGACCCGCACGAACGCGACCACGCCGCGGTACTGGTCGTAGGAAGAGTCGAAGACGAGCGCACGCGCCGGTGCGTCCGGGTCTCCGGCTGGTGCAGGAATCCGCTCGACGATGGCGTCGAGCACCTCGGGCACGCCCACTCCGGTCTTCGCCGAGATCCGGAGCACGCGGTCGGGTAACTCGCCGAGCAGGTCCCCGAGCTCCTTCGCGGCGCCGTCGGGGTCGGCCTGCGGCAGGTCGATCTTGTTCGCCGCGGGAACGATCTCGAGCCCGCCGTCGATCGCGAGGTACGCGTTCGCGAGCGTCTGCGCCTCGATTCCCTGTGCCGCGTCGACGACGAGCAGCGCGCCCTCGCACGCCTGCAGGGAGCGAGAGACCTCGTACGTGAAGTCGACGTGGCCGGGTGTGTCGATCAGGTTGAGCTGGTGGCCCCGCCAGGAGACGCGCACGGCCTGCGCCTTGATCGTGATCCCACGCTCGCGCTCGAGGTCCATCGTGTCGAGGAGCTGCTCGCGCATGTCGCGCTCCGAGACGGCTCCCGTCAGCTCGAGGATGCGGTCGGCGAGCGTCGACTTGCCGTGGTCGATGTGCGCGATGATCGCGAAGTTGCGAATACGGTCTTGCTGCATGAGAACCTGAGAGGCTAGTGCCACGACAGACACACCGCGGCCGCGAAGCGGACGCCTTCAGGGATTCTCGCGCGATCGGAATCCGCGCTAGCGGATTCCGATCTTGCGCACTAGCGGGCTCGCAACAGTAGCAACGCCTCGAGCTCCCGAAGCCCCAGCGCCCGTGACAGACCGAGGTACGTGAGCCCACCGACTGCGAAGCCGGCCCCGAGCGAGACGATCTGGGCCGCGAGACCTCGTCCGAGGGGGTCGTCGAGGCCGTACCAGACTGCGAAGGCCAGCCCAGCCGAAACGGCTCCGGCGGCTGCCACGCGCGCGACGATTGCGAGCGTCCGCCCGACGTGCTCGAGGCCCAGGCGCCGTCGCATCATCACGAGCAGCACCATCGCCGCCACGATGTTCACGGTCGACGTCGCGAGTGGGAGTCCCCAGATCCCGAGCCGGTAGAAGGCTACGTTGAATGCGGCGTTGAGCCCCACCGCGCCGAGAGCGATTCCGGTCGGTATCCAGTTCGTCTGGATCGCGTAGAAACTCCGGTTGAGGATCAACAACCAGCCGTTGAAGACGAGGCCGATGGAAAACGCCTGCAGGCACTGGGCGACGATCACGGTGTCGGCCGACGTGAACTCGCCGCGCTGGTAGACGAGGCGGACGATCGGCTCGGCGAGAACGATCGAGAGGAGCCCGGCCGGCACGAGGAGAAACGCGATCTGCCGAAGGCCGCCGTCGAGCGCGCGACGGAGCCCTCCCGTATCGCTCCGTGCAGCGAAGCGCGCGAGCGTCGGGAACAACACGGTCGTCACGGCGACGGCGAAGATGCCCTGGGGAAGCATGTACAGCCGGAACGCCTTGTCGATCGCGGCCGGTGCGAGCTCCGGGTCGAGGAGACGCGAGGCGAACAGCATGTCGACCACGAAGTTCACGTTCACGAGCCCGATCGTCAGCGTCACCGGCAGCATCAGGACGAGCACGCGCTTCACCGCCGGGTCGCGCCAGTCGACGACCATCGTCAGGCTGCCGTCGAGCCGGCGCAGCCATGGGATCGGAAGCAGGAGCTGAACGAGCGTCCCGAGTACCACGACGCCCGCGTAGAGATAGAGCTGTCCGCTCTCGTCCTCGATCCGCGGTACGCCGAGGAGCAGGCCGATGATGATCACGATGTTCCACGCCACCGGCGCCAGCGCGGGCAGCGCGAAGTGGTGGTATGTGTTGAGGATCCCGACGACGATCCCCGACAGGCCGAGCAGGACGACGATCGGGAAGAGGACGCGGGAGAGCCCTACCGCGAGGTCGAAATCGCCTCCCGGATCGCCGAAGGGACGCAGAAGCAGCGGCGCGAGCAGAATGAACAGCGCGGTGACGCCGCCCAAAGCGAGCATGACGAGCCAGAACAGCGTCGAGGCGACGCGCCAGGCACGCTGCTTCTCCCCCTTCTCGAGGAGCTCGCTGAACACAGGAACGAATGCGCCGGACAAAGCGGCGTCTGCGACGAGCGCACGCACGAGGCTGGGGATCTGGATCGCGACCGTGAACGCGTTGATCAACCCGGAGATGCCGAAGAAGTACGCACTGACCATCTCGCGCACCAGGCCGAGGACGCGCGACACTGCGGTCGCCGCGGAGAAGACCGCCGTCGAGCGCGCGACTCGGTGGCGGTCGCCGGCGTCGGCCTGCGACGGGGTGCTGTTCCGTTCCATCACGCCGTGCGATTCTCCCAGTGGGGTCTGCTACCATCGCCCGGCCCGCAGCTGCGGGCGTTTTCTCGCATGGCGAACATCAAACAGCAGAAAAAGCGCGTCGGAATCCAGGAGCGACAGCGCGGTGAGAACCTCCGCTACCGCTCGACGATCAAGACGCTGACGAAGCGGCTCGAGGCAGCCGTCTCCGACGGCGATGCCGAGCGAATCGCGACCGAGCATCGCGAGCTCGTCCGCACTATCGATCGTGCGGCCACGCGCGGAGCGCTCCATCGGAACACCGCAGCACGCAAGAAGTCGCGCGCTGCACGCCTGGCCTCGCCCGCAAGCTAGCGCCCGCCGGGGGGTCGGCTGAGCGCCGCCAGGGCCCTCTGGAGCTCGAGGTCCGGCGCAAGACGACTCTGTCCCTTGAGTGCGCCGTCGAGCGCTGCGAGCTGCAGGGCAGCGCCGTCTAGCTCGTCCTCGGAGAACCCTTCAGCCTGCCTGTACAGCTTCCCGGCGTAGTACGGCTTGAGCTTGAGGCGGGTCGCTGCCTCCTTCGAGCTGACGCCTTCTGCGGCGAGCCGCTTGATCGCTCTGAGTCGTCCGAGATGCGCGCCGAGCGTTCCCGCAAGCCGCAGTGCGACGTCGCGCCTCGGCTTGGGATCTTGCTCGAAGGTCGTCTCGCTCAGCTCGAGAGCACGCGCAACGTCGCGCGCCGCCCACGCCTCGGTCAGCTCGTAGCCTGGGACGTCGGTGCTCGAGGCGACGAGAGCGGTGACCTCACGTTCCCCGACCGGCTCGTCGCCTGCCCACGTCGCGATCTTGTCGACCTCGACCTTGAGGGCGCGGAGGTCGTCGCCGATGAGCCGGACAAGCGCCTCGACCGCTTCTGGCTCCGCACGCGCGCCACGCTGCCGGAACTGCTCGGCGACCCAGCCCTTGAGCTTTCCCTTCTCGACGTCGTACGTCAGCACCCGACCGTTCTTCTCGCACGCCTTCCAGAGCGCGGAGCTCGGCTTCATGTCTTCGGCGACGAGCGCGAGCACCGTCGTCGGGGCGGGGCTCGCGAGATACGTCGCGATCGCCTCGACGTCGGCCGCCTTCCAGCCGCCCCGGCGTCCGCGCTCCGCCTTGACGCCATCGACTTCGGTGACGACGACGAGCCGCGCACTCCCGAACAGGCTCCCCGCGTTGCACAGACCGGCCGTCTCGTCACCCGATACCTCGAGAGCGCTCAGCAGCTCGATGGACTCGGCCTCGAAGTGCACCCGGAGGCGCGCGAGCGCGGTGTCGACCTTGGGACGATCGCTTCCGGTCATCAGATAGACAGGCTTCTCGGGCGCTTCCGCCATGCCTCGCCACCCTAGCGATCGGATTGCACGGTGAGGCCGTCGCCGTCGGCCTCGACGACGACACGCCCATCGAGGTCCGTCCGGTACGTCGCGAGACCAGGCGACCGCTCGAGAGCAGCGAGCGTGTCGGCGTGCGGATGCCCGTAGTCGTTGTCCCGTCCGGCGGAGATGACGGCGACCCGTGGTCGAAGGTCGCGCAGCTCGCCGCCGAGACCCGGATCCTCGGAGCCGTGGTGCGCGACCTTGAGGATCTCCACGGCGCCGAGCAGCAGTCGACCGGTGACATCCGACTCGGCGTCGGCGGGAAGGAAGACGTCGGTCGTGCCGTAGGTCGCCATGAGAACGACGGCGTTGGCGTTCGGATCCTCCGTCGCGCTCCCGGGATCGGCCGGCCAGAGGACGTGGAGCGCGAGGCCACCGGCGCGAAAGCTCGCCCCGGCGCGCACCACGCGAATCGGAACACCTCGGTCCCGAGCGACGCGTTGCGCCTCCTCGTGCTCCGGGCCGGAGACCTCGAGGCCCGGCTCGAGGACCTGCTCGACGTCGATCCTTCGCAGGACGTCGGCCGCGCCGCCGACGTGATCGCGCTGCGGGTGGGTGAGCACGATGGCGGTGAGCGAACGAACGCCCATCTCGAGGAGCTGCCGCGCGGCGTTACCCTCCGGCGGGCCCTGATCGACGAGCACTCGTGCCTGCGGCGTCTCGAGGAGCACTGCGTCGCCCTGTCCGACGTCGAGGAACGTCACGCGAAGCCCGGCAGGCGGCTCCCACGCGCGGGCAGGGCGCGCAGCCAGCCAGGAGGAGCCGTAGACGAGCGCCGCGCCGACCGCCAGGACGACGACGAGGCGCGGTGCGGGGATCAGCCGGCGGAGCGCCCGTACCCCGAGCCAGGCGCCGGCACCGAGGCCGAGGACAGCGAGCGCAGCACGTGTGTCGACGCGTGCGCGCGGGAGACCGGCGACGACACGCGCCACGAGCTCGAGCCACGCGGCCGACCAGCCCGCAAGAGCCGCGAGCCCCGCTGCAACAGAAGGAGAGAGCGGATCGACGACAGCGGCAAGCAAACCGAATCCGAGTACGAGCGGTGCCGCCGGGAACGCGATGACATTCGCAAGCACGGTGTAGAGAGGCGCCTCGCCGAAGTGGAAGAGCACGATCGGAGCCGTCGCGACACCGCACGCACCAGCGACCGCGAGTGCATCGGCGACCGGACTCGGGATCGGATAGCCGTCGAGCCACGTTCGGACCCGCGGCACGGCGACGAAGATCGCCGCGACGGCGACGAATGACAGCTGGAAGCCGGGCTCGAGCAGCGCGGTGGGCATCCAGAGCATGAGCACGAGCGCGCCGACCGCGAGGAAGTGCCAGCGATCGCGCGGGCGAGCGGCGAGCCAGGCGAGCGAAACGAGCGCGCCCGCCACCCCCGCGCGCACGACCGACGGTTGCCAGCCGACTGCGAGGACGTACGCGGCGATGACCCCGAGGATCGAGATCTCGCGCGCGTGCCTGGACAGGCGCAGCAGCCAGCCGAGCGCGTAGATCCCTCCCGCCAGGAACGCGACGTTCTGCCCGGACACCGCCAGCAGGTGGTAGAGCCCGGAGGCGCGAAAGTCGTCCTGGACGTCGGCAGGCAGGCCTTCGTCCTCCCCCAGCACGACGCCGAGCACGATGCCTCGGCGCACGCCGTCCGTCCCACGCCCGACGGCGTCCTCGACCCGATCGCGCAGACGATCGCCCACGCCCGGGATGCCTCCGCGCCGCCCTGTCTCCCTCCAGCGCGACGCGTGGAGGACCACGTGGATCCCCTGGCGTGCGAGCCAGCCTCGCTCGTCGAACCCGTCGCGTTCCGAGCGCGGCTCAGCGACGCGAACCGTCGCCTCGATGAGTGCGCCCCGCGGCGGCGATCGGCCTGCGGGCAAGACCAGCAGCGCACGCTCCCGGAGCGATTCGGCTCGAAACGACCGGGCTACGGCAATCACACGCGTTGCCCAGACTGAGGTTCGGGCTGGAGCCACCGTGACGAGCTCGGCATGCCCGACCTCCCCGATCTCGGCGGTCAAGGCGCTCTGACGAAGCGCCTCCATGCGCAACGAGCCCCACCCGAGCCCGAGCACGGCGAGCGCGGCGGCGAGCGCGACCAGTCGCATGAGGTCTTCGAGCACGACAGCACCGACGAGCGCGACGCCCACGAGGGCGCCGACGAGCGCAAGGGGGGTCGAGACCCAGATCGCCGACGCGATGCCCGAGCAGGTCGCGGCGACGAGCAGGGCCGGCCAGTGAAGCTCGGCCGCTTGCTTCACGCGGCTCACGGCGTTACGAGCTCGCGCAGCTGCTCGATCCGCGTCGGGCCGATGCCCGGAACAGCGTCGAGATCGTCGACCGACGCGAATGGCCCGTGCTCGGTGCGGTAGTCGACGATCCTCTGCGCGGTGATCGGCCCCACTCCCGGCAGCTCGTCGAGCTCCTCCACGGTGGCCGACGAGAGGCTCACGACGCCGCCGGTGCCTGCGTTGGGATCGTTGTCCGCGGCAGGAGCCGCCGCCGTGCTCTTGCTCGGAACGAGGATCTGGACACCGTCGACGAGCGGCGCCGCGAGGTTCAACGCTGCCAGGTCGGCGCCCCGCGCGGCCCCTCCTGCTCGCCTGACCGCGTCGGCGATGCGCGCGCCGTCGCGGAGCCGATACAAGCCGGGTCTGCGCACCTCGCCCACGACGTGGACGACGAGGATCTCGCGCGCGGGTGGCGCGGCGATCTGCTCGAGCGGGGCGGCGACCTGCTCCGGCGCTCGAGTGGCTCCAGCCTGAGCAAGACGCTGACCGACGAGCGCCAGCACGACGAGCGTCAGGCTGACGCCCACGAGCGCAGTCGACCGGGAGACGGCGAAGGGCACGCGACCATCGTGGCCGCGAAGCCGTCACACGTGGTTCACGCCACCGTCACGAATCCGTGCCGATCTGTCCAGCAGATGCTTGACCGGAAATTGGCGCGACGTCGAGGGCAGTCACGACCAAGCCGGGCGACGCACGTACGCGTCGTGCAGGCTTGAAGCCTGTGCGACGCGCGCGGATGGCGATCCGGCGCAGCGTCGTGGCTGTCGATCCGCCCGCGTGAATTTTCGGTCAGGCATCTATGCCACGAAGTTGACGAGCCTGCCGGGAACGACGACCGTGCGCGCGGCCGCGCCGCCGTCGAGGTGCACGCGCACCCGCTCCGACGCCAGTGCGAGCGCGACAAGCTCGTCTTCAGCCAACGACGGCGACACCTGCAGCCGGTCGCGGATCTTCCCGTTCACCTGGACGACGACCTCGACCGTCTCGACCTCGAGCATCACGGGATCGGCCGCAGGCCACGGCGCCTCCCACAGCCGCTCGTGACCGAGTCGTGACCACAGCTCCTCGGCGACGTGCGGCGCGTAGGGCTGAATCAGCGAGACCACGGTCTCCGCTGCGAAGCGCGAGTCCGCACCGCCTGGCTCGCGCGAGAGCTCGTTGACGAGCTCCATGACGGCGGCGATGGCGGTGTTGAACGCGAACCGGCGGCCGATGTCGTCGGTGACCTTCGCGATCGCCCAGTGTGTCTTCCGCGCGAGCGGGCCGGCCGTCGGCTCGCTTCGCGGCGCGCTCTCGGCCACCTCGGAGACGACGCGCCACATTCGCCTGACGAAGCGCGACATCCCCTCGATGCTCGACTCCGTCCACTCCATGTCCTCGTTCGCCGGCCCGAGGAAGAGGATGTTCAGCCGGCAGGCATCCGCGCCGTACAGGTCGAGGAAGGCGTCAGGCCCGACGATGTTCCCCGCGCGCTTGGACATCTTCGTCTTCCCGAGAGTCACCCAGCCGTTGGAGAAGAACTGCGCAAACGGCTCGCGAAAGCCGAGCATGCCGAGGTCGTTCAGCACTTTGACCCAGAACCGCGCGTAGATCATGTGCATCGTGGCGTGGTCGACGCCCCCGATGTACAGGTCGACCGGGTTCCAGTAGTCGACGGCCGTGCGGTCGAACGGCGTGGCGTCGTTGTGCGGGTCGCAGTAGCGCAGGAAGTACCAAGACGAATCGACGAACGTGTCCATCGTCTCGGTCTCGCGCTTCGCCGCGCCACCGCAGCGCGGGCACGGCACGTTCACCCACTCCTCGGCCTGCGCGAGCGGGGGAGCGCCCTTGGGCTTGTAGTCCTCGATCTCGGGAAGCACGACGGGCAGCTCCTCGTCGGGGACGGGGACGATCCCGCACGCGTCGCAGTAGACGATCGGGATCGGGCAGCCCCAGTACCGTTGCCGCGAGAACCCCCAGTCGCGTAGGCGGTAGTTGATCGTCGTGCGACCACGACCCTCCGCCTCGAGCTTCTCGACGACCCGGCGGCCGCCGTCCGAGGCCGGCAGGCCGTCGAACTCCGCGGAGTTGACGAGCACCTCGTCCTCGGCGTGCTCGACATAGGCTGCGGTTTCGACCACCTCGACATCCGGCGGTCTGACGACCTGGCGGACCGGTAGACCGAAGGCAGTCGCGAAGTCGAAGTCGCGCTGGTCGTGTGCTGGAACGGCCATGATCGCGCCCGTTCCGTAGTCGGTCAGGACGTAGTCGGCGACGTAGATCGGCAGCAGCTCACCGTTGACGGGGTTGACCGCGTGGAGGCCGGTGACGACGCCCGTCTTCTCGGTCGCCTGCGCGCGCTCCTCCGTCTTCTTCGCCCCGGCTCGGCGCACGTAGCTGCGGACCTCTTCCGAGTCGATGCGCGCGACGAGCTCGTGCTCGGGAGCGAGCACGAAGAACGTCGCGCCGTAGAGCGTGTCGGGACGGGTCGTGAAGACCGGGATGTCCTCGTCCAGCTCCTCGACGCGGAACAGGATCTCGGCGCCTTCCGAGCGCCCGATCCAGTTCCGCTGACGCGCCTTGATCGACTCCGGCCAGTCCACGGTGTCGAGGTCGTCGAGCAGCGCCTGCGCGTAGTCGGTGATCCGGAAGAACCACTGCTCCATCAGGCGCGACTCGACCTCGGCACCGCAGCGCTCGCACGTCCCGTCGGCGAGCACCTGCTCGTTCGCGAGCACCGTCTGATCGTTCGGGCACCACTTGACCGGCGCGCCCTTGCGGTACGCGAGCCCGCGCTCGAGGAAGCGCAGAAACTGCCACTGCTGCCAGCGGTAGTAGGTCGGATCGTGCGTGGAAAGCAGCCGCGCCCAGTCGTAGGCCCATCCGACGCGTCGGAACGAGCGCGTGATGGTGGCGATGTTCCGCTCCGTGTTCTCGCGCGGGTGCACGCCACTTCTGATCGCGGCGTTCTCGGCTGGCAGGCCGAACGAGTCGAAGCCCTGCGTGTGCAACACGTGCACACCGTTGCGAGCGCGGAAGCGCGACACGACGTCGCCGATCGTGTAGGGGAGCATGTGCCCCATGTGGAGCGTGCCCGAGGGGTACGGGAGCATCTCGAGGACGTAGCTCTTCGGCCGGCGTTGCTCGTTGGAGACGTGGAACGCCCTCGCGTCCTCCCAGACGCCCTGCCACCGCTCCTCGATCGTCTTCGGGTCGTACGTCTCCATCGCGTTCTCAGTTCGTCTCGGGGAACAAAAAGGCCTCTCGCGAGAGAGGCCTGGAGGGATCGCCGCGGCGACGCCGCGCTCGGTCCCTGGACTACGGAAGAAGCTGCTTCACGATGCGAAAACGGTACCAGGCAAGATCTCCGGATGCTGGAGCTCTTCCCCGACTCGGCGCGGATCGACGGACGCGAGCTCGTGCTCGGCGGCGTGCGTGCGTCGGAGCTCGCGGAGCGCTTCGGCACGCCGCTCGTGGTGTACTGCGAGGAGACGCTCCGTGCGCAGTCCCGCGCGCTGCGCAAAGCCGCCGGTCGGAACAGTCGTGTGTTCTACGGCACCAAAGCGTTCGCCAACGTGGAGGTGCTCCGAATCCTGCGCGCGGAGGGCATCGGCGCC
>DATKBJ010000013.1:0-15641 GCA_035514135.1 Gaiellaceae bacterium | reverse complement strand
GAGACCTCGAGCACGAGCGTGTCGGCGACGGCCGTAACCCGATGGACCGTGTGCGGGCGAAAGCGGAACGCGTCACCTTTGGCGATCTCGAAGGTCTCCAGCTCGCCACCCACCGGGCCGAGCTCGAGTCGGGCGCTCCCTTCCTGCACGAGCCACGACTCGTCCTTGTGCTCGTGGTACTGCAAGCTCAATGACTCGCCGGCCCGCACGAACAGCAGCTTGCCGACGTACTCCTCGGCTTCCGCCCACACGAGCTCCCAGCCCCAGGGCTTCTCGACTCGCCGCGGCTCCACGCGGTAGTCGCTCAAGAGAAGCGGATCGCCTCGTCGGGGATGCGCTGCCCGGCACCGACGCGGAGTCCGTGGTCGAGCACGTTCCCGTCGCCGACCTCTGCGCCCGGTCCGACGACGGCGAGGTTGCGGAGCTCGCAGCCCGCGCCGAGCCGCACGTCGTCGCCGACGATCGAGCCGATGACGCTCGCGCGGGCTCCCACGATCGTCTGCGCACCGACGACGGCGCTCTCGACGACGCCCCCGGCCTCCAACCGAGCGCCTGCCCCGAGGACTGCGAGACTCCCGAGCCGCGCGCCGTCTTCGACGACAGCTCGGGGCCCAACATAGACCGGTGGTACGAGCTTGGCTCCGGGATGAACCTCGGCCGTAGCGTCGACGAGCGTGAAGTCCGTACCGAGCGCCTGTCCGACCTCGGTCTCGAAGATCCGCTCGAGCACGTCGCGATGCGCTTGCAGGTACGACTCGGGCGTTCCCACGTCGAGCCAGTATCCCGGGAGGGCGAGCCCAAAGACGGCGCCCTCCGCAGCGAGCTGTGGGAAGACCTCCCGCTCGATCGAGACAGCCCGGCCGGCCGGCACGAGATCGAGCACCTCGGGCTCGAGGACATAGAGGCCCGCGTTGATCAGATCGGTGTCGATCTCCTCGGGACGGGGCTTCTCGAGAAACGTCTCGACGCGGCCGTCGGCAGCCGTGCGCACGAGCCCGTAGCGACTCGGATCCGTCACCGGTGTCAGGAGGATCGTCGCCTTCGCGCCGGTGGAGCGATGGAACGAGATCATCTCGCCGAGGTCCGCCTCGCGCAGCGAATCGCCGTTGAGCGCGAAGAAGCTCGACTCGAGCTCACGTCCGGCAAAGCCGATGGCACCGCCGGTGCCCAGGGGCTGGCCCTCGACGGCGTACTCGAGCGCCATTCCGTGATGCTGGTCTCCGAAGGCCGCCTCGATCTGATCCGGCAGGTATCCGCAGGAGATGATCGAGCGCTCGACGCCGTGCCGCGCGAGATGCTCGAAGGTGTACGAGAGGAGCGGTCGGTCGACGAGGGGGAGCATGTCCTTCCGCATCCGGTCGGTGAGCGGCCGAAGCCTTGTGCCCTGACCTCCCACGAGGATGACCGCGGGAAGCGTCATACGAGGGGCCGGCCGATGCCTTCGTACGCGAAGCCGTGGGCGCGCATCGCGTCGGGATCGAGCAGGTTGCGGCCGTCGACGATGACGCGGCCCCGCATACGCTCGCCGGCCGCCGCCCAGTCGAGCTCCCGAAGCTCTGGCCACTCCGTGACCAGCACGGCAGCGTCGGCGCCGTCCAGCGCCTCGAGCGCCGACTCGGCGATCTCGACACCGTGGAGGTGCGCGCGGCCGTCCGCGACCGGATCCCAGGCGGTGACGTCGGCACCCTCGGAGAGAAGCCGTCCGGCGAGCACGAGGCTCGGCGCCTCGCGCATGTCGTCGGTGCCGGGCTTGAACGCGAGCCCCAGGAGCGCGATGCGCTTCCCGCGTAGCGGTCCGAGACGCCGCTCGAGCTTGCCGATAACGCGCCGCTTCTGCAGCTCGTTCACCTCGATGACGGCGTTCAGGAGCTGGAAGTTGTAACCCGAGTTCGCCGCGAGCTGCTTGAGCGCGAGCGAATCCTTCGGAAAACAACTCCCGCCGTACCCGATCCCCGCACGAAGGAACGACGGGCCGATGCGGCGATCCAAGCCGACGGCCTCGGCCACGGCGACCACGTCGGCGCCGGTCGCCTCGCAGACGTTCGCGATCTCGTTGATGAAGCTGACGCGCGTCATCAGAGCTGCGTTCGAGGCGAGCTTCACCATCTCGGCCGACGCGACGTCCGTCCTCACGATCCGCGCGTCGATCCCGTCGTGGAGCGCAGCCACGACATCCGCAGCGGCGTCGTCGAACGCGCCGATCACGATGCGATCCGGCTGCATGAAGTCGCGGACGGCGGTTCCCTCGGCGGTGAACTCGGGATTCGACGCATAGCCGACGTTCTCCAGACCGCGGTCGTCGAGGCGGTGGCGAACCGCGCGGCCCGTTCCCACCGGCACCGTGCTCTTCATCGCCAGGACGATCCGCCGGTCGACCCGCGGCAGCTCGTCGACCACGGTCCAGACGTCCGAGAGGTCCGCGTCACCGGAGTACGTCGGCGGTGTCCCCACCGCGATGTAGACGACGTCGGCACCTTCGACCGCCTCCAGCACCTCGGTCGTGAACGTCAGCCGTTCGCGATGTCGTTCGAGCAGCTCGTCGAGCCCCGGCTCGTGGATCGGTACGATGCCGCTCCGCAGCGCGTCGACCTTCGCCTCGACGATGTCGCGGACCACGACGTCGTGGCCGAGCTCGGCGAGACACGCGCCGGTGACGAGGCCGACGTACCCCGCACCGAAGACGGCGACGCGCATTGCGCTAGCTCCTCTTCACGGAGCCGAGCGGCTTCAGGCCCTTGGCGATCGCCAACATGGTCTCGTTCGAGAGCCGGCCGAGCAGCGTGTTGATCACCCAGTAGTTCGCGTTCGGGGTGCGAAGCACGACCATGTGCAGCTTCGGGCCGTTGTAGTAGAGGTCGTAGATGCGTCCGCCGATGCGTCGCGTGAGGCTCTTGTCGGCAAGGAGCGGCGCGTCGTCCCAGTCGGTCATCTGGACACCCCAGTACTCGTTCGGACCCATCCGGTACACGAGCCTGACGGCCTTGTGCTTCTCGTCCGGGTCGATCCAGTACATGCGCGTCGGCATCGTCGAGTCGATCCACGAGCTGCGCTCGATCACGGTCGGGACCATGAGCGGGAACGAGATCCGGTCGCGGCGCTCGCGAAGCTCGTCGATGGAGGCGTTCGGGCCGTAGACCACGCTCGGGCGCTCTCGCTTCGGCGTCTGGTCGATCGGCGCGGAGGCGAGGCTGCCGTGGAACGTCTGGCCCACGACGACGGTGAGCAGCGCGCCGTTCGCAAGCTGCGAGACTTGCCGCGGCAGCGGTTTCAGCTCGGCGGAGGCGAAGAGGTTGGCGACCCTCCGGCCGGCCTCACGGGCACCGCGCCGCGATTCGTCGTAGTAGATCTGCGTGCGGAAGTAGTCGAACGTCGGAGCGTTCGCGGGAAGGCCGTTCGGAGGCGTCAGCACCTGGTAGGAGCGCTGGCCGAGCAGGTAGCCCGCGGTCGAGGCGGAGCCGCTGACGCCGTTGCCGTTCAGGACCGTGATCGTGGTCGCCCGCGGGGTCGGCGCTCGCGTCTTCACCTTCTCGCCGAGGGCCACCGCCGTCGCCTTCTCGGACGACTCGACGTCGGGATGCATGAACGTCGTGATCGCGCGCGTGATGTTCTCGGAGTCGGTCGTCAGATCGTTGACGCCCTCGAGCCCCTCGATCCGTGTCTGGAAGACGCGGCCGCGCGGGAGGCCGTAGGCGAGCAACGCGTACGAGAGCACCGTGCGCCCGTCGACGTCGACACCTCCGCCCTGGGCGACTTCGACGTTGTTCGTGATCGCGTTCACGACCTTCGGGAGGGCAGTCGGCGCGAAGCTCTCCTGGATCTGGCCCTTGAACGCTTTCACGAACTGCTGCTGGCGCGCGACGCGGTAGAGGTCGGAGTCCGAGTGCCGGTAGCGCACGTAGTCGAGCGTCTGGCGCCCCGTGAGCTCCTGGTAGCCCGGGCGAAGGTTGATCGTCGCATAGCCGGTCGGCCCACCGCGGTCGTTGAAGTACTGACGATCGACGTCGATCCACGCACCGCCGAGCCGGTCGACGATCTGGCGGAAGCCGCGGAAGTTGACGGTGATCAGGTAGTTCACGTCGACACCGGTGAGCGCGCGAACCGTCTGCAGCGAGCCCTGCGGGCCGCAGGTCGCGTAGGCCGCGTTGATCTTGTCGAAGAACGGTGTGCGCTCGGGACAGCGGATCTCCACTCGCAGGTCGCGTGGGAACGAGAGCAACGAGATCGAGTCCGTGGCCGGATCGGCGCGGACGAGCATCATCGTGTCCGAGCGGCTCGGAGCGTTCGGTCCATCCTCCTTGCGACGGTCGTAGCCGATGACGAGCGCCACCGCAGGTTCACCGGGCAGTGCAACGTCGAGCTGGCGCGCGGCCTGGCGAACTTCGGGCGTCTTGGCGGCGACTGCAGCGACCGACTCGTGGAAGTACAGGTACGCCCCACCGGCGGTACCCGTGGCGAAGACGAGGCAGGCGATCCCGAGCCACATCGCAACACGCCCGACAAACCCTGCGCGCGAACGGCGTGACGGCTCCGGCTGGCGGTAGAGGGTGATGGGCGAGGACGTGCCTGGCGGGAGAACCGCAGTCCCGTTTCCGTTCGGCGCGGCTCCGCGCCCCAGTCCTCGTTTCAGGGTGGTTCGCATCGAAGAAGTCCGGTTACGACGACGAGCGCCCCGGCGGGCGCCCGACCGGGCAGGATAGCTCAGAGATAGGCCGTGGTTCTCGCCCGCAACGCCGAATCCCTACGATGCTGCGCAACCCTTAACGCTCGTCACGCGGTCACCGCGGACATGTCGGTGAGTGCGTCCGCGAGCGCCGCGATCTCGTCGGGGGTCCCGGCGGTGATCCGCAGCGCGTCCGGCGCGCCGAACGACGCGAGCGGGCGCACGATGACTCCGCGGTGGAGCAGTGCGTCGTTGACCGCGGCGGCGTCCTCGACTCGCACGAACTGGAAGTTCGCGACTGCCGGACCCACGGGCTCGTAGCCGTGTTTTCGGAGAGACCCCTCGAGCAGGCTCATCGCGTGACGATTCGAAGCGCGCCTGCGGTCGAGCTCGTCCTGGCCGTGAAGGCTCGCGAGCGCCGCTTCCTGACCGGCCGATGTGACGTCGAACGCCCGCCGCACCTTCGCGATCGCCGTGATCACGTCCGCAGAGCCGATGCCGTACCCGACGCGAAGCCCGGCGAGGCCGAAGATCTTCGAGAACGTCCGCAGCACGAGCACCCGGTGTCCGTCGCCGAGGTACTCGGCGACGGCCTCCGGATAGTCGGGGTCGTCGATGTACTCGAAGTAGGCCTGGTCGAGAACCGTGAGCACATGGGCGGGCACGCGCTCGAAGTAGGCGTCGAGCTCTGAGCGGGCGTTCGTCGTCCCGGTCGGGTTGTTCGGTGCCGCGACGAACACGAGCTTCGTCCGCGGAGTGATCGCCGCGAGCATCGCGTCGAGATCGACCCGCTCTTCCTGCAGCGGGACGCGGACAGGGGTGGCCGCGAGCTTGAGCGGATCGAGGACGTAGCTCGGGAACGAGGGCCACGCGGTGACGACTTCGTCACCCGGGTCGAGCGTCGCCTGACAGACGTAGCCGACGACGGCATCCGCCCCCGCGCAGACGGTGACCTCGTCGAAGCCGACGTCATGTCGTTCGGCGAGCGCGCCGCGTAGCCGCCACGCCCCGCCGTCCGGGTAGCGGTTCAGCTCGAGCGCGGCGCGTGCGATCGCCTCCTGCGCTTCGGGGAACGGGCCGTACGGTCCCTCGTTCGAAGCGAGCTTGACGACCCGATCGAGACCGAGCTCCCGCTGGACCTCCTCGACCGGCCTCCCCGGCTCGTACGGAACCAGCCCCGCGAGCGCGGGACGGATCAGCGACGCGTCGTCGCCCCCTTGGGCCGAGCTCACGTGGCTGGAATCGGCTCCGGCGCGGTCACATACTCGCCGACGATCTCGGTGTCGCCGTCGAAGCCCTCGTCGGCTGCTTCACCGTGCCTGCGACGAAGCGCGATCGCGAGCACCGCAGCGAGCATCCCCGCCGAGACGAGCCCGAGCCCGACGTACGCGGCGACCCGCAGGCCGCTCCGGCGAGGGCGGCGCCTCTTGTCGATCTTGCGCTGCAACGCCTTGATCGTGAGGTAGCCAACGGCGGCATTCCGTCTGGTGTAGATCTTCATGAGGCCCAGGGTAACGGACGCCCGCTACCGCCGCCGCGGCGGAAGGTGGATAGGCCGCCCGAGGGCGACGAGCCCCGCTTCCTTGAGCCCTTCCGAGAGCGTCGGGTGCGGGGCCATCCCATCCGCGACGGTTTCGATCGTCGCCTCGGCGTCGAGCGCGACGACTCCTGCCTCGATGAGATCGGTTGCATGGGGCCCCACGATGACGACGCCCACGAGCTCGCCGTACGTCGTCTCGTGGATCGACTTCACCCAGCCCACCGTCTCGCCGGTCATCACGGCGCGCGCGTTGGCAACCCACGGAAAGCGGCCGACCGCGATCGAGTCGGCGCCGTATTGCTCCACCGCCTGGGCCTCGGTGAGTCCGACGCCCGCAATCTCGGGGTCCGTGTAAATCGGTCGTGGAACCGCGGAGTCCGGCATCTCGACCACGTGCCCGGTCGCGTTCTCGGCGGCGATCTCGCCCTCCCGGAACGCCGTGTGCGCGAGTTGCCAGTAGCCCGCGACGTCGCCGGCCGCATAGATGTGCGGAACCGACGTGCGGCGGTGCGCGTCGGTCCCGATGCCCGTTCGCGGATCGAACGCGACGCCGGCGGCCTCGAGCCCGATGCCGTCGACGACAGGAGCTCGGCCGACGGACACGAGCATGAGGTCACACTCGACAGTCTCACCGTCACCGAAGTGAACCGTCAGCGAAGCGCCCGTGTCCTCCACCTTCGTGCACTGCTTGCCGAGGTGTACGACGATCCCACGGCGAGCGAACGACTTGCGCAGCTCGCTGGTCGCGTCCGCGTCCTCCTGCGGGATGAGCGTCTCGAGCATCTCGATCATCGTCACCTCGGTGCCGAAGCGCTCGAAGATCGATGCGAACTCGCAGCCGATGATCCCGCCGCCGAGAACGACGAGACGCCTCGGTACCTCGGTCTGTGCGAGGAGCCCGGTCGAGTCGACGCAGCGCGGCGACTCGAGACCCGGGATCGGCGGCGTGCTCGGATACGAGCCGGTTGCGACGACGGCGTTCTTGAAGCTCAGGCCGATCTCGCCCTTCTCGAAGGCGATCGAGCGCGCGTCCTCGAAGCGCGCGTTCCCCTGGAACCAGGTCACGTTGTTCGCCTTGAAGAGCGATGCGATGCCGCCCGTCATCTGCTTGACGACCTGCGCCTTCCACTCGTTCGCCGCGGCGAAGTCGAGCTCGGGCTCGCCGGTGACGACGCCGAGCTTCGGACTGATCTCCCTCGCCGCGTGCAGTGCATGCGCCGTCGCGACCCACGCCTTGGTGGGAATGCACCCGACGCGAAGACACGTTCCCCCGAGCTCCGCTTCGCGCTCGACACAGGCGACGCGAGCCCCGAGCTGAGCCGCTCGGATCGCCGCCGTGTAGCCCGCAGGGCCGCCCCCGAGGACGGCGACGTCGAAATCCATGCCGGCGATCCTAGCGAGGCGCCTCGAAGTCCCGGCGCATCGTCAGGCTGTAGTCGTCGCCTGTGTCCACCTGAGCGAAGCCATGCGACTCGTAGAAAGAGATGAGCACGGGGTTCTCTCGCTCGACGCTGAGGCTCAGCGAGTTGTGGCCGTCCTCGCGCGCCCGCTCGCAGAGCGCCTCGAGCAGTGCCTCGCCGATGCCCCTCCCGCGCCTGCTCGGCACGACGGCGATCGCGAGCTCGGGCGTTTCCTCGTCCACGAACCCGTAGCCGGGGAGGTCCCGCTCGAACAAGCGGTACCATGCCGCGCCGACCGGGAATCCGTCATCGATCGCAATGAGCACGGTGTCCCCCGGCCTCCCCCACGCCTTGACGTAGCGCGCCGCCGGACCCGGCCCATCTCCAGGGCTCCGCTCGCGCCAGTAGTAGGCGTGGTGGAGCATGTCGCGGAGGAACCTCACATCCTGCCGACCGCCGCGCCGGATGACCATGGGAAGAGCCTAGAGGCTCGCGAAAAGACACGCACCGCCGCCGCGAAGCGGTGGCGCTTTAGGGGTCTTGCGCGACCGGAGACTCCGCGCTAGCGGATCTCCGGTCTTGCGCCTATAAGGCGAGCGCCGGGGTTTCGACGAACGCCTTCACGTCGCGGAGGAACTCTGCTCCCTCGGAGCCGTCGATCGCCCGGTGGTCGCACGTCAGAGTCATCGTCATCGTCGGAACGATCGCGAAGTCGCCGTCGAGCGCGACGGGGCGGTCATCGATCGATCCGACTGCGAGGATCGCCACCTGCGGCGGATTGAGCACCGCGATGAACTGCTCGATGCCGTACATGCCGAGGTTCGAGATCGTGAACGTCCCGCTCTCGAGGTCGGCGAGCTGGAGCTTGCCGCCCCGCGCACGGGACACGATGTCCGCGCGATCGGCGGCGATCTCGAGCACGGACTTGCGGTCGGCGTCACGGATCACCGGTACGACGAGCCCGCTCGGCGTCGCAACCGCGAGCCCGACGTTGGCCGCGGCGAAGCGATGGAGCTTGCCGTCCACGAAGTTCGCGTTGACCGGCGCGTGGCGGATGAGAGCAGAGGCGACGAGGCGCATGAGCACGTCCGACACGGTGGGCTTGGTCTCGCCCTCGCGAAGAAGCTCGACCATACGCTCGCGCGTCGCGACGAGCTCGGTCGCGTCGGCCGTGACGGTGAGCTGGAAGACGGGTGCCTGCCAGGCCTCCGTCAGGCGACGGGCAATGGTCTTGCGCGTCGAGGTGAGCTCGACCACCTCGAACTCGGGCTGTGTGGTGGACGCGGCGGCAACCGGCGCAACGGCCGCCGTCTCGACATCCTCGGCGATCACGCGCCCCTCCGGCCCGGTGCCGACGATCTGCGCGAGATCCAGCTCGCGTTCGCGGGCGATACGCCGTGCGAGCGGGCTCGCTTTCACATGCTCGCCCGCTGCGCGCGGCGGCGGGGCTTCGGGGGCGATCGGCGCGTTTGCTGCTTCCTCGCCGTGCGACACTGTGTCGCTCGGGAGTGGGGCCGCGTCGTCGTCGGCGGGCGCGGATGCCGGAGCGGTTTGCGCCGACGGAGCAGCCGGAGCGCCGCCATTCTCGCCCTGCGCGCCGACCGGAAGCGCGGAGACGTCCTCGTCCTGCGCACCGATGATCGCGACCGTTGTGCCGACGTCGACCTCCCCGTCGGCGATGACGATCTTCAGGAGGACGCCCTCGGAGTCCGCCTCGACCTCCTGCGTGACCTTGTCGGTGTCGAGCTCGTAGAGCGGCTCGCCCTTCGTGACCGCTTCGCCCTCGGTCTTCAGCCAACGCACGATCGTCCCGGACTCCATGCCCTGACCCAGCCGCGGAAGCTTGACCTCGGTCGCCATCGCTACGACCGGGCCACCGTCCGGCGAATCGCGGCGAGGACGTCGTCTGCGTGCGGCACGACGTACTGCTCCATCGCCGGCGCGAAGGCGAGCGGGGCGAACTTCGCGCCGACCCGCTCGATCGGCGCGTCGAGCCAGTCGAAGGCACCGTGCTGGATGACCGCGGCGAGCTCGGCGCCGAACCCACCGCGCGTGACCGCCTCGTGCGCGGTGACGCACCGCGTCGTCTTGCGCACCGAGCCGACGATCGCCTCCTCGTCAAGCGGAAGCAGCGTCCGTGGATCCACGACCTCGACCGAGATGCCGTCCTTCTCCGCCTCTTCCGCGGCCTGCAGCGACTCGTGGACGAGCCGCCCCGTGGCAACCACCGTCACGTCGCTCCCCTCGCGGTGGATGCGCGCCTTCCCGAGCGGGATCGGCTCGAGCTCGTCCGGAACGTCGCCCTTGATCGAGTAGAGCGTTCGGTGCTCGAAGAAGACGACCGGGTTGTCGTCGTAGATCGACGTCCACAGAAGGCCGCGGACGTCTTCCGGCGTCGATGCGAAAACGACCTTGAGCCCCGGCACGTGGACGAACCAGGCCTCGAGCTGCTGCGCGTGCTGCGCGCCGGGTGACCACCCCGCCCCGCCTTGCGTACGAATCGTAAGCGGCACCTTCACCTGGCCGCCCGACATCGTCCGGTGCTTCGCGGCCTGGTTCACGAGCTGCTCCATCGAGATCGTGAGGAAGTCCTCGTACATGATCTCGACGATCGGGCGCATGCCCTGGATCGCAGCGCCGATCCCGCTTCCGACGATCGCGATCTCCGAGATCGGCGTGTTTCGCACGCGCGTCGGCCCGAACTCGTCGAGCAGGCCCTGCGTCACGGCCATCGAGCCGCCCATCTCGGCGATGTCCTCGCCCATGATGAAGACGCTCTCGTCGTCGCGGAGCGCTTTGCCGAGCGCGTCGCGGACGGCCTCGCGGTACGTCAGCTCAGGCATAGACGTGCTTCAGCGCGTCCTCTGGCGCCGGATCGGTGCCCGCCGTCGCGAACTCGACGGAGGCATCTACCTCGGCGATGATCTCGGCGTCGAGTTTCGCGAACTCCTCGTCGCCGATCTCGAGGCGCGCGCCGAGCAGTCGGATCGGGTCCTTCGTCTCGCGCTCCTCCTTGAGATCGTCCTTGTCCCGATAGACCTGCGGATCGCCCACGAAGTGACCGGTGAGCCGGTGTGTGCGGAGGTGCAGCAGCACCGGGCCTTTCCCCGAGAGGGCATGCTCCCGTGCAGCGAGCGTTGCGAGGTAGACCGCCTCGACGTCCTGGCCGTCGGCCTCGATGAGCTTCATCCCGTACGCAAGGGCGCGTTTACCGAGCTCGTCCACTGGAAGCGGGAGGTGCTGGCTCGCCGGCGTCGACTCTGCCCAGCCGTTGTTCTCGAGGACGAAGATCGCAGGCACTTTCCAGAGCTGCGCGAGATTCATCGACTCGTGGAACGTTCCCGTGTTCGTCGCACCGTCCCCGAAGAACGCGACCGCGACGCGCTTCTCGTCGCGCATCTGGAAGGCGAGCGCGGCGCCGACGATCCCGGGAAGCCCGCCACCGACGACAGCGTTCGCGCCGAGGTTTCCGACCTCGAGGTCGTAGAGGTGCATCGAGCCTCCGAAGCCGCCGCTGCAGCCTTCGGCCTTGCCGTAGAGCTCGGCCATGATCGGCTCGATCGGGGTTCCCTTCGCGATCGCATGGCCGTGCGCGCGGTGGGTGGACGCGATCACGTCCTCGCGCTCCAGCGCGGCACACACGCCGGTGGCAGTCGCCTCCTGGCCTATCGCGACGTGCAGGAAGCCCGGAAGCTCGCCTGCGCGGAAGCGATCCTCGACCTTCTCCTCGAACCGGCGGATCAGGAGCATCTCCCGGAAGAAGCCGCGCAGCATCTCCTCGGAGACGCCTCTCCCACCGGATTCGGCGCGCTCTTCGACGGTCGCCATGGACCGGCCATTATGCTGATCGACCGATGCAGGCTGTCGATCAATGGGCGCAGATCGAGGACGGTCTCGACCCGAGCTGGAGCGAGATTCGCCTCGCGTTCACGCCCGAGGGGCCACCCGAGGCAGCGGCTGCGGCACTGGGGCCGATGCAGCCGGTCCGGATCGGGGAGGAGCTGCGGTTCCATGCGATCCGCGCCGACGGCGGAGGCGAGCGCACGCGCAACACGCTTCGCGCGCTCGATCGCAAGCGGATCTGGGGCACGGTCGCGCTCCTCGACGTGAGCGCCGCGGCGGCGCCTGCTCCGACGGCGACGAGCGAGGCGCCCGTCGCGCAGGTCGGACTGGCAGACGCCTGGGATGCCGCCCTCGCCACGCTCCCGCCCGACTGGAGCGACGTCCTCTGCGAGCTCGAGCTCGACTCGAGCGACCACGTCCCGCGCGCGGCGCTCCTCGGCGCGCCGATGAACCCCACGCGTGTGCCCGGCGAGACTGCGCTGCGCTTCCGCGCCTCCGGCAAGAAAGGCTACGGCGTCTCGTCGCAGATGGCGCGTCGGTGCTTCGAGCGGATGGACGCGGAAGGGATCACCGGCGGGATCCGCGTGATCTACGACCTCTCCGACTCGGAGAACGCAGACACGCAAGGGCCGGTCTGGCGCGTCGCCGGCAGGTCGGTATGACGCGTCGGGGTCTGACCCCACGGGTCTGACGCCGACTCCGTTAACGGACGATCCGCGCCGAGCCCTTCATCCGCCCCACGTGCGGATTGCAGAGGAAGCGCAGCGTGCCCGTACGCGCGAGGCGGACACGCCAGGTCTGCCGGCCGACGAACCGAACGGTCGTCGCGCGGTTGTAGCCGGGGGCGCGCAGCCGAGCGTTGTGCGCTCGTGAGCGGTCGCGCACGATGACCGTGTACGTCCCCGTCCGCAGCGTCCCCACCGCTCTCCCCGCAGCCGTTCTGAGCGAGATCGTGAAGCCGGGGCCCGAGGTGAGCTGCAGGCGCGTCGCCGGAGTGACGGGACCGCTCGGTGGCGCCGGGGGCGGCGTCGTCGTGCCACTGCCAACCGTGAACGACCCGTTCATCGTCCCCGAGTGCGGGTCGCAGACGTAGCGGTACGTGCCGTTGCCCAGTGTCACGGTCCACGTGAACGTGCCGGTCTCGCCGAGCTCGGTCGCCCGGTTCACGCCCGGTCCCGAGAGGCGGAAGTTGTGCTCCTCCGAAAGGACGCGCACTTCGATGTCGTACGTGCCCGGGTCGAGCCTCGTGACGCGTGCTCCCGATGCGTCGCGCAGCGAGATGGTGAATCCCGGGCCGACGGTCGCCGAGAGCTTCGTGTTCTGTGCCGGCGTCGCCCCTCCCCCTCCCGCGAGCGAGGCGGCGGCGACGAGACCGATGAGGAAGGCTGCGAGGCGTGTCACGTGCTGATCTCTACGCAGGAAGCCGGCGAGTGGTTTGCCTACGCCCGCAGCTCCGCCCCGAAGCGCTCGACGAGTGCGGCGACGATCCGCTCGCGCGCCGCGGTCGCCTCCTCCTCGGTCAGCGTGCGCTCGGACGACTGGAACGCGAGATGGATCGCCACCGACTTTCGTCCCTCGCCCACCTGGTCGCCGCGATAGACGTCGAACACCCGCGCCTCGCGGAGAAGGTCGCCTGCGGCCTCTCGTGCCGCGTCGACGAGCGCGCCGACTTCGATGTCCTCGTCCACGGCGACAGCAATGTCCTGGAGCGTGGCCGGGTATGTGATGACGTCCTCGTAGACGATCCGCTCGGGGACGTCCGCGAAGAGCTCATCGAGATCGAGCTCGAACGCGCCCCAGGCTCCCTCGAGGAGCGTCGGGTGGAGCTCGCCGAGCCACCCCGCCTTCGTGTCGGCGGCCTTCCCCGGATGGAGGAGCGGATGCGTGGCACGCGCGACGCGAAGCTCGAGCCCCAGTGCGTCGTAGAGCGTCTCCAGCACCCCCTTGGCCCGCTCGTACCCGCCCGCGACGATCCCGGCCGCCCGCCAGCGCTCGGTCGGGAGCTGCTCGCCCGACGCGAGGTAGATGCGAGCGATCTCGAACAGCGCGACGTCGGCAGCGCCGGTGTCGACCCCCGTCCGCGCCGCCTCGACGAGGCCGGGGACGATGGTCGTGCGAAGGATCGCCTGATCCGAGGTCATCGGGCTCGGGAGCCGAATCGCATCCCGGCTCGGGTCGGAGGCGACGAGGCTCCACGTGTACGCCTCCGACAGACCTGTGCCGACGAGCACGTCCTCGACGACACGCCGGAGCCGTTGCTCCTTCATGAGTCGCCCGCGGACATGGCGCCGAAGCGGCATCGTGAGCGGGATCCGGTCGAGAAGCGGGCGCGCGACCTCCTCGATCACGTCGACCTCACGCGTCACGTCGCGCGCGCGCCAGGTCGGCACAGCCACGTTCCAGTCGTCGGCGACGCCGAAGCCGAGCGCGGTGAGCGCTGTGCGCTGGTCGTCGGGCGGAACTTCCATCCCGATGAGCTTCGACGCGCGCTCCGGGCGGAAGCGCACGACCGGCCGCTCGGGCAGCACGTCGTGGACGTCGACGTGTCCGGTCAGCCGCGCCCCCGCGAGATCGACGAGCATCCGGCTCGCGAGCACGGCCGCCGGCTCGGCGCTGTGCGGGTCGACGCCCTTCTCCCACCGGTTCGAGCCGGCGGTGCGCAGGGCCAGCTTCTCGGACGTGCGCAGGATTCCGAGCGGCTCGAAGTTCGCCGCCTCGAGCAGAAGCTCCGTCGTCGCGTCGGTGACCTCACTGTCCTCGCCGCCCATGATCGCGGCGAGCGCGACGGCCCTCTCGCCGTCGGTGATCAGGAGGTCGTCGGCTTCGAGGCGCCGCAGTGTCCCGTCGAGCGTGCGGAGCTCCTCGCTGTCGTGCGCGCGGCGTACGACGATCCGCCCACCCGCGAGCTTCGCACGGTCGAAGGCGTGCAGCGGGCTTCCCCAGACGTGCATGACGTAGTTCGTCACGTCGACGACATTCGAGATCGAGCGCATCTCGGCGAGGAAGAGGCGGGAGCGAAGCCACTGTGGCGACGGCCCGATAGCGACGTCGCGGAAGACGCGGGCGATGTACCGGGGGCAGCCGTGGAAGTCCTCGACGGCAACATCGACAGGCTTGGCGTCGACTACCGATGGATCGTCGGGCGCAGGTGGATGGAACTCACCGCCCAGCAACGCAGCCACCTCGCGGGCGAGGCCGACCATCGAGAGGAGATCGACGCGGTTCACCGTCGGCGTGACGTCGAGCACCTGGTCGCGGATCGGCAGGACGTCGAGGAGCGGCGTGCCGGGCTCGACCGCGTCCCGCAGCACCATGATCCCGGCGTGATCGTCCCCGAGGCCGACCTCGTCCTCGGCGAGGATCATCCCGCGCGAGGCCTGGCCGCGCAGCTCGCGCTCGTCGAGCGGCTGGTCGAAGATGGGCAGGTACGCACCGGGAAGCGCCACCGCGACCGTCGCTCCCGACTCGAAGTTCCACGCGCCACAGACGATCTGCCGCGCGTCGCCCTCCCCCACGTCGACCTGGCAGACGCGGAGGCGGTCGGCGTTCGGATGAGCATCGACCGCGAGCACCCTCCCGACCAGGAAGCGGCCGAGGTTGCCGTCGACGTCAGGGACGCCGACGTCGATCACGCGCTCGACCTCGGCTGCAGAGGTGAAGAGTCGTTCGGCGATCTCACTCGCCGATGCGTCGACCGTGACGTACTCACGCAGCCAGGAGAGCGGCACGTACATCAGAACTGCCCCAGCAGCCGCGGATCGTTGCGCCAGAGCTCGCGGAGATCGGGGATCCCGTGGCGGAGCACCGCGATCCGCTCGAGCCCCCAGCCGAAGGCAAAACCCGTGTAGCGCTCGGCGTCGTAGCCCACGAACTCGAAGAGGTTCGGGTCGACCATTCCCGAGCCACCGACCTCGATCCAGCCGGAGTGCCGACAGACGGGGCATCCGGAGCCGTCGCACATGTGGCAGGACACCAGCGCCTCGACGGACGGCTCGGTGAACGGGAAGTGGTTCGTGACGAACCTGCTCCGGCGTGTCTCGCCGAAGAGCGCCTTGATGAGGTAGTCGAGCGTCCCGAGCAGATCGGCGAGCGTGATGCCCTCGTCGACGGCGAGGCCCTCCACCTGGTGGAAGGTCGGGGTGTGCGTGGCGTCGGGCGTGTCGCGCCGGTAGACACGCCCTGGGCACACGACGTAGAC
>DATKBJ010000012.1:0-14193 GCA_035514135.1 Gaiellaceae bacterium | reverse complement strand
ACGACGCCGCGTCCGCGACAGAACGCCTCGACGACGACGCGTCCGAGCCCCTCCGAGCGCGACGGGAGGACGAGGATCGTCGCCTCGTCCAGGGTGCGTGCGACCTCCTGCGTCGTCAGCGACTCGCTCCAGCGCGTCTGGGCCGGAAGCTCGGCGACGAGCCGCTGCGGCACCTCGCGAAGCGTCCCGCGCCCGACCACGTGGAGCAGGGCGTCGGGCACGCGCCGCGCCGCGCTGCGCCAGGCGTCCGCGAGAACGTCTACGGCTTTGTAGCGCTCGAGCACCCCGACGAACAGCGCGACGGGTCGATCCGGGAGCGACACGGGCTCGCGCTCGACAAACGGCTCGAGATCCATGAACGCCGCGAACTCGGCCGTCGGCTCGATCCCCTGTGCACGAACGAGGCCTGACGTGTACGCCGAGATCGTCCGCACGCCGTCACTCCGGCGGAGCCCGTAGCAGGCGAACGCGTCCGCGAGCGGTGCGAGCGCCCTGCGGGCGGAGGAGCCGTAGAGCCGCGCGGGGGCCCCGGGATCGCCGTGAATGTCGGCGATCACCTTCGTCGGCATGCGCGCCAGGCGTCGCCCGAGGATCGCGAGCGCGGCCTCCTGCGCCCCCTGGGCGAGCACCGCGTCAGGGCGAAACGCTCGTAGCTCACGTGCGATGCGAAAGGGCAGCGCCGCGTAGAACGCGGGGCCGTCAAGCGCGCGTGGGCGGATCGATCGGACGAGGGTGAACCGCGGATCCGTTCCACGTCCGCCGCCGGAGCTCGCGAGCACGCGCACGTCGAGCTCGGCCCCCAGGGCGCCGAACTTCTCCTCGAGTGACGGCGAGAGCGGCAGCGAGTACCGCGACCGCCCGACCATGAGCAGCTTCTTCCTCATCGCGCAGCCCGTCCGAGCTCCGCCTCGATCGTGGCGAAGACGGTCTCCTCCGAGTAGCCCGCGACGGAAGGCGCGGCACACGCGGCGAGCCGGTGCCGAAGCTCTGCGTCTCCGAAGAAGCGCGCGATCGCAGCAGCGAGCACATCCGGGTCGCGCGCGGGCACGAGCAGGCCGTTCTCAGCGTCCCGCACGACCTCGGGCACGCCTCCCACGGCCGTCGCGATCACGGGGCACCCGACCGCGAGCGCCTCGACGACGGCGTGCGGGAAGTTCTCCCACGCGGACGGGAGCACCGATGCATCGGCAGCGCGAAACAGCTCGAGCACCCGGTCGCGGGGGACGCTGCCGAGAAAGCGCACGCGACCCCCGAGGCCGAGCTCGGACGCTCTCCGCTCCAGCGCCGAACGCTCGGGCCCGTCGCCCGCGACGACGAGCGTCACGTCAGGCACCCGCCCGACCGCCTCGAGCGCGACACCGAGATCCTTCTGTGGCCCGAGCCGGCCGGCGAACGCGAGGACGTCTCCGTCGAGGCCGAGCTCGGAGCGAAGCTCCGCGCGAGATCGGAGCTCCGGAACTTCGGGCGCCGGGTTCGGCAGCACCGAGACGCGCGCGGGATCGAGCCCCCAGCGCAGCGCGACGTCGCGCAGGTAGGCGCTCGGGCAGAAGACGTGCCGCGCCCGCTTCAGCGCCGCCGTGCGCGTCGCACGCAGGACCCGCGTTCGTGCGCCCTCACTCGCCTGGAACTCGTCCAGAGTTCCCGTGTACCGGCCGCTGCGCGCCGCCCGCTCGAAGGCCTCGTCGGAGACGAGCTTGACGACGAGCGGTCTCCGCGCGGCACGCGCTCCGATCGCCGCACGACGGATCATGCTCGTCGCGTACACCACCTCCGAACGGCGAGCCGCCCGTCGCACGAGCGCCGCCGCTCGCACGTGACGCAGCGGCGAGTCGCGGTCGGCCCAGTGCACGGGATAGGGCCGCTCCGCGGGCTCATGGTCCGCCGTCGTCACGACCTCGACATCGTGTCCGCGGATTGTGAGGAAGTCAGCGAGCGCGGGCGCGTGGCTCGCCGGCCCACCGGGATCCGGCGGCCAGATTCCCGACACGATCACCACCTTCACGCCTGGAACGACACCTCGCCCGAGGCGACCTCGTCACGGAGCCGCGCGACCACGACGAGCCACGCGATCGCGAAGACGATCGTCGATACGAGGACGGCGATGGCCGCGCCGGTCGCTCCCCACTCCGCGCCGAGCACGCCCACCAACGGGATGGCCACGAGCGTCTCCAGCCCGTGCGTGATGATGCGCAGCCGCGGCCGCCCAATCGTGACGGGAAGCGACTTCGTCCAGCCGAGGACGAAGTGGATCGCTGCGGCGATCAACACGATGCGAGCGGCGGTCACCGCTCCTTCGTACTCATTCCCGAAGACGATCCGGATGAGCCACGGCATCGCGACGAAGAAGAGGGGAACGGCAACGAGCATGAGCGCGCCGGCCCACTTCGAGTAGGCGCGCAAGCCCGCGAGAATGCTGGCGCGCTCGCCCTTCTCCCAGTCGCGCGTCTGCTCCGTCATTAGCATGAGACGTGCGGGGGAGCTCGCCGCTGCCAGGCCGGTCTGCGGGGTCTGGGCGATGCGGAAGAGACCGACCTGGGTAGTGCCCGAAACGACCCCGAGGACGAGCGGGACTAGCGTCGTGCGCATCGAGATGACACCTGTCGCGACGCTCGACTGGGCGACGAACGAGCGGATCTCGGGCACGTCTTCCCCCAGCTTCCTCTGAGACCCAACCGGGAATCTGCGCAGCGCGGCGGCTCCGATGATCGAGATGACGAGCGTCGACACGGCCTGAGCCAGAACGATCGCGAACAGCGCCTCGGTGACGCCGTACGGCGCCGCGACCACGATCGCGATGAGACGGAGCGCAGCGGAGCCGGCCTGGTAGATGCTCCTCAGGTCGTAGCGGCTGTGCAGGAGGAGGGTCGTCGCGCCGACGTTCTCGGACGACTGGACGAGCGGAAGGAGCGCGGCCGCGAGGAGTGCCTGCTCGAGTCCGTTCGCATCGAAGATCTCGTCCGCGAACGGCGCCAGAGCCACGAGGATGACCGTGGCAAGCGCGCCGCCCGCGACCTTGAGCAGCAGCGCCTGCCGGAAGAGCCTTCGGAGCCGGCCCCAGTCCTCGCCGGCCACATAGCGGAAGCCGTACTTCGTGAGCGACTCCTCCACCGTGAGGTCGAGGAGCACCTGGAAGAAGCCCACGGCGACAAGGGCCGTGGCGAACACGCCGAAGTCGTCGCGGCCGAGGACGCGCGCCGCGACGATCGTCCCCACGATGCCGCACGCCACCGCGACGTAAATCCACGCAGCCGTCGCCGACCGGCGTCGGAGAACCCGGGAGGACACCGGGTGAGTGTAGGAGGTGAGGCCGCGCCTATAGTGGCGCGGTGACGACCGAGGCGCTCGACAGCACGAGCTCGGCGTCAAGCCTTCGCACAGTCGTCCAGCGGGACGCCCTGGGCGCCCTTGTCCTCGCAGTCTCGCTCCCTTTCCTGTTCCTCCACGAGCGCTACCAGCCCGAGCTCGGGGTCGCGTTGGGTTCTACGACGGTCGACGTCCGACTCTCCGATCTCGCTGTCGTCGCCGTCCTCAGCGCGGCCGTAGTGGCCGCATCGCGCGAAGGAGTCGCGCGTCTCGGAGCCGCGCGCCGGCTCTGGATCGCCGGCGGTGTGCTCTTCGCCTGGCTCGCCTTCCAGACGTTTCGGCCGGTGTCACTCGATGACGCGCGTTTCGACGACCATCTCGTGAGCTTCGGCAAGCTCGTCGAGTACGGCCTGCTCGCGCTCGCCGTGCCGCTGCTCGTGCGGTGTGCACGCGATCTGACGATCGTTCTCGGTGGGCTCGTGCTGTGGGCCGCCATCGCCGTCGGCGTCGCGCTCCTGCAATTCTTCGGCGTCGACATCTTCGGAGCTTGGAACGCAGGCTGGCGGCAACCCTCGTTCCTCGGCCACCACGACCTCGCTGCGCTCTCGGCGATCGCTCTCGCCCTCGCCACGGCGGCGATCGTGAGCCGGCGCGCGGAGATACCCGCAGCGCGGCTCTTCGTCGTTGCACTCGGTGCAGGAGTGCTCGGGCTCGTTCTTGCCGGCTCGGTGGCGGCGGCCGGCGGTCTCGCGCTCGGAGTCGCCGCCCTGTGGCTCGCCGCCCGCCGCCGCTACTCCCCGAGCCGGCGCCAGGCACTCGCCCTCGTGGCGATCGTCGCTGTCGTGGCGGGAGGAGTCACCTCTGTACGAGGCGACGCGCTCGAGGACTTCCTGCGGTTCCTCGGCGTGCGCGGCGACGACCAGGCGCTGGGCGTCGAGTCGTACTCCCAGCGCACGGTGCTCGCCTACATCGGGCTGCGCATCGCGCAGGACAACCCCGTGCTCGGCGTAGGCTGGCAGCGGTCCTCTCGGCCGGAGGTGTTCGAGCCGTACGTCCCGGACGCCCGCCAGCGCTTCCCCGACGTCGTCGATCTCGCCTTCCCGGCGGAAGGGCGCGAGTGGGGTGTCCAGAACCTCTACATCCAGGTGCTTGCGGACGCCGGTGTCATCGGGCTCGGACTGCTCCTCCTGGTCGGCGCAACCGGCGTCGTCCTCGCCTGGCGCGCCGCCGCACGCGCCCCCGCGCCGTGGGCCGCGGGCGCTGGCCTCGTCGCCGTCTGCGCACTCCTTACGCTCGGGGGAGAGTGGGCGTCGCTCGGGATCGTCGCCGGGATCCCGCTCCAGGCCGCAACGTGTCTCCTCCTCGGCCTCGCCGCGGCCGGCGCCGCCGCAGCGCGCGAAGCCGATGGCTGATCCGCGCCTCCACCCACCGCGGTCGATGCCGACGTATGCGGTGCGGGCTCCGCTCGTCCGCTGGCTGCGGGAGCAGGCGGCTGAGGCGCACGCAGCGATCGGCGACTACCGCGTGCTCGACGTCGGCTGCGGTGCGAAGCCGTACGAGTCGCTGTTCAGCCCGCACGCGGCCTCGTACGTCGGTGTCGACCCGGTCGACAACCCGAGAGCGGAGCTGAAGGGGCCGGTCGAGGACCTCCCCGTCGAGGACGCGACCTTCGACGTCGTCCTCTGCAATCAGGTGCTCGAGCACTGTGACGATCCGGTCAGGGCCATCTCCGAGCTCAGGCGGGTCGCGGCGCCGGGAGGCCGAGTGCTCGTGACGACCCACGGCGTGATGCCGTATCACCCCTCACCGACCGACTACTGGCGCTGGACGCACGCGGGCCTCGAGAAGCTCTTCGCCGAGAACGGGACGTGGTCGTCGGTTAGTGTGACGCCCGCCTCGGGCACGACCGCGTGTCTCGGGATGCTCGTTTCCATGTACCTCGACCTCGGATTCCGCCGCGTTGGGCTCGGCTTCGTCGCGAAGCCGCTCGTCGCTGCGATCAACACCGTCGCGACGGCGATCGACGACCGCTCGTCGCGTCTCCGCGAGCCCGGGCCTGGCGGGCTCTTCGCCAACTTCCACGTCGTCGCCGAGGTGCCGCGGTGAAGGCGCTCGTCACCGGAGGCGGCGGCTTCATCGGCTCGAACGTCGTGCGGGCGCTGCTCGCACGTGGTGACGACGTGCGCGTCCTCGACAACTTCGCGACCGGAAGCCGTGCGAACCTCGCGGGCCTCGAGTCGGACGTGCAGCTCGTCGAAGGAGACCTGCGCTCGTACGAGCGCGTGCACGCGGCGGTACGCGGCGCCGAGGTGGTGTTCCACCAGGGCGCGCTCCCGTCCGTGCCCCGCTCCGTGCAGGATCCCTTGACGACCACTGCCGTGAACATCGAGGGCACGCTCAACGTGCTCCTCGCGGCCCGCGACGAGGGCGTCCGCCGCATCGTCAACGCGTCGTCGTCCTCCGTGTACGGGAACACGGGGACGCTGCCGCGAGTGGAGACACAAGCGCCCGACCCGATCTCCCCGTACGCGGTCGCGAAGCTCGCTGCAGAGCGCTTCTGCACGAGCTTCACCCGCGTGTACGGCATGGAGATCGTCTCGCTGCGGTACTTCAACGTCTTCGGGCCGCGGCAGGACCCGACGTCGCAGTACGCGGCGGTCGTCCCGCGCTTCATACGTGCGATTGCCGCCGGCGAACCGGTGACGGTCTACGGCGACGGCGAGCAGTCACGCGACTTCACGTTCGTCGACAACGTCGTCGCCGCCAACCTGCTCGCCGCCGACGCGCCAGGGGTCGGCGGCGAGATCCTCAACGTCGCGACCGGCGGCTCCGTGACCGTCAACGCTCTCGCAGACGCGATCGGCGAGCTCCTCGGCAAGACGGTCTCCAAGTCGTACGAGCCGGCGCGTGAGGCGGACGTGCTGGGTTCGTGGGCCGACGTGGGCGAGGCACGGCGACTCCTCGGCTACGAGCCGCAGGTCGATTTCGCGGACGGCCTGCGTCGAACGGCGGACTACCTCCTCGACGAAAGGAACTGACCATGGGGCACGCGTTCAGCTCGCTCGACGAGCTTGGAGACGGATACGGCTTTCGCAAGATCCGCAAGGCGCTCGGCGTCTCCGCATTCGGCGTCAACGCGACCGTGTATCCGCCGGGGTACGAGGGCTTCTACCACTATCACGACACTCAGGACGAGCTCTACTTCGTGCACTCGGGCGAGGCGCGGGTGATCGTCGAGGGCGAGGAGCGAATCCTGGGGCCGGGCGGCCTCTTCCACGTCGACTCGACGACGCCGCGCAGGGTGTCGAACGCGAGCGAGACGGACGATCTCGTGATCCTCGTCGTGGGCGGCAAGGACGGCTACGTCGAGCGCGACGGACACATGGTCGACGAGACCGACGTCGCGCGGCGCGCGACGTTCGGCTCCGACGCTAGTTGACCACGCGGTAGAGCCGCGGCGTAGGCGAGAGCCGCCTCACTGTTCCACGCGAACTGCGTCTCCCGGGCGATCGACGCAGAGATCTTTTACGCCATGCGAGCGCGGAACACCAGGTCGCGTGCGAAGAGCCTCGCATTCAGGCGCGCGTAGCGGCCGCCCACGAAGTCGATCCGCACGTCGTCGAAGCTTCGGAGCAGAATGCAGATCGCGTTCGGTGAGAACATGCGGAGGTGCGTCGGGTCGTCCTCGGGAGGCTTCCCACGGAGGAAGAGCAGGCGGCTCTGCACGCGGAACGCATTCGGTACCGAGCCGACGAACACGCCGCCCGGCCGGAGCACGCGCGCGATCTCCGCGACGAGCGCGTCCGGGAACCGGAGGTGCTCGAGAAGCTCGCCCGCGACGACCGCGTCGAAGCTCGCGTCCTCGAACGGCAACGGCTCCTCGACGTTCGCCTGCACGGGCTCGATCCCGAGCGCGGCAGCCTTCTCCAGCGCCGCGGCGTCGACGTCGAGGCCGACGACCGAGTTGCCCTCGAGGAAGTGCTTCGACAGCGCGCCCGATCGGCAGCCGAGGTCAAGCACGCGCTTGCCACGACCGATCGCCTGCTGGAAGAGCGGTATGCGCTCGGGGACGAAGACGAAGTCGCCCTCGCCCCGTCGCTCGCGGTGGTGCTCTTCGTAGCGTTCGCCGAGCGAGCTCACGCGGAGCCGACGGCGGCCTCGTGCCCGAGCGACGCGATCGTCTTGCGCAGGCCGTCCTCGAGCGCGATCTCCGGGCCCCAGCCGAGGATCTGCTGCGCGCGCGTGATGTCCGGCTGGCGCACCTGCGGGTCGTCGACCGGCAGCGCCTCGTAGACGATCTCGCTGGACGAGCCCGTGAGGCGAAGGATGAGCTCTGCGAGCTCGAGCAGGGTCTTCTCGTCGGGGTTGCCCAGATTCACGGGCAGGTGCTCGTGCGACTCGACCAGCAGAACGATCCCGCGGATGAGGTCGTCCACGTAACAGAAGCTCCGCGTCTGTGAGCCATCTCCGAACACCGTGAGAGGCTTGCCGCCAAGCGCCTGGCGTAGGAAGGTCGGGATCGCGCGACCGTCGTTCGCGCGCATCCGAGGCCCGTACGTGTTGAAGATCCGGACAATCGTCGTGTTGACGCCCTGCTGCCGGTGGTACGCCATGGTCAGGGCCTCGGCGTAACGCTTCGCCTCGTCGTACACGCCGCGCGGGCCGATCGGGTTCACGTTGCCCCAGTAGGTCTCCGGCTGCGGGTGCACCTCGGGATCGCCGTACACCTCGCTCGTCGAGGCGAGGAGGAACCGCGCACGCTTCCATTTCGCGAGCCCGAGCGCGTGGTGCGTCCCGTACGAGCCGGTCTTGAGCGAGTGCAGCGGCAGACGCATGTAGTCCACCGGACTCGCGAGAGCCGCGAGGTGGTAGACGAAGTCGACGGGCTCATCGACGACGATCGGCTCGATCACGTCGTGGTTCACGAAGACGAACGCGTCGTCGCGCAGGTGGTCGATGTTCTCGAGCGTCGAGACGACGAGGTTGTCGACGCAGATCACGCGGTGGCCGCGCTGCAGGAGTGCTTCGCAGAGGTGGGAGCCGAGAAACCCGGCGCCGCCGGTGACGAGTGAGGTCGGCATAGTCTCGATGCTAATCGGACGCTCCAACGCCCGATTTCACTCCTTACGACACCTGAACGAGCGCTCCTGCCGTGCGAAGCTGCAAACGCTGCCTGTGGATCAGTGCCTGGCACTGGAGTGTGACGAGTCGGCAACAACTCGTCCACACGGTGTCCGACTCCCGAACGCGACGGTTACCGTCGTCGCATGTCTCGGGTCGCCAGGTCGTCACTGCCGGATGGCATCTACCACGTCGTTTCGCGTGGAGTCCCAGAGATCCAGATCTTCCCCAACGACGCCGACAGGACGCGCTTCGTACGTCTGCTCGAGCACGTCGAGTCCAGGCACGGCTGGGTCTGCCATGCGTACTGCCTGATGGCGACGCACTACCACCTCGTGCTGGCGTCGACGCGCGAAGCGCTCTCGCGCGGGCTCTGCGAGCTCAACGGCATCTATGCTCGCGGCTTCAACCAGCGACACGGCCGATTCGGCCATCTCTTCTCGGAGCGCTTCTCGACGCGCCTGATCGGCTCCGAGGAGTATCTCCACGACGCCTGCGCCTACGTGGTTCTGAATCCTGTGAAGGCCGGCATCTGCGACCGGGTGGAGGGGTGGCCGTGGTCGTATAGCCGGATCGGGCTCGAGTCGAGCTGACGGCGCCGGAGCGCTCAGCGCAGGTCTTTGTTCGCCTCCATGTCGAACCACATCGCGAACAACGTCATCTGCAGCCCCGCAATGAGGAGCACGGCGACGAGGACGATCGACGCCGGGGTGATCGCGTTTCCTCCGAGCCGGAGGATCAGCTCGAGCAGCCCGAGAGCGAACCCCGTAACGAGCATGACAATGCCGAACGCGTAGAAGAAGACGAGCGGGTGGAAGTCGCGGATGACGTACTTCTGCCCCATGCGCCACCAGAAGCCCTTGAAGAGGAGCCACGAGATCCGCGGGACGACGGAGCGGAGCTTGATCCCGGACTGCTCCCCGACGTCGTAGATCGGACGGGACGGCACGTCCCGCACGCGCGCGTTCTGCACGTTCAGGTGCACAAGCATGTCGTTCGGGAAGCCGTACCGCGGGTAGAGCGCGTCGAGGTCGAGCCGCCTGAGCGCAGAGAGGGATAGAGCCGTGTAACCCGCCTGCGAGTCGGCGACGTGCCAGTAACCCGACGCGATCTTCGTGAGCAGCGAGAGGACCGCGTTGCCGAGGTAGCGGGTGCGTGGGATGACGTTCCATGCCTCGCCCGAGACAAGGCGGTTCGCCTTCGTGTAGTCGACCTCGCCGCGCGCGACGGGCTCCACGAGCTCGCGGAGCTCTGCGGGATCCATCTGGTTGTCCGCCGCCATGACGCACGTGACGTCGATCTCCTCCTCCAGGGCACGCCGGTACCCTGTCGCGATCGCCGCGCCGACCCCCGCATTGCGCTCGTGACGAAGGATGTGGACGCGCGCGTCACCGACGCCTTCCGCGGCTGCGACGGTCACATCGCGCGAGGCGTCGTCCACGACGAAGATCCTGTCCACGAACTCGGGGATCCCGCGGAGCGTCTCCGCGACGAGCCGTTCCTCGTCGAACGCAGGGACGACGACCGCGACCCGCTTGCCGTCGAGCATCAGGCCGACGCCGGCGCCTCCCCGCGCCGCCGAGCGGCGATCGGGGCGACGACGAGCGCGACGATGGCGCCTAGGATCAGCCCGATCAGCGCGCCGACGAGCAGCGAAGTGCGGCTCGAGCGCGCCGTGGTCTTGCTTGCCGCGGCGGGCTCGACGACGCGGCTCGACTCGACGTTCTCGGCGAGATTGAGGAGCTGCCGCGACTCCGAGAGGTCATCCTGGATGGCGGCCCGCCGCGCGTCAGCCGTCGTGATCACCGAGTTCAGGTTCGCGGTCACGAGCAGCCGCTGCTCCAGCGAGATGGACTGGTCGGCGATGATCGCCGCCTGCTGCTCCTGCGCGATGCGGATGCGCTCGTTCACCTCGTCGAGCTGGAGATCGGACCTCTCGACCTGCTCGTCGAGGAGGGCCACCTTCTCGGCGACGTACACCGAAACGCGTTCGCTCACGCGACCCGCGAGCGCGTTCGCGGCGAGCTCGACCTTGCGCTTCCCGTTGCCCTTGACCGCGATCTCCATGAGCGGGTTGATCCCGCGGAGCTGGCCGACCGCGAGGAGCTCCCGAGTCGAGATCGACGCGCGAAGCTGCGAGACGGGTATGCCGCTTGCATCGGAGGCGTTCTTCAGCGCAGCCTCCGAGCGGATGATCTCCCCGACCGTGCGCGGGTTCGTCGCGAGGCTCTGGATCTGCCCGCCGCCGAGTGGCGCGAACGGCTGACCGAGGTAGACGATCGTCTGCGCGCGCCACACCGAGCCCGCGGCGAGCGCGAGCACGATTCCGACGATCGCTCCGATGACAAGACCGCCGATCGGCAGCCACCAGCGCAGCTTCAGCCGCTGCCAGGCGGAGGAGAGATCGACCTCCTGTTCTTCCTCGAGCCCGGGGGAGGCACTCATGCGGGCGCGACCCTAGCAGCGGCCCAGCGCCATTGAGCAGCGAGGCCGTCCTCGAACGATGTCTGCGGCGCCCACCCCAGCTCGGCGCGGATGCGACTCGTGTCCGCCGCGGTGCGGGCCGCGTCGCCCTCGCGTCGAGCCATGCGGACGACCTCGAGCCGGCGACCGGCGATGCGGCCGAGTGCCTCGATCGCCTCGAGCATCGACACCTCGGAGCCGCCCCCGACGTTGAAGATCGATCCCGGCACGCCGTGCCCCATCGCTGCGATCGTCGCCTCGACCGCGTCGTCGACGAACGTGAAGCTCCGCGACTGCGTGCCGTCGCCGTAGAGCTCGAACGGCCGCCCCTCGGCGAGGCACGAGGCCATCTTCGTGAACGCCATGTCCGGGCGCTGCCGCGGCCCGTAGATCGTGAAATAGCGCAAGGTCACGACATCCAGGCCGAACTCCGATCGGTATGCGTGCGCGAGGTGCTCGCAGGCGAGCTTGGTGATCCCGTAGGGCGCGATCGGACGTGGCCGCGTCTCCTCTGGCGTGGGATACGACTCCGCGTCACCGTAGATCGAGGACGACGACGCGAAGACGACACGCGTGCGCTCGACTGCCGCGGCCTCGAAGAGCCTCTGGCTCGCGAGGACGTTCTGCCGCACGTAGATCGGAAACACGCCGCCGAAGCTCGCGACACCGGGCTGCCCGGCGAGGTGGAAGACACCGTCGAAGCCGTCGAGCTCAAGGTTGTCCTCGGCGAGGTCGACGCGCTCCACGGGCAACCCGTCGGCGTTCTCCTCCTTGAGCGCCGCCTCGTAGTAGTCCGTGTACGCATCCCAGCCGACGGCGTCGTGACCGCCCTCGAGGAGAGTGCGCAGAAGCTGCGACCCGATGAAGCCGGCAGCGCCGGTGACGAGGTAGCGCATAGCGAAGGAATGCTAGGGAAACGGCAGGATTGGCTGGAGAACGCCGTCGGCGTCGGGCGCCAGACAGACCTCGGAGAAGTAGCGCGTCATCACGACGCCCTCCGTGAAGTCGCCGAGCCGCGGCTCAGGGCGCTCGCCGCGCGCAAGCGCCAGCGCGAGCTCCGGATAGCGTCCGCCAGCGGCGAGCGGGACCGGGAAGCCGCCGCCGAAGCGCGTGTTCACGTCCGTGATCGGGAGCGACCCGTCGGGCTCGCGGAAGCACTGGATGTTCGCCGGGCCCTTGATCCCGACGGTCTCGGCAACGCGGGCGCCGTGCTCGATCAGCTCGCGATCCTGGATCGACGCGCCCTTGATCGATTCGCCGCCCTTGGAAAGGAGCATCGTCCGCGGGATGGCATTGAGGCAGCGAGCGTCCGTGTCGCAGAAGACGTCGATCGAGAACTCCTCGCCGAGGCAGACCTCCTGCACGAACGAGGGCACGTCCGTGTAGCCGAGGAAGAAGTCGAGCTCGACGCGGTCTGCCGCCCGGAAGATGTTGCGCGAGCCGAACCCCTCGCGCGCTTTCACGAGCACCGGGTAGCGCACGTCGTCGGGCACCTCCTCAGGAGCCCAGCTGCGCGGCGACGGAATCCCGCTCGCGACGAAGAAGCGGTGCGCCACGAGCTTGTCGGACATGCGTGCGGACGCCTCCGGGTCGGGGAGGAGGACGAGCGCCGGCGCGAGCCGTTCTCGCTCGCGTGCCAGCACCGGGAAGTCGAGGTCGTTCAGTGGAACCACGAGGCGGACGTCGTGCTCCTCGCGCAGTGCGGCGAGCGTCGGCAGGTAGGCGCGGTCGGCGATGCGCGGGACGATGACGCGCTTGTCGCAGTGGTACAGGGCCGGAGCAAGCGGATCCGCATCCACGCCGAGCGTGACAGCACCTGCCCCGCTGAACGCGCGCGCGATGTCGACCCGCTGGCCGACGGACGTGAGCATCACGACCACGACGCGAGAGCGTACTCGGAGGGGTGTGGGCACATACGCGCGAACTCGGCACGAAATCGCCCTTGACAGAAATGGTGTCTGACACCGACTAACGTCCACGGGCCGTGCCAGGCGACAAGATCCGCATCCTGCGCGTCATCGCGCGCCTGAACATGGGCGGGCCGGCGATCCACGTCTCGAATCTCGCCGCAGGGCTGGAAACGCGCGGCTACCACACGACCTTGGTCGCCGGGAGCCTCGCGCGAGGCGAGGACTCGATGGCGTTCGTCGCCGAGCGGCTCGGCGTGGACGTCGTCAGCGTCCCCGAGATACAGCGGGAAGTCGCGCCGCTCCACGACCTGCAGTCGATCCGTCGGCTCACGGCGATCATGCGCGAGGAGCGGCCGCACATCCTCCACACGCACACAGCCAAAGCCGGGGCGCTCGCGCGTGCTGCCGCGCTCGCGGCGGGTAGCGCGCGACCGCCGATCATCGTCCACACGTTCCACGGGCATGTGCTCAAGGGCTATTTCGGCCCGAGCCGCACGGCCTTCTTCAGGCAGGTGGAGAAGACGCTGGCGCGCACCTCCGACGTGCTCGTCGCGGTCAGCCCGGAGGTTCGCGACGAGCTCGTCGAGCACGGGATCGCGCCTGCTGACAAGTTCACCGTCATCCGCCTTGGGATTCCGCTCGACGATCGGCTCGGCGGCGAGACGGCCGGCCTCGACTACCGCCCGTTGTACGGGATCCCGCGCGACGCGTTCGTCGTCGGCTGGGTCGGACGAATGACGGGGGTAAAGGACACGGACGCCGTGCTCGAGATCCTCCGAGCGACGCGGGAACGCGGCGTCGATGCCGTCTTGTGCATGGTCGGCGACGGGCCCGATCGCGAGCGCCTGGAGCAAGTAGCGCACGACCTCGGCATCGCCCGTTCGACGTACTTCGTCGGCTATCAGGCCGACGTCGCCGGCTACTACCGCCTGTTCGACGCGTTCGTGCTGCCTTCGGTGAACGAGGGCACGCCGGTGAGCGCGATCGAGGCTCTCGCCTCGGGGACGCCGGTCGTCGCGACTCGCGTCGGCGGCGTGCCGGACGTCGTAACGGACGGCGTCGACGGTTTCCTCGTGGAGCCGCGCGACATCGAAGCCGCCGCAGAGCGCCTGACCGAGCTCGCCCGCGATCCCGAGCTTCGAGCCCGGCTGGGAGTCGCGGGCCGCACGAACGCACGCGAGCGCTACTCGGTCGACCGCCTCGTCGACGATGTCGACCGCCTCTACCGCTCGCTGCTCGCGAAGAAAAGGCTCGTCTAGTTGTAGTTCCCAGACACGTTGTTGACGCTCTGAGATAGCAGAGAGCCCTCCTAGGGTGCGGCTTGTCCAAGTCACACCCGAAGGAGGGCTCTTGTGGATCTTCATGCAAATGCGGTCCTGACCGTCAGACAGCGTCA
>DATKBJ010000011.1:0-2475 GCA_035514135.1 Gaiellaceae bacterium | reverse complement strand
CGCGCCGCCCTCGGCGGCGGCGAGCGTCAGCTCGTCCTCGTCGACCGACTCCGCGTCGACGAGCACGATCCCGCGGCGCTCGAACAGCCACGCGACGGCGCCGGTCGTGCCGAGGTTGCCGCCGTGCTTGGAGAACGTGTGACGCACGTCGGAGGCGGTCCGGTTGCGGTTGTCGGTGAGCGCCTCGACGAGCACGGCCACACCCTCGGGCCCATACCCCTCGTAGAGGACCGTCTCGAAGCTCGAGACCTCGACGTCCGCTCCCGAGCCCTTCGCGATCGCGCGCTCGATGTTGTCCTTCGGCATCGAGTACGAGCGCGCTTTCTCGATCGCGTTCTGGAGCGCCAGGTTCCCGTCCGGATCCGGCCCGCCCTCCTTTGCGGCGACGATGATCGCCCGTGAGAGCTTCGAGAAGAGCTGCCCGCGCTTCGCGTCGGCCGCGCCCTTCTTGTGCTTGATGCTCGACCACTTGCTATGCCCGGACACGGCTCACCTCCTCGACCATGGTCAGGAAGAGCTCGTGGATGCGCAGATCGTCCGTCAGCTCGGGGTGGAACGACGCGAGCAGGAACCGGCCGTCACGAACGAGCACGGGCTCCCCGTCGAGCTCGCCGAGCACCTCGGTGTCGCCGCCGATGCTGCGAATGCGCGGTGCACGAATGAAGACGCCGCGCAGCGGAATCTCGTCGCCGGCGAGCTCGACGTCGGCCTCGAAGCTCTTGACCTGTCGCCCGAAGGCATTGCGATCGACGTCGAGATCGACCAGGCCGAAGTGCTCCCGATCCGCCAGGATCATCCCGGCGCACGTGCCGAAGACCGCACCGTCGTAGCTGCGAATCGCGTCGTCGAGGCCGTAGAGCTCTGCGAGGCGCATGATCGTGGTCGACTCGCCGCCCGGGATCACGAGACCGTCGAGACCGACGAGATCGTCCGGTAGGCGCACCTCGACGACGTCCGCTCCGAGCGCGCGAAGCGCGCGTGCGTGCTCGCGAAACGCGCCCTGGAGCGCGAGGACGCCGATACGCAGCGACCTCTTCACTCGCGCGCTACCAGCCGCGTACTTCGAGCCGCTCGTCTTCGGACAGCGAGCTCGCCGAGATCCCGACCATCGGCTCTCCGAGACCGGCAGAGACCTCCGCGAGCATCTTGGGGTCGTCGTAGTGCGTCGTGGCCTCGACGATCGCCTTCGCTCGGGTCTCCGGATCGCCGGACTTGAAGATGCCCGAGCCCACGAACACGCCGTCGGCGCCGAGCTGCATGCAGAGCGATGCGTCCGCAGGCGTCGCGATGCCACCCGCCGTGAAGGTGACGACCGGGAGCCGGCCGTTCTCGGCGACCCAGCGAACGAGCTCGTACGGCGCACGATGCACCTTGGCGGCCGCGTGCAACTCGTCCTCGCGCATGGCCTGCAGTGCGCGCATGGCGCCGAATACTGCGCGCATGTGCGTGACGGCGTTGACGATGTCGCCCGTGCCCGCCTCGCCCTTCGTGCGAATCATGGCCGCGCCCTCCGAGATGCGACGCAGCGCCTCCCCGAGGTTTGTTGCGCCGCACACGAACGGCACCCTGAATCCCCACTTGTCGACATGGTGCTCGACGTCTGCGGGAGTCAGCACCTCGGACTCGTCGATGTAGTCCACCTCGAGCGCCTCGAGTATCTGCGCCTCCGCGAAGTGCCCGATCCGGCACTTCGCCATCACGGGGATCGTGACCGTCTCCTGGATCTCTTTGATCTTCTCGGGATCGCTCATGCGGGCGACACCGCCGTCGCGGCGGATGTCGGCCGGCACGCGTTCGAGCGCCATCACGGCGCACGCTCCCGCCTCCTCGGCGATGCGCGCCTGCTCGGCGTCGACGACGTCCATGATGACCCCGCCCTTCAGCATCTCGGCGAGGCCCGTCTTCACCCTCAGCGTCCCGTACTCGGCCACCGTCGCAGTCTAGCCGGGCCTCGCGTATCCAGACCCTGTGGATACCCGTGACGGAGTTCGACCAATTTGCGGGAATCGAGGTGTGGAAATCGCGTGGAGAAGGTCGTGTCCGTCCGCACGATGTGGAATAGGTATCGGCTCCGGCGCGACTCCTCTCCCCGCAGGCGAATCCGCCTGGCCCCGAAGTTGCGCCGCCTTACGTAAGGGCCCCGCCCACCCGGGGCCCTTACGGTTGCGCGAGTTGCTGGCCCGTGCTCCGCAGCCGCGGGCGTCTCTACCGGGCGAGCCGTGTTCAGCTGGTGCTCTCCGCGAGGACGGCGGACTCGGGCTGGTCGACGATCCGGATGTACGGCTTCGGGGACTCCCAGCCGTCCGGCCAGATCTCCTTCGCCTCGTCGTTCGCCACCGACCCGGCGATGATGACCTTGTCTCCGTGTTGCCAGTTCACGGGCGTGGCGACGCGATGCTTCGCCGTCAGCTGTAGAGAGTCGATCACGCGCAGCACCTCGTCGAAGTTGCGGCCCGTCGTCATCGGGTACACGAG
>DATKBJ010000010.1:0-4041 GCA_035514135.1 Gaiellaceae bacterium | reverse complement strand
AGCCCACTTCTTTGACGTCGACCTCGCGGGCGATGACCTCGTGGCCGAGGCCCGTGACGACTCGCGCGAGCAACTCGAGCCTGTCCTTGCGTTCGTTCGCGATCAGAACGCGGAGGGGTGAGATCTGCGCGACGTCCACTGGCATACAAGGCCTAATCGGCGGCAACGGACTAGCCCTCAAGAGGGGTCCTGGCAAGCTGGTCCGTGAGGTCAGGCCTCTAGACATTCCCGCACGCTCGGGCACCGGAGGAATCCTCCCCGTGGGCGTCTCCTCCTCGGCCCAGTGAAGCCCCGGCCACCGAGAGGATGTCGAGGCTCCGCTAGGAAGCGTGAGCGACGAGAAACGTCTCGACGGCGGCCGCGACGGTCTCCGGGCTTTCGAGGAATCCGTAGTGGCTCGAGCCGGGAATGACAACGAGCTGGCCCTGCGGGATCGCATCGGCGATCGCGGCCGACGACGCAACCGGAACGGGATCATGCTCGCAATGGATGACCACGGTCGGGCACGCGATGCTGCCAAGCTTCATGGGCAATGCGTGCTCGCCGAAGTCGGCGAAGATCCGTTGTGCGGTGTCGCGGTTCTTCGATCTGTTCTCAGTGAGCCGGTACTGCGCGCTCAGGGCGACCAGGCGATCATTGAAGAACGGGACGTAGAGCACCTGGTAGTAGTAGAGCTCGACGGCGTCGACGTCACCCGCACGACTCGGAAAAGCACCGAAAGAGCCGCGTTTCCGCGATGCTGGCGCGCGGGGGCGCAAATCGGTCGCGGATTCAGGCAGAACCGTGACTCGACGCCGGGAACCTTGCGAAAGATACCGCTCGAGCCACCGCAGCGCCGCCTTCTCGTACTTAGGCGATCCGCGCTCGGCGTTGAGACGGACGAGCTGTAGGGCGTCCTCGACCGGCAGCTCCCGCGCGGCGTCCGCAACTCTGGTGCCTGTCCTTGAAACCCCAAGTCGCGCTTCGGGCACACGCTGGGTGCAGACCCAACACGACAGGAGGAACCGAATGAGCGTCCAAGCGCACCACGCGGCCCCGGCGGAGGCGGAGGGCGCCGGCGGCCGCTCGCCCATGCGCGCCACAGGCCCCCATCTCGAGCTCGCCTCCGGCCGCGGCGAGCGCCTCGCGCGCGTCGTCGCGGGTGAGGCGCGAGATCGACGCGGACGACGTCCTGCTCGCGTTCGAGGTCGACGTGCCGGCGATGCAGAACGACCACAGCCGGCTCATCCGCGCGGCCAGCCTCGCGATCCAGTACCAGCGGGTGAACGCCGCCGGCCGCAGCGAGCGAGCGTTCCTCCGGCGAGCCGCGGCGGTCCTCCGGGTGGACGAGCGCGCGCTCGACGCGTACGTCCTCGTCCTGCAGCGCGAGATCCACCACTGCGAGAAGACCGGCTCCAGTCCGCCCACCGACCTCCCTCGGCTCACCGGCGCGGACAGGCCTCTGCGAACCGGTCGGAGACGGGCCCCTCGCCCTCCCGCCCGTCTCCCGCTCAAGGCACGATCCGTCGGAGTACGTCGAGCTCGCCGAGCAGAGCCTCAACAACACCGAGATCGCGAGGCTCCTCGGGGACGTCAGCGAGGCCTCCGTGCGCCGCGGGCTCGCCGCGGCCGGCTACGGGCGAGCGGCGTGAGACTGCGCTAACGAGATCGCGGCGACCGACCGGCGCCCGCTCCCGGAGAGCTTCGGGGCGCGCGGACAACACTTCCGTCCCGGAGGGCTAGCCAGCCTCTCACCCTCGCGTGCGATCCCGCACTCTTTCGCGTGGGGTTCGGCGCGCGGCCTGACGGATGGCGGCCCAGGTTTCAGCCCAGGCCGCCGTCAGCAGTAAGGAGAACCACGCCCATCCATACGGCCCAGCGAGAGTCTCTCTTTCAAGACGTCTGGGCGACGCACTCATCCAGCGTGCCGTGGAGCCCGGCGACCTGGCTGTAGACGTTCTGCCCTGCCGGGCGTGCGTTGTGCGCGAAGTCCTGCGCGACGTCGTCCCTCATGCCCTGTTGAGCGAAGAACAACGAGAACTGGCCCACGCAGCTCGCCTTGTCGCTCGCTGCCGAGACTGGGCTCGCTGAGATCGCCGCTGCCGCGAGCACTCCGCCCGCGATGAGCAGAAATCGGGTTCTTGAGTTCCGCATCTCCCTCTCCTTCCGTGTAGTCGTCATTCGACCGCCTCCACGATGCGCTCCGGCACCAGACCCGCCCGCTCGCTCGCCTCGCGCACGACCTCCGCTGACGGCGCCTCGAACAGGTACAGGCACATCTCGTCTCCGGGGACGAAGATCGACCGGATGTAACGCACCGGTGTCCCCGCCCGCGCGAGCTCCACGGCTGCGCGGCTCGCCCGCACCTCGGCATCGGCGCGCGCGATTGCCGCCGGCGCGTAGGTCTCAACGAGGAAGCTGGTCACGGCGCCGAGACTAGGGTCGTGCGGAGTCGGGCGGAAGTCCGGAAACCCCTACACTTTGGTCGCCCGTGCCTCTTGGGCGAGGCGGTGAGCGAGTTCCGTACGCGAACGGACCCCGAGCTTCGCGTAGATCCGCGAAAGCTTCGTCTCGACCGTCCTGGGTGTCAAAGAGAGCGCTGCGGCGACCTCTTTGTTCGAGCGCCCCTCGGACACGAGTTCGGCGAGCCGGCGCTCGGTCGTGGTCAACTCGTCTCCTGCCGGCCTCCGGCCTCCGATCCGCGCGAGTTCTGCGCGCGTCCTCTCGACCCAGAGGGCTGCGCCCACCTCCTCAAAGATCGCAAGCGCTTGGTCGAGCGACGTCCGCGCCGCGCGCTTCTGCTTCGCCCGCCGCTGCGTTGCGCCCAGCTCGAGCAAGGTTCGTGCGCGCTCGAACGGCGTCTGCGTGCGTTCGTGCTCGGCGAGTGCTCGCTCGAATACGACGATGGCTTGAGGAAGTTCGTCCCGGGCGGCGTGGAGGAGGCCGCGGCAGCGTCCGGCGGCGGCGAGGGCGGACGCCCGGTGGAGCTTGCGCGCGCGCTTCTCGAGCCGCCCGAGGAGCAGCTCGGCGTCGCCGAGCTGCCGCAGAGCGACGAGCGCCTCGATCAGGTCGGCAGTGAACCGGACCGCTCCGGGCTCGACGACCCCCGCCGCCTCGAGTTGCTCGGCGAGCGGCGCCAGGTGCTCGTGGGCGGCGGTCGGGTTCCCGCGCGAGAGCTCGAGGAAGCCAATCGCTGAGGCCGCGACCATCCTGCCGAAGCCCGAGCCGGTCTCCTCTGCCAGCCGCTGCCCTTGCTCGGCCGCCTGGCGCGCCTGTTCGGCACGGCCGAGGTGGGAAAGGATGAGCCCCCTCGTGCCCGCGAGCACCGCTTGCTGCGACGGTTGCCCGGTCTGAAGAGCCAGCTCGTCGCCCTCCTCCGCCAGCCGGAGAGCTTCCTGCCAGCTTCCGGCGAGCCACTCGGCGTAGCTCGCCCAACGGAGGATCAGTGGGAGTGAGCTCTCATCGCCGAGCTCGAGCGCGCGCGCGCGCGGCCGCGAGCTTCGATCGTGCGCTGTCGAGGTCGTCGACCCAGATCCGCAGAATGCCCTCCATGAACGTAGCGCCTTGGAGGCCGCGCAGGAAATAGTCGGTCGGAACGTCGGGTGCGCCCTCGTTGGCGAGTTCGACCGCGCGTCTCATGAGCTCGCTTGCGCGCGGGCGCCCGAGGAGGCTTTCGATCAGGGCTTGGGCCGCGAGGAAGTCGGGAAGCAGCCAGCGAGCGCCGACCGTCTCGGCGATCTTCTTCGCTTCGCTGGCGTGACGGGCCGCCGTTGGCAGAGCCTCGAGCATGCGCATGAGCGCGACGGCAAGCCCTTCTTCTGCCTGGGCTCGGACACCTGTCTCGGCCTCGGCTTCGGCGAGGGCCTCTCGGTAGAGGCGAGCGGCAACGCGCAGGTCGGCTCCGAACGCGTGCGCGCGCGCGAGCCGGACGAGCACCTCGGCGCGCAGGGCGCCTCCTCCCGCGTCATCCGCCGCCTTCTCGAGATGCGCGCGGGCGCGGGCCGCGTCGCCGGCCTCGAACGAGTAACTCCCAGCCTCGATCCGGCGCCGCACGGCGTCCTC
>DATKBJ010000009.1:0-5472 GCA_035514135.1 Gaiellaceae bacterium | reverse complement strand
CGGCCGCTTTCGTCGAGCTCGAGCGTCGCTTCCGCGCCGAGCAGCCGTACGACGACGGCGAGCTGCGCGTCGTGCGCGAATCCGCCGCCAGAGCCCTTGCCCGGCTTGCGACGACAGCAGACCCCGGAGTCCTCCGTGAGGTCGCGCGCCTCGACCCGCTGTTCCCTGCGCATGCGGCCTCGCGAATCGTGCGCCGTCGCTCCCTGAGGAAGACGGGGCGGGACGACGCCGTCGACCTGCTTCGCGCGCTCGCGGCCGCACCGGACGCGCCGCCCATTCGCGTCGCCGCGGTCTTCCCCGAACCGACGCCGTACCGTGCACCGCTCCTCGATCGCATCGCCGCGCTGTCGGAGATCGACCTCACGGTCGTCTACGCGGCGGGAACGGTCGCCGGGCGGACGTGGCGCGTCGAACCGCAGCACCACGCGGTCTTTCTGCGCGGCGTGCGCGTCCCGGGCGCCGAACGGGTGCTGCACCACGACTACCCGCTGACGCCCGGTGTCGTGCCGGCGCTCGAGGAGGTCCGGCCGGACGTCGTCGTCGTCTCCGGGTGGAGCACGTTCGCTGCCCAGGCTGCGATCGCCTGGTGTCGTCTGCGAGGCGTCCCGTACGTCCTCGTCGTCGAAAGTCACGACGAGGGCCCGCGCGCTGGCTGGCGCCGAACCGTGAAGGACACCGTCGTCCCTCCCGTCGTCGCGAACGCGTCGGGCGTCCTCGTCACGGGCACGCTCGCGCGGAGCTCGATGATCGCGCGCGGGGCGTCGGCCGAGCGGGTGCGGGTCTTCGCGAACACCGTCGACGTCGAGGAGTTCGGTGCGCGGGCGTCGCGGCTCGCGGAGCAGCGCGCCGATCTGAGGCAAACCCTGGGCGCCGAGCCGGACGACGTCGCCGTCCTCTCCGTCGCGCGCCTGGCGCCCGAGAAGGGACTCGACGTGCTTCTGCGGGCGGTTGCCGAGGCGGGTGACGAGCGCCTCCTCCTGGTCGTCGCGGGCGAAGGAGGAGAGCGATCCCGACTCGAGGCGCTCGCGCACGATCTCGGCGTGCGCCTCGTCCTCACCGGTGATGTCGAGTGGGAGCAGATCGTCGAGCTGTACGTCTCGGCCGACGTCTTCGCGCTCCTGTCGGAGCGCGAGCCTTGGGCCGTCGTCGTCAACGAGGCTGCGGCGTGTGGCCTGCCACTCGTCCTCTCCGACCGCGTTGGCGCGGCACACGACCTGCTGCGTGATGGCGAGAACGGCACGCTCGTCGCCGCGGGAGACGTCGAGACGACGGCGCGCGCTCTTCGCGACCTCGCCGGCGACTCGGCGCTGCGGCACGAGCAGGGAGCGCGATCTCGCGAGGTCGCTGCCGACTGGGGGTACGGGCCGAGCGTGGACGGATTCCTCGCCGCGGTGCGGGAGGCGGCAGGCGATCGAAGCTAGCCTGCTGCGGTGCCCCGGCAACGGATCCTCGTCCTCAATCAGTACTACTGGCCTGGTGTGGAGGCGACGGCCCACCTCCTCACGGAGCTCTGCGAAGCGCTCGCCGAGGACTACGACGTCGAGGTTGTAACCGGTGTGTTGCACGGGCATGAGAACGAGCCGCGACAGATCGAGCACAACGGGGTCGTGATCACCCGCGTGGCGTCGACGTCATACGAGCGCTCGGAGCTCGGACGGCGGGCCGTGAACTACTTCTCGTACCTCGGATCGGCGCTCAAGCGGGCGCTGACGGGCCCGACCCCGGATCTCGTCGTGTGTATGACCGATCCACCGATCATCGGCGACCTCGGGGTGCTCGTGGGCAAGCGCGTAGGCGCGCCGGTGCTCGTCATCAGCCAGGACGTCTTTCCCGAGATCGCGACGGAGCTCCACCGGCTCCGCAATCCGGCCGTCATCGGCGTTCTTCGCGGCCTCGTCGGGGCGTACCTGCGCCGTGCCGACCGGATCGTTGCGATCGGCGAGACGATGCGGGAGCGGCTCGAGGCGAAAGGCGCCCCGCCAGACCGGCTCCGCGTGATCCCGAACTGGGTCGACACGCGCGCGATCACCCCTCAGCCGCGCGACAACGAGTGGGCTCGCAAGCACGGGCTCGCCGATCTCTTCGTCGTCATGCACTCGGGCAATGTCGGCCACGCGCAGGATCTCGACAGCCTCGTCCGCGCCGCCACCTTCCTCCGCGATCGCGACGACCTCTGCATCGTCATCGCCGGGTTCGGCGCACGGCACGCGCAGATGGTCGCCCTGGCCGAGCGGCTCGAGGTCGAAGAGACCGTGCGGTTCCTCCCGTACCAGAAGCGTGAGCGGTTGCCGCTCTCGCTGTCGAGCGCAGACATCCACGTCGTCGGTCTCGCGAAGGGGCTCGCCGGCTATGTCGTCCCGAGCAGGCTCTACGGGATCCTCGCGGCGGGCCGTCCGGTGCTCGTCGCCGCGGACGACACGAGCGAGACTGCCCGGCTCGTGCGCGAGGTCGGCTGCGGGATCGTAATCGCCCCGGCACGACCCGACCTCGTCGCGCGAAGCATCCGAGAAGCCGCCGATGGCGCCTTCGATCTCGCCGAGATGGGCCGGCGCGGGAGGGCCTATGTCGAGGAGGAGGCCGACCGCGTCGTCGCGATGGAGCGATATCGGGCGTTGGTGCGGGAGATGCTCGCCGCGTGATCGCGAAGGGGCTGTTCTGGGGCTCACTCGCGGCCCTGGGTTGGACGCATGCGGGGTACCCGGTCGCGATGGGTGCCCTCGCGCGTGTCCGACCACGTCCCGTGCACAAGGCGGACGAGACGCCGTCGGTCGCGCTCGTCGTCTCCGCGCACAACGAGGAGTCCGTCATCCGGCGCCGCATCGAGAACGCACTCGCCCTCGACTATCCGGAGGATGCACTCGAGGTCGTCGTCGCGTCGGACGGGTCGACCGACCTCACCGACGCGATCGTCGGCGAGATCGCGGCCGAGAACCCGCGCGTGCGCCTGGTGCAATGCCCTCGCGAGGGCAAGGTCGCGGCGCAGCACCGTTCCGTACGCCAAACCTCGAGCGACGTGCTCGCCTTCACGGACGCCAACAGCGCGTGGAAGCCAGATGCGCTCCGTGCCCTCACGCGCAACCTCGCGGATCTCGAAGTGGGGTACGTCTGCGGCCAGCTCCGTCTCGAGAGCCCGGACGGTGCGAACATGGAGGGCGCGTACTGGCGGTACGAGATGTGGGTGCGTGAGCAGGAGTCGACCGCGAGCTCCATCACGGCGGGCAACGGTGCCATCTATGCCGTGAAGCGCGAGGCGTATGTCGAGGACGACCCGAAATTCGGCCACGACTTCGGCTTCCCGTACCTCATGGAGCAGATGGGGCGTCGTGCCGTGTACGAGCCAGCCGCCGTTGCGACCGAGAAGCCCGCCGCCGAGCCCGAGGACGAGTACGGCCGGAAGGTCCGGACGATCGCGCGCGCGCTCGGCCACATCCTGACCGGGCGCGCCTTCCGACCGACACGCCCCCTCTACGTCGTGCAGCTCGTCTCGCACCGCGTGCTGCGGTACTCGACCGGGACCCTCCACGTCGCGCTGCTCGTCTCGAATCTGATGCTCGTCGCGCGGGCTCCGTTCTACCGCGTGTTCCTCGTGCTCCAGCTCGCAGGGCTCGGGCTCGCCGGCGCGGGGAAGGCACGGCTGCCCGTGCCGGGAGCACGGCTCGCGTACTACTACTACGTCGTCACGAAGGCGACGGTCGCGGCGCTCGTGCGCTACCTCCGCTCGGGCACACCGCAGACCTGGGACAAGGCGAAGGGCACTCGGTGAATCGGGTCGCCGATGTCGCGATTGCCGGCGTCGGTCTCGTCCTGACGAGCCCGCTGATCGGCCTTGCCGCGCTCGCGACGAAGCTCGAGGATCGCGGCCCGGTGCTCTATCGCCAGACGCGCGTGGGCAAGGACGGCGTGGATATCGACGTGCTCAAGATGCGCACCATGGTCGTCGGCGCAGAGACGATGGGGGCGGGGTATGCGCTCGACCAGGGCGACCGGCGGATCACTCGCGTAGGACGCGTGCTGCGACGCACGTCGATCGACGAGCTCCCGCAGCTCTGGAACATCGTCCGCGGCGACATGAGCGTCATCGGTCCGCGCCCGACACTCCGCTACCAGGTCGAGCAGTACGACGAATACCAGCGGCGGCGTCTCGACGTGCGTCCCGGACTGACCGGCTGGGCGCAGGTGCACGGCCGCGCGTCCCTGCCGTGGGCCGAGCGCATCGAGCTCGACGTCTGGTACGTCGAGAACCGCTCGCCAAAGCTCGATCTGGAGATCCTCCTGCGGACGCCGCTCGCGCTCTTCCGCGGGACGTACCGCGGCGCCAGGGGTGGATGGCGCCCGGGTTCTGGGTCGCAGCAACAGGATGTCGAGCCTCCAACAGCGCATGGTGACGGATCGAAGCCAGGTGTCGCCCTCGACGACTCGGCGGGGCTGCTGGACGAGCTGGAAGAGGCTGAGTGACCGAGCTGCGAATGCACGTGGACGAGGTGTCGACGGACGCCGCGCTCGTTCAGCGACTGCTCAGCGCTCAGTTTCCGGACTGGGCCAGCCTGCCGCTCGGACGTGTGCCGTCGACCGGCACTGACAACGCGCTGTACAGGCTCGGTGAGGAGATGGTGGTTCGCCTGCCGCGAATCCTCTGGGCCGTCGCGGGTGCGAAGCGAGAGCGGGAGTGGCTCCCGCGGCTCGGACCGCTCCTCCCGGTCGAGGTTCCAACGCTCCTCGCCACAGGCGAGCCGGCCGACGGCTACCCATGGACGTGGGCGGTCTATAGCTGGCTCGACGGTGCCACTCCGACCGACGCTGCCGATCCCGATCGGCTTGCGGCTGACCTCGCAGGGCTGATCAGCGCGTTCCATGCGATCGACCTCGAGGGACCGTCGACCGGGCGCGGACTTCCGTTGGCCGGACGGGGTGACGACGTGCGCGCAGCGCTCGACGAGCTGGAGGGGATGATCGACACCAGTGCAGCGGTCGCGGCCTGGGACGAGGCGCTTCGAGCGCCTGAGTGGGAGGGGCGGCCCGTGTGGATCCACGGCGACCTCCTGCCCGGGAACGTGCTCGTTCGGGACGGTCGTCTCACCGGCTTGCTCGACTTCGGGTGCGTCGGCGTCGGCGATCCGGCGTGCGATCTCATCTCGGCTTGGGCGATCCTCCCCTGTGAGTCGAGAGCAGCTCTACGCACCCGTGTGGACATCGACGACGCGACCTGGTCGCGAGCGCGGGGCTGGGCGCTGTCTATCGCGCTGATCGCGCTCCCGTACTACGTGGACACGAACCCCGGCTTCGCCGAGCTCGCGCGTCGGATGATCCGCGAGGTCCTCGCGGGGGACTAGCTGTATGTCCCAGGGAGGTTGTTGACGCGCTGCAACGGCGTGAGACCTCCGAGCGCGCGGTGAGGACGGAAGCGATTGTAGAAGTCGAGTGCTGGAGCAAGCGCCGCGAGACGTTCGCGCTCATGCTCGTACGAGTACGCGT
>DATKBJ010000008.1:0-63233 GCA_035514135.1 Gaiellaceae bacterium | reverse complement strand
GTCGACCCTTCGCGGGCGAGGACGACGAGCTCGATGTCGGGACGGCGGCGCACTCTTGTCCCTCTAGTACGTCCGAGACCTGTCGAAGTTATCCGCTTGGGACGGGTCGCGCCGCTGGAAAGACGCTTACGCGAGGCGCTTGTAGAGGCGGTCGATGAGCTCGGGCATCGCCTCGAGCTTGTCCGTGATGACGCGAATCCGATACTCGCGGAAGTGCTCCGCGTCGACACCGAACGACTCCGCGATCCGGGCGATGACGTCGTTCGACGGGACAGGACGGTTGCCGTGGACGATGTGATTGAGGTACCCGGCGGAGAGGTCTGACTTCGCGGCGAGGCCGCGGTAGGTCGTCCCCGTCTCCTCCATCAGCCGCTCGATCGTCTGGCCGAAGGGCTCGTCGCTATATCTGCGCCGTCTCGCCATCAAGCCTGCCCGACCCATTTCAGCACGTCTGGCGCGGCCACGCGTCCCTCGTCCGAACCGTCACGTCGCCGCACGTCCACGGAGCCGTCCTCGAGTGACCTCTTGCCGACGATGATCCGGATCGGGCAGCCGATGAGGTCGGAATCGGCGAACTTCTCCCCGGGGCGCTCGTCGCGGTCGTCGAGGAGCACCTCGTAGCCCTCCTCGTCGAGTGCCGCAGCGACCTTCTGCGCCTCCGCGAGCACCTCCTCCGCCCCACCGTGGAGCGCGAGCACATGGACGTGGTACGGGGCGATCGGCGCGGGCCAGACGATGCCGTTCTCGTCGTGCGACTGCTCGACGGCGGCGGCCATGACGCGGCCCGGCCCGATGCCGTAGCTCCCTCCGACGAAGGGTTTCTCGACCCCGTCCTCGTCGAGGAACCTCGCCTCGAGCGGCCTGGAGTACCGGTCGCCGAACTTGAAGATGTGGCCGACCTCGATGGCGGTCTGGAAGCGCAGCGCGCCGCCGCATTCGGGGCAGGTGTCACCCTCGATCGGCTCGCGGATGTCGGCGAAGCGGGGCTCGAAGTCCCTTCCTGCCTCCACGCCGCGCAGATGCCAGCCGTCGCGGTTCGCGCCCGCGACGTACTGGCCCTCGCGCAGCGCATCGTCGGCGACGACCTCGACGTCGACCCCGATCGGTCCGAGCGATCCCCCGCCAGCGCCGAACGCCGTTCGGATCTCGTAGTCGGTCGCCGGACGGAAGTCGCTGCCGAGCACGCCGAGGAGTTTTGACTCGGACAGCCGGTCGTCACCACGGACGAGTCCGAGCACCAGCGTGCCGTCTGCCCTCACCACCGGCATCGCCTTCGAGGTCGCCGACGCGTCGATCGCGAGCAGCTCCGCGAGCGCCTCGATCGTGGTCACGCCCGGCGTCTCGATCTTCTGAGGCTTGTCGTGCCGCTCCGGCTGAACGGAAGCGCGTGGGATCCCGCGGGCGATCTCGAGGTCAGCGGCGTAGTCGCCGTTCTCGCAGGTCACGAGGGTGTTCTCGCCCGATCCGGACGGCGCGAGGAAGTCGATCGATTCTTTGCCGCCCATGACCCCCGACTCGGCCGCGACTGCCGAGAACGTGAGGCCGCAGCGCTGGAAAGTGCGGTGGTAGGCCTCCTCCTGCTTGCGGAAGCTGGCGTCGAGCCCCGCCTCGTCGCGGTCGAACGAGTAGGCGTCCTTCATGATGAACTCGCGAACGCGCAGCAGGCCTCCGCGAGGTCGCGGCTCGTCGCGATCCTTCACCGAGAAGTGGTAGAGCATCTGCGGAAGCTGCCGGTAGCTCTGGATCTCGCGCGCATGGAAGGTGACCGTCTCCTCGTGCGTGAAGGGCAGCACGTAGTCGCGCCCATGGCGATCCCTCAGCCTGAAGAGCTCCTCGATGTAGTCGCGCTTCGTCTGCGCCCACAGCTCGAGCGGGGTCAGCACGGGCATGAGCATCTCCTGCGCGCCGATCGCGTCCTGCTCCTCACGCACGATCTGGACGACCTTCTGGTGGACACGCCAGCCCAGAGGCAGGTACGTCCACACACCCGCGCTCACCTGTCGGATGTAGCCACCACGCACGAGCAGCTTGTGCGAAACCGCCTCGGCGTCGGCGGGCGCCTCGCGCAGCGTCGGGATGAAGAGCGTTGACTGTCTCGCGATCATCGAGCGAGGCATTGTAGGGGCGGCGCATGCGTAGCCCTACGAGGGGCGCACGGCGGGCGAGGCAAGCCTCGCCCCTACGAGTCACCGAGCGGTATCAGGCTCGCCTCGGCCATCGCGAGCGCCGCCGGCTTCGCCATCTTGAGGCGCTTCGGACGCTTCATGCCGCCGGCGAGCCAGTGATCGATCTCGACGAACAGCTCGTCGATGAGCGTCTCCGACGGGACCTTCTTCAACACGCGGCCGTGCGCGTAGATGAATCCGACGTCGCGCCCCCCGGCGATCCCGAAGTCGGCGTCGCCGGCCTCCCCCGGCCCGTTCACGGCGCAGCCCATGACCGCGACCTCGAAGGCGTCGGGATAGGCGCGGAGCCGGTCTTCGACAACGCGAGCGAGGCTCTCGACCCCGACGTTGTCCCGGCCGCACGACGGGCACGCGATCATCACGGGCCCGCGCTCGCGGAGGCCGAGCGCCTTGAGGATCTCCCAGGCGACTTCGATCTCCTTCACCGGATCGGCCGTGAGCGAGACGCGCATCGTGTCGCCGATCCCGTCCGCCAGCAGTGCGCCGATCCCCACAGAGCTCTTGATCGCTCCTCTGAACTCCGTGCCCGCCTCGGTGACGCCGAGGTGGAGCGGGTACGGCACCTTGGCCGCGAGCATCCGGTAGGCGCGGATCATCGTCGGCACGTGCGTCGCCTTCACGGAGATCTTGAAGTCGCGGTACTCGAGCCGCTCCAGGAGGTCGACCTCCTCGAGCGCCGCCGCGACGAGCGCTTCGGCCTGATCCTGCTGCGCCAGCGCGCTCAGGTGCTTCGGCAGCGAGCCCGAGTTCGCGCCAATGCGCATCGGGATGCCCGCCTTCTTGGCGGCCAGCACGACCTGCTCGACCTTGTCCGGCCCGCCGATGTTCCCGGGGTTGATGCGAACCGCCGCGACACCTGCCTCGATCGCCTTCAGGGCCAGAGACGCGTTGAAGTGGATGTCCGCGATCACGGGGAGCGGCGACAACCGCACGATGAGTGGGAGCGCGGCGGCGTCCTCGTTCTTCGGTACGGCGACGCGGACGATCTCGCAGCCCGCAGAGGCGAGTGCCGCGATCTGTGCTGTCGTCGCGGGGACATCGTGCGTCTTCGTCAGCGTCATCGACTGCAGCACAACGGGAGCGCCGCCGCCGATCAGGACGTCGCCCACACGAATCTGGACCCCGCTCGCCATCCCCTAGAGGGTAACGGCGGACGTCAGGACAGCTTGCCGATGTCGTTCGAGAGACCGACGAAGAACAACAGGAGAACGACGGCGAGCCCGACCATGGATACCCGCTCGTAGATCTCGCGCCTCACGAACTTGCCGCGCGCTCCCTCGATCAGCGTGAAGAGGATGTGCCCTCCGTCGAGAGGTAGGAGCGGTAGCAGGTTGAGCAGCGCGAGTGACAGCGATATGAGCCCGAGCACCCAGAGATAGCTCTCGGCGCCGCGATCGACGGCGTCCGACGACACCTGCGTGATGCCGATGGGGCTCGCGACCTGGTCTCGTCCTTCGCCGGTGAGCAAGCGCCCGAGCGACCTCCCGATCTCCTTGGCTACCAGCCCCGTGACCTCGATCGCGCGTCCGAAGGCCGGGAGGAAGCCGAGTCCCGTGCCTTCGAGACCGAAGCCGAGTCGATAGCGATCGTCGATGAGCTGCCCTGCGATCGGGCCGAGCTGGAGCTCCCCGCCCGCGCGCACGACGGTGAGCGTCAGCTCCGCTCCGGCGGAGTCGCCGATGGTGTCCGCGATCTCGTCGGCCTGGACCGGCCGGCCGTTGATCGCGACGATCCTGTCGCCCGACTGCAAACCGATGACCTGGGCAGGTGAGGTGACTCCAGCTTCGATCTCCGGAGCGACCGTCGCCACCGTTCGCGTCGCCTCCCCCGCGACGGTCATGAAGAGGGCCGTGAACACGACGATCGTCAGGAGGATGTTGGCGAAAGGCCCCGCGGCGATCGCGACGAGTCGCTTCCACGTCGCCGCCTTCCAGTACGCATCGGGGCCGAGTGCGTCGCGTAGCTCGGTGAGGCCTTTCTGCGCCGAGGTCAGCGCGGCCGGCGAGAGAGACATGTTGTCGATCGCATCCTCGAGGTCGTCGAGGGCGTAGAGCCCCCCGTCGAGGTCGTCGCTGTCGAGCGTCCGCTTCACGCGGTCGAGCGGGCCACCGAGCGTTGGTGCCTCCTCGACTGCCCGCGAGAACCGGCGTTCGGCATCGTGGGGGATCGGGCGATGCATCCCCGGTATGGACACGAAGCCGCCGAGCGGGATCGCCCCGATGCCGTACTCGATGCCGTTCCGCGTCGTCTTGGCGATCGCCGGTGGGAAGCCGACGTAGAACCGGCGCGGGCGAAGACCGACCGCGAGCGACGCGAAGAAGTGCCCTGCTTCGTGGACGAGGATGAGGAACGCGAGGCCGAGAATGGCGATGAAGATGCTCATCGTGTCGCCGCCAGTCTTCCCTGCGCGAGGCGACGTGCCTCCTCGTCGGCTGCGACCAGCTCGGCGAGATCGCGGACGGAGGAGCCCTCGACGGTATCGAGCGCGTCCTGCACGAGCCCTGCGATCTCCGTGAAGCGGATACGGCCACCGAGGAACGCCTCGACAGCCACCTCGTTCGCCGCGTTGAATGCGCACGGGTAGGTACCACCACGCTCTCCGGCGTCACGGGCGAGTGCCAGCAGCGGAAAACGATCGTGATCGGGCGACTCGAACTCGAGTTGGAGCCCGGCCGAGAAGTCGAGGGTCGGGACAGGCGTGGCACGGCGCTCCGGATGTGTGAGTGCGAAGGAGATCGGCACCCGCATGTCCGGGTATCCGAGATGCGCGAGCGCTGCTCCATCGCGAAAACGGACGAACGCGTGCACGACGGACGTCGGATGCACGACGACTTCGATCCGCTCGTAGTCGAGCCCGAAGAGGTAGTGCGCCTCGATCAGCTCGAGGCCTTTGTTCGCCAGGGTGGCGGAGTCGATCGTGATCTTCGGACCCATGGACCACGTCGGATGGGCGAGCGCCTCCTCCACGCTGACTGATTCGAGATCCTCGCGCGATCGGTTTCGGAACGGGCCGCCCGACGCGGTGAGAACGACGGACTCGACCGTGCCGGGACCGTGCCCGTCGAGGCATTGGAAGAGCGCCGAGTGCTCGCTGTCGACCGGCAGGAGCAGCCCTCCTCCCCGCTTCCAGGCGGTGAGTGCCAGGTCTCCCGCCGAGACGAGACTCTCCTTGTTGGCGAGTGCGAGCGTGACGCCTCGCTCGAGCGCCCACAGAGTCGCACCAACGCCCGCGAAGCCGACGACCGCGTTCAAGACGAGGTCGGCCTCGGCGCGCTCGAGGATCTCCGTGAGGTCACCGCCGACCTGGACGTGCTCGACTCGATGCTCTGCGGCCAGCTCGTCCAGCGGCTGCACGCCAGATGCCAGGGCGCAGACGGAGAGCTCGGGATGCGCGGCGATCACATCGAGCGCTTGTCGCCCGATGGATCCCGTTGCCCCGAGTAGGGCGATTCGTCTCTCGCGCACGGGCGAAGGCTAACCGTGTGAGTGTTCAGGCACGGCTACGCATTCCCGAAGGCGAGGATCGTGAAGTACGCGGCCGGGCCCGCCCACAGGAGCGAGTCGAGTCGGTCGAGCATGCCGCCGTGGCCGGCGAGCACGCGGCCCGAGTCCTTTACCTCGAGATCCCGTTTCACGGCGGACTCGAAGAGGTCACCAAGAACGGCTGCGAGCGCGATCACGAGACCGAGGAGCAGCGATTGCGGGATCGTCAGGAACGCGTCGCGATCGCGATAGAGGATGACGAACGCCATCGCGACCGCAGCGATGAGGCCGCCGACGAATCCTTCCCAGGACTTCTTCGGCGAGATCGCCGGCGCCATGCGGTGGCGCCCGAAGGTGCGTCCGACGAAGAACGCGCCTGTATCGGCCGCGAACACGGTGAAGAGCACGGCCATCACGGCCCAGAACCCGAACTCCGGGATGTCGCGGATGAGGAGCAGGCACCCAAGCCCGGCTCCCACCCACACCACACCCAGCACCGTCACGGCGAACGACCTGGTTGCAGATTGGCGCACGCCTCCGAGCCCGTACACGACGAACGCGAAAACGAGCGTCGAGAGTAGGCCTCCGAGCATCCACTCGAGCCCGCCCAGCTGAAGCCCGAGCAACGTAAGCACGAACCCGAGGTAGCCGCCGAGGACGAGCGGCCGGAGATCTCGGGTAATGACGTAGAGCTCGTGCAGCGCGAGGAGACCTCCGACGAGCGCGAGCCAGAAGAGCCACCAGCCACCGAGGTAGACGAGCCCGATGACGAGCGGAAGCAGGATCGCCGCGACGACGATCCGGGAGAAGAACGGGCTCATCGTGCGCCGAACCTGCGGCCGCGACTCGCGTACTCCTCGACGGCAGCGCGGAGACGCTCCTCGCCGAAGTCCGGCCAGAGCGTGTCGTCGAAGACGAGCTCCGCGTATGCCGACTGCCAGAGCAGGAAGTTCGAGATCCGCTGCTCGCCCGATGTGCGGATGACGAGATCGGGGTCGGGGAGATCGGGCGCGTAGAGGCGTGCTGCAATGTCCGCTTCGGACATGTCCTGGGGTCTGACCCCTTCTTGGAGGATCCTGCGCACTGCTTCCACAAGCTCGGCGCGGCCGCCATAGTCGAAGGCGATCCAGAGGTGGAGTCGGTTGAGGTGGGCGGTCTCGGCGTCCAGCCTCGCCATCTTCTCCTGCAGCTCCCGCGGAACGCGATCGCGCCGACCGAAGAAACGCGTGCGCACGCCCTGTTTCGCGAGCTCGGGGAGCTCGCGGTCGATCGTCTCGTCCATGAGCTCCATGATCGACTCGACCTCGTCGGGCGGCCGCGCCCAGTTCTCGGTCGAGAACGCGTAGACGGCGAGCGAGTCGATCCCCAGCTCGATCGCCGCCTCGACGGTTCGGCGCAGAGCACGAGCGCCCTCACGGTGCCCCTCTGCGACCGGAAGGCCGCGAGCCGCAGCCCAGCGCCCGTTCCCGTCCATGATGATCGCGACGCTTCGCGCTGCCGCGTCCGCCTCGTCGGGCAGCGTCAGACCTCCATGATCTCGGCCTCTTTCACCTTCAAGAGGTCGTCGATCGACTTCGTGTGCTCGTCGGTGATCTTCTGCACCTGGGTCTCGGCGCGGCGCTCCTCGTCGTCGCCGACGTCGCCGTTCACCACGAGCTCCTTGAGGTGCTGCATGACATCGCGCCGCACGTTGCGAATCGCGACCTTGCCGTCCTCCGCGACCCGGCGCACGACCTTGACGAGATCCTTCCGCCGTTCCTCGGTCAGAGACGGAATCGGCAGCCGTACGACCTTCCCGTCGTTCGACGGTGTCAGCCCGAGATCGGACTCCTGAACGGCGCGCTCGATGTTCTTGATCGCCCCCGGATCGAAGGGCTGGACGACGAGCAGTCTCGGTTCGGGCGCCGAGATCGACGCGAGGCTCTTGAGCGGTGTGGGCGTTCCGTAGTAGTCGATCGTGATGCGGTCGAGGAGCGCCGGAGAGGCACGTCCCGTTCGGATCGAGTTGAACTCGTGGTGCGTCGCCTCGATCGACTTGTCCATCCGCCTCTTCGCGTCTGCGAGGAAGTCCTCGATCGCAGCCATTCGCCCTCCTTCCGCCCTAGGGAGTCGAGATGATCGTGCCGACGCGCTCGCCCGCGGCAACGCGGCGGATGTTGCCCTGTGCGAGCTCGAACACGTGGATCGGAAGCCGGTTGTCCATGCACAGCGAGAGGGCCGTCGTGTCCATCACCTTGAGGCCGCGCTCGATCGCTTCGAGATGCGTGATCTCGGGGATGAACTTCGCGGTCGGATCCTCGTTCGGGTCGCCGTCGTACACGCCTTGGACCTTGTTCTTGGCCATGAGGATGGCCTCGGCGCCGATCTCGAGCGCGCGCAGCGCAGCGGCCGTGTCGGTCGTGAAGAACGGGTTGCCGGTTCCGGCCGCGAAGATGACGACGCGCTCCTTCTCGAGGTGGCGGATCGCGCGGCGCCGGATGTACGGCTCGGCTACCTCCGACACTGCAATCGCCGACTGGACGCGCGTGTCTACGCCGAGTCTCTCGAGAGCGTCCTGGAGCGAGAGCGCGTTGAGCAGCGTCGCGAGCATCCCGGCGTAGTCGGCCGTTGCGCGATCCATGCCCTCCGCGGCAGCCGCCATCCCTCGGTAGATGTTCCCTGCGCCCACGACGACAGCGAGTTGCGTGCCAGCCTCCTGGATGGCGGCGATCTCCTCGGAGATCGCCGTGACCGTCTTCGGGTCGATGCCGTATTCACGCCCGCCGAGAAGCGCCTCGCCGGAGAGCTTGAGAAGGGCCCGGCGAAACTGCCTGCCGCTCGCACCGACGGCAGCTTCCGCGACCTCGTCCGTGCTCGTCGTCACGAGCCTGCGACGGAGATGCGCACGAATCTGACGACCTTCGCGCCCGCGTCCTGCATCGCCTGACCAACCGTCTTCGCAGGCTCGTGGATCCACGCCTGCTCGACGAGTGCACCTCCCGGCACCGCGGCAAAGAAGCGCTTGTTGACCATGCCGTCCACGATCTTCTCACGCGCGGCCTCGGGCTTCGACTGCACCTCGTCGGTGTTCTCGTAGATCGACCGTTCGGCGGCCAGAACCTCCGGGAGCACCTCGTCTCGGGTCGTCCACTCCGGCGCGGCGAAGGAGATGTGCATGGCGAGCTGGCGGGCGAGTTCCTCGGAGCCGCCCTCGAGCTCGGCGAGGACCCCGATCTTGTTCGCAGGCGGATGGGCGTAGGCGGCGAGGACGTTGTCCTCTGGCGCCTCGAACCGCTCGGCGCCGACGATCACGATGTTCTCGCCGAGCCTCGCGATGAGGTCCACGCGCTCACTCTCGAGACCTTCGGCGGCGCCGGGGCTGTCGGAGTGGACCGCGCGCAGCACCTTCGTCGCGAACTCCTGGAACTCGTCGTTCTTCGAGACGGGTTCCGTCTCACAGCCGACCCCGACAATGGATCCGAGCTGGCCGTCGACGATGAATCCGACACGTCCTTCGGTCGTCTCGCGCCCCGCGCGCTTGCCGGCCGACGCCATGCCGCGCTCGCGGAGAAGCGTGCGAGCCGCGTCGAGGTCTCCGTCGGTCTCTTCCAGGGCGCGCTTGCAGTCCATCATCCCGGCCCCGGTTGCATCGCGCAGCTCCTTGACGAGTGACGCGCTGATCGTGGTGCTCACTCCGAATCTCCTCCTTCACCGACCGCTGCGGGCTCGAGCGCGGCGGCAGGCTCGAGCTCGGCGGCGGCCTCGGCCTTGTGGGCCTCCTCCGCCTCGACAGCGACTTCCTCGTCGAGCTGCGGCTCCGCGGCTGCAGTCATCTCGTTCGTCGTGACCTTCGAGCGTCCGGCGGCGATGCCGTCCGCGAGGACGCGCGCCACGAGGTCGCACGACCGGATCGCATCGTCGTTGCCCGGAATGACGTACTCCGCCTCGTCGGGGTCGGCGTTCGTGTCGACGAGCCCGATCACGGGCACACCGAGGCGGTGTGTCTCGCGCACGGCAAGCGCTTCCTTCTTCAGGTCGATGACGAAGACGGCGTCCGGCTGCCGCTTCATGTCGGCGACGCCACCGAGATTCGCCTCGAGCTTCGCGAGATCGGCCTCCATCGAGATGCGCTCCTTCGAAGGCAGGAGCGCAAGCTGTCCGTCCAACGTCAGCCGGCGCAGGTCGTGCAGGTAGGCGATGCGCTCCGAGATCGTCTTCCAGTTAGTGAGGAGACCGCCGAGCCAGCGGTTGTTCACGTAGGGCATTCCCACGCGGGTCGCGTTCACCGCGGCCGCGTTCTGCGCCTGCTTCTTGGTGCCGACGAAGAGGATCGTCCCGTTGCGCTCCGCGATGTTCCGCACAAACTCGTGGGCCTCTTCGAGCAGTTCCTGCGTCTTCGTGAGATCGATGATGTAGATGCCCCCGCGCTCGCCGAAGATGTAGCGGCGCATCTTGGGGTTCCAGCGACGCGTCTGATGACCGAAGTGGACGCCGGCCTCCAGCAGCTCTCGCATCGAGACGACTGACACGCGATCAGCCCCTTTCCGTCTGGTTGAGTGAGTGCTTCACCGACGGGCCGGGCGGAACCGCGTTCATGACAACGGCACCCCCGCCACGGCTGATCGCCGGGTCGTGGGACGAGAACGCCGCGCAGTCTACCTGGCGACCGAGAGCGCTTGTAACGATCGGTTACAAGCTCGATCGTGCGGTCTCGAGTGCGGCCGCGAGGTCTCCAGGAAGCGACGACTCCACATCGAGCATCTGGCTCGTGATCGGATGCGTCAAGCGCAGCCGGTGGGCGTGGAGGAACTGGCGCTCGAGCCCGAGGTCGCCCTTCACGCCGTAGGTGGGATCTCCAGACACTGGGAGGTCGATCGCCGCCAGGTGGACACGGATCTGATGCGTTCTCCCCGTCTCGAGGCGAACTTCGAGGAGTGCGTGCGGCCCGACCTGCTCGACGACCTCGAACCACGTGACCGCCTCGCGCGGCTCCTCGGTGTCGAGAGACCGCCGCGTGGGGTCGCGACGGTCTCGCCCGATCGGCGCATCGATACGCCCCGTCCGCGACCGCGGAACACCGCGGATGAGCGCGAGGTAGCGCCGCTCGACCTCGCGCTTGCGGATGGCGTGTTGGAGCGCTGTGTAGGACGGCTCGGAGCGGGCAACTACGAGGAGCCCCGACGTGTCGCGATCCAGCCGGTGGACGATTCCCGGCCTGTCGGGATCCACGCCACCAACTGCGCCTAGCGTGACGAGCTGCGAGGCAAGCGTCCCCGAAGTCGAGCCGGCGCCGGGGTGCATCGCGATGCCCGCGGGCTTGTCGACGACGACGAGGTGGTCGTCCTCGTATGCGATCCGCACCGTGACCGGATCGGACGACAAGCCGCGCACCTCGGGGAGCTCGACGACGATGATCGAACCTGACTCGAGCCGGTGGCTCTTGGCGCGTGCAGCCCCGTCGACCGTGACGGCTCCGTCTTCCACGAGGCGCTCCGCGAGCGAGCGCGTGCCGATCTCGGGCCGAGAGGCGAGCGCGCGGTCGAGCCGCGACCCGGCGTCAGCGTCAGCGACCGCGAAGTGAAGCGTCGGCACCGCGCGATCCGTGCATCCGGTGTGACCGGTCCCCGACGACGAGCGTGCCGAAGAGAATCGCGACACCCACGACGATGAACGTGTCGGCGAGGTTGAACGCCGGCCACGAGTCCAGATCGAGGAAGTCCGTGACGTGGCCGAGACGCACCCGGTCGATGAGGTTTGCGATGCTGCCGCCGAGCACGAGCCCGAGCGCGACGGGAAGTACGGGGTGCCGCCGGCCGGCACGAGCGAAGAACAGAACCATCGCGCACACGGCGACCGCCGTGATGGCGATCACGATCGACGTGCGGCTTCCGAAGAGGCCGAAGGCGATTCCCGAGTTCTGGACATGGTGGATCGAGAACGGGCCGACGATGTCGACGCTGTCCCCGAGCGCGAGTGTCCGGCCGACGACCTGCTTCGTCAGCTGATCCGCGACCACTGCCGCCCCGGCAACGAGCGTAAGCACGAGCCACTGTGCGGTCCCGGCGCCGATCGACTGCTCGGCAGACGACACGGGCTGCAGCGCGTTCGCCGTCGAGCCGACGCGCACGTCGACGGCGGCCGTCACGTCCTTTGTCGCAGGCTCGCTCACGAGGCTCCCTCCTGGGCACGCTTGTCGTCGATGCACAGCGTCGCGTAGGGGACCGCCTCGAGACGTTCTGGCGCGATCGGCGTGCCGCAGCGCGCGCACAGCCCGTACGTCCCGTCGTCGATGCGCGAGAGCGCGGACTCGATCTCTCCGAGGAGGTGGTCCGCGTTCTCCTCGAGGCCTTCGTCGAGCTCGCGCATATACGTCTCGCTCGCGCTGTCGGCGATGTGATCACCCGAGCCGATCGCGAGATCGCCGGTCTCCTCGAGCAGCGAGCCCTCGTGGTGCACCGCCTCGCGCGCGTGCTGCAGGCGTTCGCGCTCGGCTTCGAGCACGCGCCGGAACCGGTCGAGGTCGACGCTCACGCGACTCCGTTTTCCGCAGGCGCGGTGCGGAGCCGCAGGCTCGTGCGCAGGGCCGTCATGCGCGCAAGGATAACCACGCGCTTCGCCTGCCCCGGGAAGTGCTCAGCCCGCGACCTTGCGAATCCCGCTGTCCGTGATCTCGCCGACCGACGTCGGGCGCGTGACGACAGTCTGACCTTCGTCGTCGACCTTCTCCGGCCTGTCTCCCGGCCATGCCTCACCCAGAGACTCGAACGCGGCGCGAAGCTGAGCCCGGATCTTGACGATGTCCTCCTCGAGACGACGCTTCTCGGCGACCGACTCACGTGCGATGCGCCGAGCTTCGGCGTGCGCCTCCTGGACGATGAGATCCGATTCGCGACGAGCCTGTTCCTTCATGTCCTGCGCAGCCCGCTCGGCAGAGACGAGCGTCGACCGCAGGAGCGCTTCGAGCTCGCGGTGCTTTGCGGCTTCGGCCTCGAGCTCCTCCAGGCGATCCGAGAGATCAGCGCGCTCGCGCCAGACCTCCTCGAAGCTGTCCGCGATCTCCTCGAGCAGCTGGTCGACCGGCTTGCGACGGTATCCGCGCAACCACGCGCGCCTCATGTCGACGTGTCTGATTTCGACAGGGGTAAGCGGCATGTGACCTCCTACAGCAGTGCCCCGATGAGGGCGTTGACGACTCGTGCCGCAACGAGCAGGACGACGACGGCCACGATCGGAGAGAGATCGAGCGGGCCGAGCATCGGAATCCGACCTCGGAAGAGATTGAGGTAGGGGCGGACAACTTCGTCCAGGAATCGTTGCAGAGTTGCGGCGACGGTGGAATAGGGCAGCCGAATCCACGAGAGCAGGACGAACGCGAGGATGCAGAGGATGTAGATGGACGTGAACACGGTGACGAAGCTCTGCAGCGACGACGCCGCGTCCGCGAGTAGCCCGAGAGAAGCGTGAGCGCCCATCGCACGCGTGTTCGCCGCCGCGGGCGACGTTCCTCGCGCGCCAGGCCAGTTTGTAACCGATCGTTACAAGCGTTTTGGCGCTGTCCCTTGGGCGCGCCCCGGGCGGGCTTGTAACCGATCGTTACAAGGATGCTGTGTGGGGGTGCTCAGGCCTGGTTGTAGAAGCCGCCGCGCTCGATAGCGCGCGCGCGCTCCTCGGCAGAGAGCTCGACATCACGCGGTGTGAGCAGGAAGACCTTGTCGGCGACGCGCTGCATGCTCCCGTCGAGCGCGTAGGTGAGGCCGCTCGCGAAGTCGATCAGGCGCTTGGAAAGCTCCGTGTCGGCGCTCTGGAGGTTGATGATCACCGGGATCTGCGCCTTGAACCGGTCGGCGATCCCCTTCGCGTCGTTGAAGGCGCGCGGCACGACTAGGTGCACCTTCGCCGGCGCCGATGCCGAGACGCTGCGTAGCCTCGACGAGCGCTCGCGTCGAGACGGCTGCGCCGCGACGGCGGACTCCTCCGAATCCCAGCCTTCGGCGTCCGCCGAGCTCGGCAGCCGGCGCACGTTCTGACGGTCACGTCGCCGATAGCGCTCCTCGAGCTGCTGCTCGCTCGTCTCGAGATGGTCGTCGTCCCATTCCTCGTCCTCGGCGATGCCGAAGTACACGAGCGTGCGGCTCCACAGGTCGCTGAACCCCATGAGCGCCTGAGTCTAGTTCCGGCGGCGCGGACATGTGCCGACGGAGCTGACTCCTCCGTCGTGCGGAACCGCGGTTACCGGTCGGTGGCGCCGGCTCCGGCGGACGCCTCCGCCGCCGGGCCCGATGCACCGGACGTCCCGCTTGCACCCGGCGCCGGCGGGAGCAGGCGATGGACGTCGACGACGCCCGCGGCGACGTCGACGAGCTTGCGCCCCGTGCGGCGGGAGTGTGAGCGCAGCAGCTCGAAGGCCTCGCGCTCGTCGATGAGATGACGGCCCATGAGAACTCCCTTCGCGCGCTCGGTGATCGCGCGGCGGCCGAATGCCCCTTCCAGGTTCGAGAACTCGCTGTAGCGGCGCAGCACGACGTCGATCTCGGCCTGGAGCTCCTCCTCGTCGCCGTTGACGATGTAGCCGAATAGGCCACGCTTTGCGGCCTCGCGGACGAACGTCGGGTCCTTCCCCTCGAGGATCGCGATGACGGGACACGCGGCCTCCTGAACGATCCTCGAGATGAGCTGCAGCGCGTGCTCCGAGCTCGCACCGAGTCCGACGAGCGCCAGGTCGGGATGAAGCTCCGCGGTCGCCGCAGCAACCTCCTCGACCTCGAGCTGCTTCGCCACGACGGCGTGGCCGAGGTGCTCCACGATCCCGACGATCGTGTCGAGACGGTCCTTGCGCTCGTTGGCGATGAGGACACGAAGATGCTCGATCTCCGCCGAGCTCGTCGTCGGTGGCGCCCGCACGGGAACTATTCTACTGCGGCGTTTCGGAGTGTCGCGTCGGACAGGGTTGAGGGTGCTACGATGCCCGAGTCAGGCCTCAACCTCCGGTCAGACGGGATCTGGCGACCTCAACGATCGGTCGCCCCTCGATCATCTTTCGATAGGAGGGCACGGCATGACGCATCTCGCGCTCGCAACCGAGCCGCTACCGCGCATCGACACGCCGAACCCGGGCGAGTTGCGCGTCCGGTCCGACTGGCTGGCCGACGGCACCTACGTCGTGTTCGTCACGGGCGAGGTGGACTTGAGCACGGTCCCTGCCCTGACGACGAGCCTCTCGCCGACGACACTCGGCCGCGCTCGGTCCGTCGTCGTCGAGCTCTCTACTTGCACGTTCATTGACACATCAGGGCTCAGGGCGCTCGTCGGCGCGAACAAACGGCTCCGCGCCTCGGGAAGCGGTTTCGCGCTCGTGATCTCCGGACAGTGCCTGCGTCGAGCGTTCGAAGTGACCGATCTCCACAACGTATTCGCGATCCATGCGTCGCTGGCCGAAGCACTCGCGCCCCCTGCCGAGAGCTGGATCGACGAGGCGCGCCGCCGCATCTCGATCCGGTGCGCGAACGAACGGCTCGAGCAGAGCTGCCTTGGCCTGGGAGCCATCGATCACGAGCGGTTCTTCTTCATCTGCGAGTGCGGCGATCGTGCGTGCGGGGGTCTGCTCCAGCTCAGCCTGGCCGAGTACGAGGCAATTCGCGAGCATGCGGCGCGCTTCGCGATCTCGCCGAATCACGAGAACCCGGAGGTCGAACGTGTCGTTCAGCAGAACGGACGCTTCGCGGTCGTCGAGACCGTGACCGGACTGCTCTCGAAGCCAGCCCGGGAGACCAACCCGCGTTGGCAACGTGGCGAGCCGTGGTGAAGTCGGCAGTCGCGCATGCACAACACCCCGACCTCACCGACGACGTCGGGGCGATGCCGCAGTACGTTTTCGGGCCTTCTCGCCGGGCTTCCGTGGCGCTCTCGTATCTCTGCGTCCGAAACCCTGTCCGAGGTGGCGCAGGTCACGGGCACGACCTGCGATGCCGTCGGGCGACCTCGTGTCTTCGCGTCTCGCGCGTCTGGGTCAGATCTCGGCCGAAGCCGGATCCGGTGACGCGTCGGCGGCGAAGATCGTCGCGCCGACCCGCATGAGGGTCGCGCCCTCCTCTGCGGCGACTCGGTAGTCCTGTGACGTACCCATGCTCAGCTCGCCGAGCTCGTGCTCTTCGGCAAGCGCTCGGAGCCGGCGGAAATACGGTCGCGACGCCTCGGGATCGATTGCCAGCGGCGGCATCGTCATGAGTCCCCGCACGAGCGGGTAGCGCTCGACGTACGTGCCGATCTCCTCCGGCGCGACGCCCGACTTGGAGGCCTCGCCGGAGAGATTCACCTCGAGCAGCGCCGGGATCTCGACTCGTTGCGCTGCCGAGTCGGAGCCGACGGAATGGACAAGCTCGCACAGGCGGTTCACGACCTTCACCTTGTTGGACTGGAGGTGGCCGATGAAGTGCCATCGGAACGCATCGCCCCAGCGCGCGTGCTTGGCCTCGAGGTCCTGCGCGCGGTTCTCGCCCACGACCTCTACTCCGGCTTCGGCGAGAACACCCAGCTCCTCGACGCCGACGTACTTCGTCGCGACGACGACCGTGACGCCGGAGCCGACCTCCCCCCGCACACGAGCGTAGCGCTCCGCGATCACGTGCGGCGCGGCGACGGTCACGCCGGAACGCTCGCAGCGACGAGCTCACGGGCGGCTGTCAGCTCGGCGTCCCGCCCGTCGAGCTCGCCGTTGAGCTTCCGCCGGCGCAGCTCGTCGAGGATCTCGCCGATCCGGGGCGATTCCGCGAGGCCGAGCGCGATGAGGTCGGCTCCGCCGATCTCGAGACGCACGTCGCGGAGCCCTGCGAAGTACGCGCGCAACTCGGCTCGCTCCTCGAGCGCGAGGGCGACGAGCGGTGCGTCGGGCGCGAAGCGATCCGCGAGCGCGACGACGTCGGCCGGGTCGAGCTCCGCCGAACGCAAACGCTCGACCATGCGCGGCGCGACCACGACGGCGCCGACGATGAGGTCGGCTTCCCGCCGACGCACTGCGAGCCGGTCGAGCCAGTCGTATGCCTCGTCCGACGTCAGCTCGCGCGCGAGCGCGGCGATCCCGAGGCGCCAGGCCGGGATCGCGGCGTCCAGCTCGTCCCGCAGCGCGATGGCGCGCTCGAAGAGTGCCGCAGCGTCGTCGTCTCCACGCAGGTGCGGATGGATCGCACGATCCGCACCGAGCTCCCCCAGTCGGCGGATCCCGTCCGCCGCAGCGGGATCCTCCAGCATCGTGACGAGCTCGTCGCGCAACCTCGACGACGAGAGGTCGCCAACGAGGCCGAGGTCGATGCAGCTGCGGAGAAGCCCGACCGAGTGCTCCTCGTACCGAAGCCCGTACCGGGCTTCGTACCGGATGCCGCGGAAGATCCGCGTCGGGTCGTCGATGAACGAGAGGTTGTGCAGCACGCGCAGGAGGCGGGCATCGAGATCGGCACGGCCGCCATACGGGTCGACGAGGCGACCGAAGTCGTCCGCGCCGAGCGACGCCGCCATGGCGTTGATCGTGAAATCTCGGCGGAAGAGGTCTTCGCGCAGGCCGGCCCGCTCGACCGTCGGCAGCGCGCCGGGCGCGTCGTAGAACTCCGTACGTGTGGTCACGACGTCGACGTGCTTCGCGTCGCCGTAGGAGATGACCGAGGTCCCGAACCTTCGGTGCGGCGTGGCTCGTCCGCCGAGCGCCTCGGCGAGTGCGTAGCCGAACGCGATCGCGTCGCCCTCGACCGCGATGTCGACATCGAAGCTCATCTCGCCCAGGAGGAGATCGCGCACCGTGCCGCCGACCAGATACACGCCGTCCGCGCGCTTGCCCAGCGAGCTGACAGCGCCGAGAATCTCCTCCAGTCGGGGCGTCCCACGCAGCTGCTCGGCGATGCTCGCGCCGATCGTCGGCGTCCGGGGCACGACGCCCTCGAGTGCACGCAGAAGGTCGGCACGGCTGACGACACCGACGAGCTCGTCGCTGCGAACGACGGCCACACGACCGTCCTCCGCCACTGTGACGAGCGTGCGGAGCTCGGCGAGCGTCGCCTCTTCTCGTGCGCTCGCGACGTGGCCGTGCATGATCCCGCGCACCGGAGCATGAGCGAGGTCGTGGCCGATGGCCTTGTCGAGGTCCTCCCTGCTCACGCCGCCCACGAGACGACCGCCCTCGACGACGAACACGCCGCTTTGTCCGTGCCGCTGGCACAGCGTCATGGCGTCGCGCACGCTCGTCTCCGGCTCGACGGCGCGTGCCGGCGTGGACATGAGGTCACGCGCCGTCGGCAATGCGGCGCGCGTCTCCTCGAGCGCCCGCACCACGAGTTCACGCACGGTGCACAGACTGTCCCGCGAGATCGCCGAGGCCGCCTGAGCATGACCTCCTCCGCCGAGGATGGTCGCGACCGCGGCCGCGTCGACCCGCTCCGTCCTGCTGCGGACGACGCAGAACACGCGCTCGTCCATCTCCACGAGAAGCACGAGCGCGCGGGCGTCGGTGAGATCGACCATCTTGTGCGCGAGGTTCGAGACGCCGTCGACGTACTCGGGCCATGTAACGGCTGCGAGGAGAACCTCCTCCCCCGCTCCTGCGACCGGCTCGAGCGCGCCGAGGAGGTGCTGCAGGAGGCCGCGCTCCTCGTCTGCGAGCGGCGCGTGGAGATACTCGTTGACGAGATCCTGGCGCGCTCCATGCCGCATGCACCACGAGAGCGCATCGACGTCGCGTTGCGTCGTGGTCGCATACGACAGCGACCCGGTGTCCTCGTGGATGCCGAGGGCGAACGCCGTCGCCTCGAGCGAGGTCGGCTCGAGCTCTCGCTCGGCGACGATCCCGACGAGCGTGGTCGTCAGCGCTCCGTCCGTGGAGCGCACGACGGCGTCCTCCGGCACCCACTCGGGTACCTCGTGCTCTGCGTGGTGGTCGAAGAGCACCTTCTCGACCGCCGTATCGAGCGCGACCGCCTCGAGCTCCCCCAGACGCGACGCCGTCGCGACCTCGACGACGATCAGCTTGCGGATCGCGTCGAGCTCGAGGCGGCTCGTCTCCGAGATGGCCCCGAGCTCGTCGGCGTGCAGGCGATAGAAGTCGCGGACGTTCCGGTTCAGCGTCGAGACTGCGACGACGGCCTCGGGATACAGCAGCCGCGCAGCGAGCATCGCTCCGAAGGCGTCGAAGTCGGTGTTCCCGTGCGTTGCGATGACCTGCTCGGCGCGCATGCGCGCATTGTCGCCCCTGCGCGGCGGTCAGACGTGCGCGATCGCCTCGATCTCGACGAGCGCGCCGCTCGGCAGTCCGGAGATCTGCACGGTAGAGCGGGCCGGAGGCCGGTCGCCGACGTGCGTCGCATACACCTCGTTCATCGCCGCGAAGTCGCCGAGGTCGATCAGGAAGACCGTCGTCTTGACGAGCTTGTCGAGCCCGCTCCCCGCCGCGTCGAGGATCGCTCCGAGGTTGGCCATGATCTGCTCCGTCTGCGCCGTGACGTCCTCGCCGGTGAGCCCTCCGGTCTCGAGGGAGATGCCGAGCTGACCGGCGACGAACACGAGGTCGCCGACACGGATCGCCTGGTTGTACGGCGCCCCCTGGAACGGACCGGGCGCCCGGTCCGTGCTGATGACCTTCTTTTCGGCCACTACGGCCCCCCTCTCGTCGCACGGGCAAGCGCGATGCCCAGTGCCTTGAAGATCGCGGACAGGACATGCTGAGAGCTCTCCCCTTCGATGAGCCGCACGTGAATCGTCAGGCCGGCGGCGCGCGCGAGCTCGTCGAGGACGGTCGCCGCGAGGTCGCGCTGGATGCCTCCGGTGCGCGTCGACGACAGATCGGCGTTCGAGACGACGAGCGGCCGGCCGGAGCGCTCGACGACGACCATCGCAAGCGCCTCGTCAGCCGGTGCGATGCCAACGCCACGGCTCGAAGCCTGCGCTTGGGCGAGCAGCGGCTCGAGCGCATGGCCGAGCGCTGCACCAGCCTGTCCCACCTCCGCCTCGGGTTCGTCGGGCGCGATCTCCAGGGTGAGGCCGAAGCCTCCTGCATCGGCGAGCTCGACGAGGAGGTGGTCCAAAACCGCAACGCCCGTTGCGATACGACTCTCGCGCGTTCCGAGGTCGACCTGCGCGGCACCCGTGGTCGTCACAGCTCGGTTCGCTCGATGGCCGCGCCGAGGTCGCGGAGCCGCTCGTCGATCCGCTCGTAGCCGCGGTCGATCTGTCCGATGTTCCCGATCGTGGACGTGCCTTCGGCGCACAGTGCTGCGATGAGCATGGCCATTCCCGCCCGGATGTCTGGACTTTCGAGCCGCTGCCCGTACAGCCGCCCGGGTCCCGTGACAACCGCCCGATGGGGGTCGCAGAGGATGATTCGCGCGCCCATCGATACCAGCTTGTCCACGAAGAACAGGCGACTCTCGAACATCTTCTCGAAGATGAGAACGGTGCCGTGCGACTGCGTGGCGCACGTGAGCGCGATGGACGTCAGGTCGGCGGGGAACGCCGGCCAGACGCCGCTTTCGATCTTTGGGATCTGGCCGCCGAAGTCGTCGACGACGCGAAGGTCCTGGTCGGGCGCGACTCGCACGCTTCGCTCCGTGACCTCCATCGAGATGCCGAGCTTGCGGAAAGCCGGGACGATCGCGATGAGGTCGTCGGGCTCGACGTCCACGACCGTGACGTCGCCGCCGGTCACGGCGGCGAGCGCAGCGAAGCTCGCAACCTCGACGTGTTCGGGGCCGATGCGGTACTCGCCGCCCGAGAGCGCGTCGACGCCGTCTATGTGGAGGACGTTCGAGCCGATCCCGTCGATCCGCGCGCCGATCGAGGCGAGGAAGCGACAGAGATCCTGGATGTGCGGCTCGCAGGCGGCGTGCCCGACGCAGGTCCTGCCTTCGGCGAGCACGGCGGCCATGATCGCGTTCTCCGTACCCATCACCGACGCCTCGTCGAGGTAGAGCCGCTTCCCGCGGAGCCCGCTGGTTCGCATCTCGTAGGCGCCGTTCAACTCGACGTCGACGCCGAGCTCCTGGAAAGCATGGATGTGCGTGTCCAGGCGGCGGCGTCCGATCACATCGCCCCCGGGAGGAGGCACCGTGACTCGCCCGAACCGGGCGAGCAACGGGCCCGCGAGCAGGAACGACGCCCGGATCTCACGCGAGAGGTCAGGGTCGAGCTCGGTCTTGTCGACGCCGGCGGGATCGATGCGCACCGCGTTGGCGCTCGTCCACTCCACGTCGGCGCCGAGATCGGCGAGGAGCTCGACCATGGTCTCGACGTCGCGGATGCGAGGCACGTTCGAGAGACGCACCTCGTCGGAAGCGAGGACGCACGCCGCAAGGATCGGGAGCGCGCCGTTCTTGTTTCCCGAGGCTCGCACCGTGCCACTCAGCGGCCGACCGCCCTCGATGACGAAGGACTGCATGGCGCGCGCAATGCTACTCGCGGTCTTCACGCGGTCTCCCGGCGGGTCAACGGGGGGAGGTTGGCGAGCTCGAGCCTAGGGATGTCACCGGCCGGCTCGAAGCCGAGCACCTGCGCGTAGAACGACAGCTCCGCTTCGAGCGAGCCGACGATGTTCTCGGCCTTGCGGAAGCCGTGCCCTTCGCCCTCGTACAGGAGATAGGCGTGTGGGATCCCCCGCTCGCGCAGCGCATCGACGATCAGCTCCGCCTGCGAGGGCGGGACGATGCGGTCCTCCGTCCCCTGCAGGACCAGCATGGGCGTCGTGCAGCGTTCCGTGAAGTGGATCGGGCTGCGCTCCCGGTAGAGGTCCGCGCGCTCGGGATACGGGCCGACGAGCGTGTGCTCGTACTGCAGCTCGAACTTGTGCGTCTCCCCTCCTCCGAACTGCTCGAGATCGGCGATGCCGAAGTACGTCGCGCCGGCGGCGAACTCATCGGTGAACGTGAGCGCGCAGATCGTCGTATATCCGCCCGCACTACCTCCCGTGATGACCAGCCGGTCCGGATCCACCTCGCCCTGCTCCACGAGGTAGCGGGCGGCGTTGACGCAGTCCTGAAGGTCGACGACGCCCCACTGGCCGTTCAGCCGTTCCCGATAGGCGCGGCCGTAGCCTGTCGAGCCGCCGTAGTCGACGTCGACGACCGCGAACCCGCGACTCGTCCAGTACTGGCGGCCGAGGCTGAAGGCCGCCGTCGCGTTGCCGGTCGGGCCGCCGTGGCTCTCGACGATCAGCGGAGGCCGCTCGCCGGACGGCGCCTCGAAGTCCGGGCTGGTCGGCGGGTAGAGGAACGCGTGTGCCGTTAATCCGCCTTCGGTCGGGAACTCGATTGCGCGCGGCGCCGAGAAGTACGCCGGATCCACGGGCGACTCGACGCTGACCCGGAGCGTCTCCTGACGGCCAGTGGCGAGGTCGACGCGCTCGACGCGCGCCGGCAGCATCGCCGCGCCGGCCACCGCGACGGCCGTCGTTCCCTCGGCGCAGACGTACGGCGCTCCCCACGAGTCGAGGCCGAGCTCGAGCGGTGAGAGATCGCCCGTCTCGGGATCGAGCAGGGCGAAGTGCGTGAAGCCCTCCGAGTCGTAGGCGCAGACGACTCTCCCGTCGCCGAGGAACGCATACGAGCGCGTGCCGAACGACCAGGCCGGGTAGCCGAACTCGGCCTCGAGCGGATGGAGCGTGTGGCGGGTCCCGTCGTGCATGCGCTCGAGGTTCCACCAACCGCTCCGGTCGCTGACGAAGACAAGGTCGCCCGCTGGGCTCCACTCCGGCTGCCAGATCGACTCGACGCCATCTTCGCCGGCGACGCGCTGGATGCCGCTGACCGTTCCGTCGGGCGCGAGGTCGGCCGCATGCAGCTCGCAACCGTCCCACGGCATCCAAGGGAGGTTCCACGCGAGGAATGCGAGACGCACCCCGTCGGGCGAGATGCGCGGCGTCGAGTAGAAGTCGCGGCCGCCGACGATCACACGCGGCTCGCTCGAGCCGTCGGTCGGGATCGCGACGAGCTCGTTCACGACGTCCTTCGAGCTGTCGCTCTCGGCGTGTCGCTCGCGCACGCCGATCCAGAGCGCTCCGTCGGGCGTGATGCGGCCGTCGGCGTAGCGATGCCGGCGATCGGACACGTCGGGTGTGATCGCGATGGGCGCAGCGCCCGGGTCGAGCCGGTACAGGCGCTGATCCTCGAAGCTCGAGACGAAAGCGACGCCGCCGTGGATGCAGTACGCCCCGCCGCCGTACTCGTGCACCGCGGTCCGCACGTTGAGTCCTGCGGGCACGATCTCCTCCGACGAGCCCCCCGGCTCCAGCCGGACGAGGACCACCCGGCCCGCTTCTGACGCGCGACCTTCGAGCCACCACACGACGCCGTTCTCGATCCACGGCGCGGACAGGCGGACGCCGGCCTGCGCGACCATCTCCGCAGAGATCGGAGACGCCCAGGTTCCGTACGGTGCGACGGTTCTCTGACTCGGGTTGGGGTCCAACGGCGGCGGCTATCGTACTCCGCCGTGCGGCCGACCCGGGAGCAGGCGTGGCAGACGCTCACGCAGTACACGAAGAGCGAAGCGCTCCTGCGGCACGCGCTGGCGGTGGAGGCGTCCGTCGGGACCTACGCGCGACTGTATGGCGAGGACGAGGAATTCTGGCGCGCGACTGCGCTCCTGCACGACTTCGACTACGAGATCCACCCGACCCTCGACGAGCATCCGCAGGACGGGGCAGCCATCCTCCGCGAGGAGGGCTACCCGGAGGAGCTGATCGAGGCCGTCCTCTCGCACGCCGAGCATCTCGCGATGCCGCGCGACACGCAGCTCAAGAAGGCGCTGTTCGCCTGTGACGAGCTCTCGGGCTTCGTGCACGCGTGCGGGCTCGTGCGCCCGACCGGTCTCGACGGCCTGGAGCCGAAGTCGGTCAAGAAGAAGCTGAAGCAGCCCTCGTTCGCGGCAGGCGTGCACCGGGACGAGGTCTACGCCGGCGCCGAGCTCCTCGGCCTGGAGCTCGACGAGCACATCGCGAACGTTGTCACGGCGATGCAGCCGATCGCAGCCGAGCTCGGGCTTCGCACTGCGGCTGACGCAGCCTAGGCGTAACGCGCGATGAACCCGAGGACGCGGTTCCACGCATCTTCGGAGTCGGCGGCGAACTCCTCGTACTTGCGGTCGAAGAAGCTGTGGGGCGCGCCGTCGTAGATCACGACCTCGTGCTCGACCCCGGCTGCGGTGAGAGCCGCGTCGAACGCCTTCGACTCCTCCGCCGGGATTCCGGGGTCGTCGCCACCCTGGAGGGCGAGGATGGGTGCCGTGAACTCGGCGGCTCGCTGAATCGGTCCCGGCGACCCGTCACTGCCCGCGCCGGGCCTGCCGTAGAAGCCGATGGCGCCGGCGAGCTCGTGTCCGGAGGCGGCCGCCAGCCACGAGTTGCGGCCGCCGAAGCAGAACCCGACCGTGAAGACCGCCGCGCGCCCCGCGTCGCGCATGTGCTCGACACAGGCGTGGACGTCCGCCTGCACGCCGGCGGGCGTCGTCTGCTGGACGTGCGGCATGTACTCGAAGTCGTCGCCGCGCTTCTCCTTCCCGGCCGTGCGCCCAAAATAGTCGAATGCGATCGCGGCGTACCCTCGCTCGGCGAAGCGCAGCGCGAGCTCCTCGTAGAAGCGGTAGAGGCCGCGGACGTCCGGGAGGATGACGACGCCGACGCGTGCGGGCTCCTCCGGCGTCGCGAGGAACGCAGCGAAGCGGTTGCCGTCAGCCGCCTCGAGGATCAGATCGTCGTGCGAGACCGCGGCACCGGAGATGGCTGGAACCGGCGGCGCAGAGTCGAGATCGAAGCACATTGCGGCGACCTTACAACGCGGCGACGAGGCGCTCGAGGTCGCTCTCGTCATTCCACCAGCCGACGGAGGCGCGAACCAGCCCGCGACCCGCCAGATCGCGCACGATCACGCCGGCAGCGGCGAGTCTGGCGACGATCGCCGCCGTCTCCTCCGCTGGAGCCCGCCAGGAAACGAGCGTGGCCCGATCGCCGGGTGTCACCACGTCCTGGCCGGTCTCGGCCAGGCGTACGCGGAAGCGCTCCGCCATGTCGGAGGCTCGCTCGTACGCCCACGTGGGCATCGCGGCGATCGCGGAACGCAATCCGGCGGTGTGCGAGCTCGGCGTCAGGTTGGGGTCGAATCGAGCCGCGCCCGCCCTGGCCTCGAACGTTCCGTCCGCCTCATACCCGTCCTGCGAGAGATAACACGGCCGACCGACTCGCAACGAATCGGGCTCGCTGACGACGAGTGCACCTGTCCCTTCGGGCCCGCACAGCCACTTCTGCCCGGAGACCGTGTAGAAGTCGAGGCCGTTCGCGTCTACGAGCATCGCACCGACCGACTGCGCGCCGTCGACGAGGATCGGCACCCCTGTCGCCACACGCAACTCGCGCACGGGGAGTACCGCACCCGTCGTCCAGAGCACGTGGGAAAGCGCGACGAGCCTCGTGAGCGGCGTCACGGCTGCGACGATGCGCTCTGGATCGGGCTCGACGACCACGACCTTCGCGCCGGACATGTGCAGTGGACCGAGCAGACCGAAGTGCTCGTCGGTCGTCGTGACGATCTCGTCGCCGGGACGCAGGTCGAGACCGGCGAGCACGATGTTGCACCCGTCGGTCGTCGAGGCCGTGAGCGCGAGGTGCTGCGGCGTGACGCCGAGAAGAGTCGCAACGTCCGCTCGCAGCTCCTCCCGAGCGTCGAGCAATGCCATGAACCGCGCGTAGCTGCCGCGCCCCTCGCGCAGTCCGCGTTCGTCGTCCTCGTGCATCGCGTCGATCGTCCAGAGTCCAAGCGGCCCGACACTCCCTGCCTGAAGGTAGGCAAAGCGCTCGAGGACGGGGAACTGCGCACGCGCTTCCTCGAAGGTCACGAGCGGGATTCTGCCGACACCGCGTCTAACGTTCGGCGCCGATGCGCGTCGTCATCGCCGATCCGCCCGCGTACACACCTCCGTACGACCGCTCGCTCGCGGCCGCGCTTGCACGCGCGGGCGTGCATGTGGAGCTCGTGACGTCGCGCTTTCGGTTCGGCTCGGTCGCCCAGCCGGACGGCTACGAAGCGCGCGAGTGGTTCTATCCGTTGTCGTCGCGCATGGGGTCGTCGCGGATACGCCTCGCGCTGAAAGCGCTCGAGCACCCTCTCGGAATGGCGCGGTTCGCATTCGCGAAACCCGACGTGATCCATATGCAATGGCTCGGCGCACCCGAGCTGGATCGCGTGCTCTTTCGCCCGCGCAGTCCCGCGGTCCTTACGGCGCACGACATCATTCCCCGCCGCACGCTGTCCAAGTCCGCGATGTGGACGTCTCTCTTCGACCGTCTCGAGCGCGTCGTCGTCCACTCCGAGCGCGGCTGGAGACAGCTCGTCGACTTCGGCCTCCCTGCAGAGAAGGTCTGCGTCATCGACCATCCCGTATTCCGCTCGGACGTGGACCGACGTGATGACGGTCGGACGGCGCTCTGCCTCGGGCTCATCCGCCCGTACAAGGGGACAGAGGACGCCGTCGAGGCAGTCGTCGGCGTTGAGGACGCGCGTCTCCTGGTCGTCGGCGACCCGCGGGTGCCGCTCGACGCTCTCATGACGGCCGCGGGCGACCGCGCCGAGTGGCGGCTGGGCTACCTGCCGGACGCGGAGCTTCGCCGCGCGCTGTCGGAGGCAACCGTTGCGCTCTTTCCGTATCGGGCCGAGATCGACGTCTCCGGGGCGCTGCTCCAGGTGCTCGGAGCCGGCGTGCCGGCGATTGTCTATGACATCGGCGGGCTCGGCGAGGTCGTCGACCGATTCGGTGCCGGCGCGGTCGTGGCACCCGGTGATGTCGAAGCGATGTCCGCAGCCCTCGCGCGGCTGCTCGGCGATGGGGAGGCGCTCGCGGCTGCCCGCGCCGGAGCCGAGCACGCACGGGACGAGCTCACGTGGGACGCCTCGGCGGCAGCGCATCTCGACCTGTACCGCGAGATCGCGTGATCGCTCGCCGCAGGCGCCTCCAGGAGCTCGTCGCGCGCCAGCTCGACCTGTTCGAGTCCGAGACGGAGCTCCTCGACGAGGCCGCCGAGGCGGACGCGGCCTGGACGAGCGCCCGGGCGGACGAGTCGGAGGAGCTCTACGGCGACTACCAGCTCGTCGTCGACGCGATCGGCGAGGCGCTGCACGACATCCGCGAGACGTATGCCGCGACGCTCGACGAGAATACGGCGGCGGAGTACCGTGCGGCATTCGACCGCGCGGCACGGCGCCGCTTCGGGCGCTACGCGTCGTTTCTGGAGGGGGAGCAGTAGTGGCACTGATCGAGGACTACGCGCTCATCGGCGACCTCGAGACGGCCGCGCTCGTGAGCCGCGAGGGCTCGGTCGACTGGCTGTGCCTCCCCCGCTTCGACTCGAGCGCGATCTTCGCCGCCCTCCTCGGGGACGCTGACAACGGCCACTGGGCGATCCAGCCCGCGGGCGAGTTCCGCCCCGCGGGACGCCGCTATCGCGACGACACGCTCGTGCTCGAGACGGAGCTCGAGACGAGCACTGGTGTCGTCCGGCTCGTCGACTTCATGCTCCCGCGCGTCACGAAGCCCGATCTCGTCCGCATCGTCGAGGGCGTGCGGGGCCGCGTCGAGATGCAGATGGAGCTCGTCATCCGCTTCGACTACGGCTCGATCGTGCCGTGGGTGCGAACCGTGGACGGCACGCTTCTCGCGATCGCCGGGCCTGACGGCGTGCTCCTGCGCACGCCTGTCCAGCACGAGGGGCGCGGGCTGCGCACGATCGCGTCCTTCAGGGTCTCCGAGGGGGAGCGCGTCCCGTTCGTCCTGCGCTGGTTCCCGTCCAACGAGGCTCCGCCCGAGCCGATCGACCCCGACGACGCGCTCACTGCGACGGTCGCCTTCTGGGAGGACTGGATCTCGAGCTGCACGTACTCCGATCGCTGGGGCGAGGCGCTGCGGCGCTCGCTGCTCACCTTGAAGGCACTCACGTACGCGCCGACGGGCGGGATCGTCGCCGCGCCCACCACGTCGCTCCCGGAGTGGATCGGCGGCGTCCGCAACTGGGACTACCGCTACTGCTGGCTGCGCGACGCGACGCTCACGCTCCTCGCTTTCGTCCGCGCCGGCTATGTCGAGGAGGCGGGTGCCTGGCGCGACTGGCTCCTCCGCGCGATCGCGGGCTCGCCGGAGGATCTCCAGATCATGTACGGCGTCGCTGGCGAGCGGCGACTCACGGAGTTCGAGCTCCCGTGGCTCGACGGCTACGAGGGCTCGCGGCCCGTTCGCGTCGGGAACCGGGCGTCCGATCAGCGTCAGCTCGACGTGTACGGCGAGGTCGTCGAGGCGCTCTACCAATCGCGCAGCAAAGGGCTGCCGCCGTCGGACGACGCCTGGCGCCTGACGAGCCGCATCTTCGACTGGCTCGAGTCCGGCTGGCGCGAGCCCGACGAGGGTATCTGGGAGGTGCGCGGCCAGCGCCGTCACTTCACGCATTCGAAGGTGATGGCCTGGGTCGCGTTCGATCGCGCGGTCAAGACCATCGAGCGCTTCGGGCGCAATGGACCGCTCGACCGCTGGAAGGCGGCACGCAAGGAGATCAAGGAGACCGTGCTTCGCGAGGGCTACGACGCCGAGCGCGGCGCGTTCACCCAGTTCTTCGGGACGGATCGCCTCGACGCAAGCTGCCTCCTCATCCCGCTCGTCGGCTTCCTCCCCGCGACCGACGAGCGCGTCGTCGGCACGGTGCGCGCGGTCGAGCAGGAGCTGATGCGCGGGGGCTTCGTCGAGCGCTATCGAGCCGACGTGGAGAACGTCGACGTCGACGGCCTCCCGCCCGGCGAGGGCGTCTTCCTACCGTGCTCGTTCTGGCTCGCGGCGGTGCGCGCGCAGCAGGGCCGGCACGACGAGGCGGTCGAGCTCTACGAGCGCCTGCTCGCGCTCCGCAACGACGTCGGCCTCATCTCTGAGGAGTACGACCCGGAGCGCGGCCGCCTCGTCGGCAACTTCCCGCAGGCGTTCACGCACATCGGCATCGTCGAGACCGCGTTCACGCTCTCGCGCCGAGCTCGCTAGGTGACGACGGAGAACAACCGCCACTCGCCCGGGATGCCCTTCAGCTCTGCGCTTCCACGATCCTCGAACTCAAGTCCGGAGCCTGCGACGAGATCTTTCACCGTGCCGGAGACCAGGACCTCTCCCGCGCCGGCCTGCGCTGCCACGCGCGCGCCGATGTTGACGGCAATGCCGGCGATCTTGCCGTCGGCGAGCTCGACTTCGCCCGTATGCAGCCCTGCACGCACCTCGAGCCCGAACGGCTGCACCGCCTCGACGATCGCCTGGGCGCAGCGGATCGCGCGCGCGGGCCCGTCGAACGTCGCAAAGAATCCGTCGCCGGCGGTGTCGACCTCCCGGCCGTCGAAGCGACCGAGCTCTCGGCGCACCGCGACGTGATGCTGCTCGATGAGGTCGCGCCACTTTCGGTCACCGAGCGCCGCTGCCCGCTCGGTGGAGCCGACGAGGTCCGTGAAGAGCACGGTCGCGAGAACGCGATCCGGAGTACCGGCCTCACGCTGTCCGGTGAGGAACTCGCGGATCTCGGCGATCGTGCGGTCGGGGTCGAACCAGGGAACGTGGTCCGCGCCCGGCAGCTCGACGTAGCGCGCACCGGGGATCGTGCGCGCCAGGAAGCGCGCGTTCTCGACATGGCACACGGCATCGTCGACGGTGTGGATCACGAGTGTCGGCGCGTTGATCGTCGGCGCGACGTGACGCACGTCGATGTCGAACGCCATCCGCATGAAGGCCTCCGCCGCAGCGGGCGTGCAAGCGTGCGTCTGCACCCGGCCGCGCCACGCGCGCGCCCACTCCTGCCCTGCGACGCTCGGTACGATGAAGTACATGCCGAGGCCGTCCCCCCAGCGCTCGGCAAGTGTTGCCATCGACTCCTCGAACGCCTCGGGCGTGTCTTCGCCCCACGGCCATTCCTCGTCGGTGCGCTCGCGGACCTCCGCGCCCTGCAGGATCAAGGCGACCGTCCGTTCGGGATGGGCGGCGGCGAAGAGCATCGCCAGCGGTCCGCCCTCTGACTCGCCCATCACCGCGGCCCGCTCGCTCCCGAGCGCATCGAGGATCGCCCTGATGTCGTCCATCCGCTCCTCGAGCGTGGTGGCTCCGGGTACGCGGTCGGACATGCCCATTCCGCGCTTGTCGAAGAGGATCAGACGTGTGAACTCACCCAGGCGCTCGCAGTAACGCCGGAACTGCGGCAGCTCCCAGTACACCTCGAGATGGGTGACCGAGCCCTCGACATACACGAGGTCGATCGGCCCGTCGCCGACCACCCGGTAGGCGATGTCGACATCGCCGCTGCGCGCGAACCGGACTTCGGACACGTCACGAGGATAGAGCGCTCAACGGTGGCCGAAGGAGTGAGGACGCGGGAGCGAGGCCCACACCGTGTCGTCCTCCGCCACTCGCCGCGCGAGCGGGCCGAGCGACTCGAGCGACGAGACGAGCACGTTGCGGTTCTCCCCCACCCGCTCGTAGCGGCCACGAGCGAGGATGAGCGGCTCGGCGCGCACGGTCGCGCGGTGGCGCTCGTAGATCTCGGACGGGACGATGAGGTTCACCTGGCCGTGCTCGTCCTCGAGGAGCATGAAGACGATGCCCTTCGCGGTCGACGGGCGCTGGCGCGCGACCGTCATCCCCGCGAAGGCGACCTGTCGGCCGTGGCGCTCGGCGTGGAGCTCCTCGCTCGAGAGCGTCCCTTCCGGGAGGTGCGGGCGGAGGAGCGTGAGCGGGTGCGTGTCGATCGACATGCTCGTGTGCCGGTAGTCGGCGAGCATGCGCTCCCAGCGCGTGAGATCGCGCAGCGGTGGCGTCTCCATCGTCGGCTCGAGCTCGAGCGGAAGCTGCTTCTCCTCCCCGTCCGTCCCTGGTACCGACTGCGCGCGGAAGACGAGGCCGAGCTCCCAGAGGAGGTCGCGGCGCTTCTTCCAGAAGCCGTCGCAGGCGCCACCCTTCACGAGCGCTTCGAGCCCGTCGTACGAGAGGCGCGACCGGCGTGCGAGGTCGGCGATGTCGCGATACGGCCCGTTCGCCTCGCGCTCGGCGACGAGCGCCTCGGCGTCGTCGACGCCGATCGAGGAGATGTAGTTCAAGCCGACGCGAACGCGCGGGGTCAGACCCGTGGTGTCTGACCCCGTCTCCACAGCGCATCGTGCTCCGCTCAGGTTGATGTCGATCGGAAGGACGTCGACTCCATGTCTCTGCGCGTCGCGCACGAGCGTGGCGGGCGGGTAGAAGCCCATCGGCTGCTCGTTCAGGAGCGCGCACAGAAACTCCGCTGGGTAGTAGTGCCGCAGCCAGGTCGACTGGTACGCGAGGAGCCCGAACGCGGCCGCGTGCGCCTTCGGGAAGCCGAAGCCCGAGAAGCCCACGAGCTTGTCGAAGACCCGGTCTGCCGTCTCCGCGCCGACTCCCTTCCCCACCGCGCCGTCGATGAAGCGCTCGCGGAACGTCTCGAGCGCGTCGTGGCTGCGCTTTCGGCTCATCGCGCGGCGCAGCCCCTCGGCCTCCCCGACCGTGAACCCCGCGAGCGCGATCGCCACCTCGAGCACCTGGTCCTGGAAGACGACGACGCCGAACGTCGAGCGCAACGGCTCGCGCAGGAGCTCGTGGTCGACCGGGAAGACGTAGGCGGGGCTCTCGCGCAGGCGCTGGCGCGCGTCGATGTACGGGTGCACCGCCTTCCCCTGGATCGGTCCCGGTCGCACGAGCGCGACCTGCACCGTGATGTCGTCGAGGTTTGCGGGCTTCGTCCGCAGAAGGCTCTGCATCTGCGCGCGGCTCTCGATCTGGAACGTCCCGATCGTGTCGGCGCGCTGGATGTCGTCGTAGACCGCCTCGTCGTCGAAGGGGATGCGTGAGAGGTCGATGACCTCGTCGTGCGTCCGTGCGATCTGGTCGACGCAGTCCTCGACCGCGGAGAGCATCCCGAGGCCGAGGAGGTCGATCTTGAGGAAGCCCGCGTCCGAGCACGAGTCCTTGTCCCACTGGCAGAGCTGGCGACCGGCCATCGCCGCGGGCTGCACGGGGACGAGCTCGATCAGCGGCCGTGTCGAGACGATCATCCCGCCCGGGTGCTGCGAGACGTGGCGCGGAAGGCCGGCGATCTCGCCGGTGAGCCACGCGAACGCGCGCCAGCGCTTCGAGCGGAGCTTCTGGTCGCCGTCGGGGAGCCGCGCGACCTCCTCCCCCACGCGCTTCGCGTTCCAGCCGTCGGAAAGCCGCGCGAGCCGTTCCAGCTCGGCGAAAGGAAGGCCGAGCGCCTTGCCCACGTCTCGGATGGCGCCGCGCGAGCGGTACGTCGCGAAGCTCGCGACGAGCGCCGCGTGCTCGCGCCCGTAGCGCTCGGTCACGCGGACGATGAGCTTCTCGCGGATGTCGCGCGGGAAGTCGAGGTCGATGTCCGGCACGGAGGCGAGCTCGCGGTTCAGGAAGCGGCCGAGCGAGAGCTCGTTCGAGACGGGGTCGACATGCGAGAGCCCGGTGAGGTAGCAGACGATCGAGCCCACCGACGAGCCGCGGCCACGACCCGGCGGGAGGAACGCACGCGGCGAGTCCGTGCCGCGCACCTCCCGCGCGCACTCGCGCGCGATCTCGAGCACCTCGTGGTGGAGAAGGAAGAACCCCGCGAGCCCGAGCTCGTCGATGAGCGCGAGCTCGCTCTCCAGGCGGGCGCCCACCTTCCCTTGTAACCGATCGTTACAAGCGGGGTAGCGTTCCCCGAGTGCAGCATGGCAAATGGCGGCGAGCTGGCCGATGGCCGGATCGGCCCCGTCCGAGAAGTCCGGGTAGCGATAGCCGAGCTCCTCTGTGAGGTCGAACTCGAGTCGTTCCGCGAGTACTGCGCTCCGCTCCGCCGCCGCACGATCGAACGGAAACCGCTCCACAATCTCCTCGGGCGGGCGGAGGTAGCTCTCGCGGTTCCCGCGCCGCTCGGGCTCGCAGCCTTCGAGAGAGGTTCTGCAGCGGATCGCAACGAGGACGTCCTGCAGGAGCGTGCGGCGCGGATGGTGCGAGTGAATGTCCCCGGTTGCGATCATCTCGACGCCGAGGTGCTCAGCGAGGTCGCGGAGAAGCGTCAGGCGACGCGTGTCGCCGCGCTCGAACGGCCGTTGCAGCTCGACGTAGAAGCGCTCGCGGCCGAAGGCGACTGCAAGGCGTGCGGCCGCATTGGGATCGAGAAGGCCCAGGCCGCGACGCGCGCAGCCGGAGAGGCAGACAAGGCCCTCGCAGAGCTCGGCGACCGATTCCAGCGCCACCGAAGGTTGTAGGGGCGAGATATATCTCGCCCCTCCGGCGTCCTGGCGCGTTCCTGCGTGCGCCGCGGTGAGCAGTCGACAGAGATTTGCGTATCCGCGTCTCGACTCCACCAGCAGCGTGATGTGCGCGCCGCCGTCCAGCGTCACCTCCGCGCCCGTGATCGGTCGCACACCGAACGCCTTCGCCGCATGCGCGAACTCGAGCGAGCCGTAGACGCCGTCGTGGTCGGTGAGCGCGAGCGCCTCGTAGCCGAGCTCCGCCGCGCGCGCCGCGAGCTCCTCCGGCTGCGACGCACCGTCGAGGAACGAGTACGCCGAGTGCGCGTGGAGCTCGACGTACGGCACTAGGCTGCCGGCAGATGGTCGAGATCGGCACTGGCGAGCTCGTCTTCGGGAGCCCGAAGCTCGAGGTCACGCTCCTCGTGGACATCGAACAGCTGGCGGCGGTCGAGGTACGCGCCGCCCCCGGCTGGGGAAAGACGCCTCTCCACGTCCACGCGCGGCACGCCGACGCGGTGTACGTCCTCGAGGGGGAGCTGGCGCTCCAGCTCGAGGATCGCGTGCACTCGATAGACGCCGAGACCTGGGCGTTCGTCCCCCGCGGGATCGCGCACGCGTTCGAGGTGACGGGCGACCGGCCGGCGCGGTTCCTCGTCCTCCACGCCCCGGGGTCGGGCTACGGCGACTACGTCCGCGGGACGGCAACTGCGTTCGACCAGCTCTCCCCGCTCGACGCCGTCACACGTGACCCCGGCCTCGTCGTCGTGCGTCGGGCAGGAGGAGCCGAGGGCGACAACATCACCGACCGGCCGGAGCGCCGCGCGACGGTGCTCGTCGAGGCCGAGGAGGTCACGATCTCCGAGTTCGACTACGGGCCGGGCGAGCGCGGTGCGCCGCGGCACGTGCACCGGGAGCATGCGGACGCGTTCCTCGTCCTCGACGGCGAGTTCACGTTCCACCTGCGCGACGGCTCGCGCACGCTGCCCGCGGGAACGCTCGTCGTCTTTCCGCTCGGAGTCGTGCACGGCTTCGACAACGACTCGGCCGCGCACGCGCGCGCCTTCAACTTCCACATGCCGTCGCTCGGCGTCGCCGACTACATGCGCGGGAAGAACCGCGACTTCGACCAGTTCGATCCGCCCGAAGACGGCGGTGTCGATCCGACGGCCGTTGTCGTCGCGCGAGTCTCGCAGTAACGTGGCCGCATGACCTGGGAGGAGCTCGTCGCGGAGATGACGGCGCGGCACCCGCTCCGCGAATCGAAGATGTTCGGGATGCCGTGCCTCAAGCGCGAGAGCGGCAAGGTCGTCGCCGGGCACTGGAAGGACGGCGGGCTCACCGTCAAGCTCACCGACGAGGCGCAGCGTGAAGCCGCGCTTGCAGCCGGCGCCGAGCCGTTCGATCCCGGCATGGGCAGGGTGATGAAGGAGTGGGTGCTCGTCCCCGCGTCGCACTCCGACGACTGGCTCCGCCTCGTCGAGCAGGCTTTCTGAGTGGACGAGCCGATCGCCCAGGCACCCATTTTGCTGGCGCCCGGCGGCGATCCGCTCAAGGCCGATCGGCCCGAGCTCTCGCTCATCGAGGTCACGTTCGACCCAGGAAGCGGCGTCGATCCCCACTTCCACAAGGCGCACTCGGATTCGTTCTACGTCCTCGAAGGCGAGGTCGAGTTCCGCGTCGGCAACGAGGTCGTCCACGCGACTCCGGGCTCGTACGTCCTCGCCCCACCGAACGTCGTCCACCACTTCCGGAACGTGGGCGACACACCGGCGCGGATGCTCAACCTCCACACGCCGGGCGGCTTCGCCCGATACCGCCGCGAGCTTCAGGAGCTGCGGGCGCAGGACATCGAGCCGGATACAGCGTTCTTCGAGCGCCACGACGTCTTCGACGTCTAGGCGTTCTGCGTGAACCAGCACTGTGCCTCGGCGTCGCGGTAGACGCAGACGTTTCGGCCGCCTTCGAGAACGACCTCGAAGTAGTGCCGATCGACGGGCTCGTCCGTCCACCAGCGATCGACGACCCGCCACTCCTCGCGTACGAGCGCCACCTGCTCGCGGTTGACGACGTGCGGCGTCCCGCCCGGTGCGCTCTCGACGAGCGCCGGCCGCGGGTTGTTTAGTCGTCCCGCGGAACGACCAGCGCTCGCGCTTCCGGAACCCGCGACCACGGCGCCACCTCCACCACAGCGCACACCGACCCCGACCCCGTGCTCGCGCACACCTGGCGCAACCCCTCGCGCAGGCGCACGACGTTCTCCTCCCCTGCAGGCTCGACCAGCGCAAGCTGCTGCCCCGTGTGCTCCGCGAGCTCGATCGCCTCGAGCCGGAGCTCGAGAATCGGAGTGGGAAGCTCCTGGAGCTTCGGCCCGAGCGCCGCTCGAAGCCGGGCCAACTCGGCCGTCGCGTCACGCATCGTCGCCACCCGCCGCCACGAGCCGCCGTCGACGAGCCGGGCGACCAGCGCGAGTTTTCGAAACGGCCGCCCGGCCCGTTCGGGACGCGCGAGCAGGCGCTCGAGGAGGGAGCCGAGCGCCCGTCGCAGCGTGATCTCGTTCGCAATCGCCTCAGGGAAGGTGAGCGCCTCGACGAGCTCCGAGGCGGGCTTGCGTCCCCGCACCCGTGCCTTGCGTCCCCCGCGTGCAAGCCGCTGCGCACTCCTTCCGTCCACTCCGAGCCGTTCCGCCACCGCTCCGCCGGGGAGTTGCGCCAGATCTCCGAGCGAGCGCAGCCCGAGCCCTTCGAGCTCCGCGTAGCGATTCGGCGTCATCGGAAGCAGCGAGAGCGGAAGCGGCTCGAGGAACGCCTCTTCCTCCTTCGCCGCGACCAGGAGGATCTGACCCGGTCGCGCGACGCTCGCCGCTGCGAGCGCGGTGAAGCGCCGTTCTGCCGCGCCGATGCGCGGATCCCACGTCGAGCCGACCACCGCAAGAGCGCGTCCGAGGGCGGGCTGCACGCCGCCGTAGAGACGCTCAACCCCGCGCGTCTCGAACACGACCGCACCCTGCTCGACCGGCTCGACGGCGAACCCGGCGTCCTCGAGCCGCCGCAGGACGCCCTCCCACTCCCGTTCCACGGCCGCCGGATCGCGATCGACGAGGACGAGCGAGGGACACGTCGCGAGCGCCTCACCGAGGCGCATCCTCGGCTTCACGCCCACAGCTTCCGCCGCGGCCGTCACCGGCCCGAGGAGCGGCTCCTCCCCCGCCTCCGGTGCGAGCGCCGCGGGGACGAGCGCCAGCCGCGGCCGCGCACGCAGTGCCGCTCTCAGCTCGAACCCGGGAATGAGGAGGCAGGCGACCATGGGAACGTATGTTCTATACGAACACCTGTTCTCCTGTCAACCGCTTTCTGTTACGTTTCGCCCGTGAGCGACTGGGACTGGACGCGGGTCGTCATCGATCACGTGCACATCCGCGTGCAGGACGCGCAGGCCAGCATCGCGTTCTACACGGCCGTCCTCGCGACGCTCGGAATCCCACCCATCTGGGAGCGGGAGAACGGCGCGCAGTTCGCGAACCTTGTGGTCTCGGACGGCGAGCCCGTCACAAGCGGCCCAGTGCACATCGCGTTCGTCGCCGACTCGCGTGAGCAGGTCGACGCATTCCATCGCGCCGGCATCGACGCCGGCGGCCGGGACAACGGCGCGCCCGGCGTCCGCGAGCAGTACAGCTCGGACGCGGGCGGTCGGTACTACGCGGCGTTCGTCCTCGATCCCGACGGCAACAACGTCGAGGCTGTGCGTCGCGAGTTCGACTGACGCGCTACACGCGCTGCAGGTGGGTGTCCTTGAAGCCCGTCGGGTACTTCAGCCCATACCCGAGGAAGCGGTCGAGCCCGATGTGTGCGAGCCAGATCAGCGCCACTTGCACCGCGGCCTTGTACCCGCCGACGACGCCGATCGCGCCGAGCGCGACGGGGCCGACGTACGTGTGCACGGCGTCGTACGTCAGCGATCCGAGCCGCGGTCCGCCGAGGTAGCCCAACATCGAGAGGTCCGGCGCGAGAACGAGCACGATGAGGAGCAGCCAGCCGTACCCGGCGTCGAAGTAGAAGACGAGCGAGCCCACCGCGACGGCGAGACCCTCGAGGTGCAGCAGACGGCGCGGAAGTCGATCCATCAGGTCGCCCCTTTCGTGGCGCGGAAGCACTCGGTGACGTACGCCAGTCTCACACCGTCGCTGGATGCGGTCTCGTCGTAGAGCGCGCCAACGGCGTCGAGGACGGGCTGCCGCTCTGCGGGCGGGAGCTTCGCGAGGTAGCTGCGTGAGAGCACGAGTGCGAGCAGGCCGTCGCGATCGAGATCCTGCTCGAACGAGAACATCGCAGTCTCGACCGGCCCGAAGAGCCCGCTCCCGTCGAGTACCGGGACGACGTCGGACTCCTGGATCGACTCGTTGCCGATGATCGCGCTGAGCCGTGCCATCCACGGGTCGCGGTCGTCTCGCGAGTTCCAGACGAGAGCGACGCGCCCGTGGGGCCGCAGGACGCGGGCGATCTCGAGCAGCGCATTGTCATGATCGAACCAGTGGAACGCCTGCGCGGACGCGACGACGTCCGCGGAATCGTCGGGAAGCGGGATGGCTTCGGCGCTCCCGGCAACGGCGTGCACGTCTAGGAGGACAGCTTCAAGCTCGGCACGCATCTCGTTCAGCGGTTCCACGGCGGTCACCCGATGTCCCAGGCCGACGAGCACACGCGTGAGCTTCCCCGTCCCGGCGCCGAGGTCGACGACGTCGCACGGCTCGAAGCCGACGAGCCAGCGCACCGCGTCGTCGGGATATCCGGGCCGGCCTCGCTCGTACGCGCCGGCGACCTCCGCGAACGCCGTGTACGGGCCACGCACCTCCGGATCGCGGTTGACGATCACCGCGTCGAGTCTAGACCTGCGCCGACGCGCCTCGATACGACCGGTCGGGTGATCTCAGAGCCTGATCGCTGCAGCCGTATCGCGCATCCCGACGAAGCGAGGCACCGCGTCGAGGACGCTCTCACGCGCGCAAAACGCGATGTCCTCCTCGAGGTGGGGGGCGTTCTCCAGAAGGTTCCGTCCGCTTTTCGACGCGCGAAACGCTTCCTCCGCCCCGCTCCACGTCCCGACGAGACGCGCCGCTGCCTCGGCTGCATCGGTGCGCTCCCAGCCGAGCAGCTCGACGATGCGACCGGCGACGAACGTGTCGTCGAGGTTCATCGTCCCCAGCACCCCGGCACACATGACGACGACGTCGTCGCTCGCGGCCCGCACCGCGTCGACCACAGCGCCCAGATTGAGGAGCGATGCGATGAAGACGCGCTCGCAGCGTTTCGCCGCAGCGACCACCGCACGCGTGCCGTTCGTCGTCGAGAGGATCACCGTCGAGCCGCGAGGCTCGACGTACTCCCGCGGCGAGTTGCCGAGATCGAAGCCGGGGATGAGGACGGCGTGTCGCTCGCCTCCGAGAACGCCTTCACCGAGGCCCGAGCGCAGCGCGCGAGCCTCCTCGACCTCGGCGACGCAGAACACGCTCTCGTAGCCAGCGGCGAGCGCCTGACAGATCGTCGACGTGGCCCGGATGACGTCGATGACGACGCCCGTGGGCGCCGCTCCGGCCTCGTCCGGAGTGAACACGACGTCGACACGCACGCGGGTACGCTAACCCGCCGTGACCGAGCCGATGCGCTGCTACCGCCATCCCGACCGGGAGACGTACGTGTCGTGCTCGGACTGCGGCCGCGGCATCTGCCCGGACTGCATGACGTACGGGCCGGTCGGCATCCGCTGCTCCGATCACGCAGGCGTTGGCGGAAAGGCTGCAGCCCCGGGGCGCGCAGCACGGAGCGCAACGCGCTCGCTGTCGGCGTACGGACCGTTCGTCACGTTCACGTTGATCGGGATCAACGCCACGATCTTCGTGCTCGAGCTCGCGACCGGAGGACAGCTCAACGGGACGGGAAGCTGGATCTACGAGAAGGGCGTTCTCGTCTCGACCGCGGTCGACTCGTCCGGGCAGGTCGTGGGTGTCGCCGAGGGCGAATGGTGGCGGCTCATCACCGCAGCCTTCCTCCACTACGGGCTCGTCCACCTCGGCATGAACATGCTCGTGCTCTGGTTCATCGGGTCGCCGCTCGAGGAGTACTTCGGCCACTGGCGCTACCTGCTCGTCTACCTCGTGTGCGGTCTCGCGGGGTCCGCCGGTGCGCTCCTCTGGTCGCCGAACGCCCTCACGGTGGGCGCGTCCGGGGCGATCTGGGGAATGATGGGCGCCGCGCTCGTCCTCGAGAGACGCCGGATCTGGGTGTTCGGCGGCCAGGCGATGGGACTCGTGATCCTCAATCTTGCGATCACCTTCCTCATCCCGGGGATCTCGATCGGCGGGCACATCGGCGGGCTGATCGGCGGAGGACTGTGCGCGCTGGCGTTCTCGAGCTTCCGTCGGAGCCCGGCACTCGCGACGCTCTCGATGGCGGCGGTGGGCGTGGTCAGCATCGGACTCGCGGTCGCACAGGTCACGTAAGGTCTGCGCAATACGCCGGCGGCTACGGTCGCCGCGTGAAGTGGCTCGCGAGCCTCGCCGTTCTCGGCGTTCTCGTCGCCGGCTGCGCGGGTGGAGACGACACCACGCCGACGCGCGGCGGCTATTCGTTCCCGCCGGCGCCGGAGACCCCGACCGGCCCGCTCGCAGCGGACGTCGCGAAGGCGATCGACGCGCTCCTCCCGCAGGCGCGCGTCGGCGTGTTCGACCGCGGGCTCTTCGAGCCCGTCGCGGACTCGGGCGACGCGCGGCTCGCCTGGCTCGTCTCCGATCTCCTCCGCTTCTATCAGGGGAGCCGGCTCGAGGAACAGACGCTCGTGGACGCATTCGAGAAGCTCACCGGCGTCGATCCCCGCGAGGACCCGCTGTTCGAGGCCGGCGCCTGGCGCACCGTCACCGATCACCTGATCGCGTGGGACATCGCAGCTCCGCCGGGCTACCGCGAGCGCAAGGGCGTCCTCCATGTCGGCCTCGAGCCGAAGTGGGCGCCGTTCTTCGCCGATGCGGACTCTGAGATCGACTGGCGACGAGTGGCCTGGGGCGGCGTCCTCATCGACGACCGCGAGCTCGGCGATCCGGACATCTGCTTCCGCGGCTGCATCCCGGCGCTCGACGACCCGGCGCTCGTCCCCGCCTCCGAGGGCGACTGGTACCGGGGCGACCGGATCGTGTTCGGCGTCGCACTCGCGGGTGAGGCGGTCGCTTTCCCGAAGAACGTGATGGAGGTCCACGAGATGGTCAACATCACGCTCGGAGGACAGCGGCTCGGGATCCCCTACTGCACCCTCTGCGCCTCCGCCCAGGCCTACCGTACGACGATCCCGGGACGCAACGAGCCGCTCGTCCTGCGAACGAGCGGCCTTCTCCAGCGCTCGAACAAGCTCATGTACGACCTCGAGACGGTCTCCGCGATCGACACGTTCACGGGCCGGGCGCTGTCAGGGCCCCTGCACGACGACGGGGTCGTGCTGGAACAGGTGACGGTGGTGACGAGCACCTGGGGCGAGTGGAAGACTGCGCACCCGGAGACGACGATCGTCGCGCGTGACGGCGGCATCGGGCGCGAGTACGAGGACGATCCTCTCGGCGGTCGCGACGACGAGGGACCGATCTTCCCGATCGGTGACGTGGACGGGCGCCTCCCGGTTCAGGCGAAGGTCGTCGGTGTGATAGCCGCCGACGGGACGCCGGTCGCGTTCCCGGCGCTCGAAGCCCGCGAGGCGCTCGCGGCGGGTGGGACGGTCGAGCTGGCCGGCGTGGAGCTCGTCGCCGACGGCGGCGGCCTGCGGGCGCGCGCCGGCGGCGACGACATCCCGGCCCATGAGGCGTTCTGGTTCGCGTGGAGCCAGTTCCACCCAGGAACAGAGCTCTGGGACTGATCAGCCGATGGCGGTCAGCCGATCCATTCGAGCCATTCGCCGCGCACGTTCATGCGCGCGACGATTCGCCGCTCGCCGTTCGGCCAGATCGCTAGCTCGAGCGGATAGTCACCCCGTCGCTGTCCATGCTCCTCGGGCGTCGGAGTGGAGATCCACGCCAGCGGCCCCGCTGCTCCCGCGTCATCGACGATCGCGCGGAGGCGAGCACGTTCGCCGTCAGTCAGGTACACGGTCGAAAGCGTCTGGAAGACGACGGTCATCCTGCCCTTCTCGCGCGCATCGAGCAGTCCTGGCAGGAGATCGAGATAGTCGCCGCGCACGAGCTCCGGTGGATCGCTGGCGAGAACCTTCGCCGCCTGTGCAAGACGCGAGCGGTGACCTTCCTCCCGGACGAAGGTCTCGAGGAGCCGAATGCCCTCATCACTCGTCACGTCGACGGGTTGAGGTCGATTCCGACACGCCTTCGCACATCGACCTCCGTCTGAAGGAGGTCGCCCGGAACCGGGCTTCGCTCGTCGCCGACGAGCAGGAGCGGAGACGCCGGGTCGCCCCACATTCCGGCCTCGTAGCGATAGCCGTAGCGGTCCCACAGCAGGTTGAGCCCAGCGCTTGGGCCGAGCTCGATGAGATCGAGGGGTCGCCCGGTCTGTCGGACAACGAACAGGAAGATCGGCAGCAGAGCCCAGCATCGCTGGACCTCGCTCGTCTGCACCGGTTGCTCGAGAACGAAGCGGGCGAGCCAGTTTCCGTGCACCTCGAGCAAGGCATGGAATGCATTCCAGGGATCTTCGGCTTGCTCGAAGTCCTCCGCTTCTCCGGCCAGCGCAAGCCAGCGCGCCCCTGCGAGGAGGCGATGCGGCATGTCCCACGTCGGCTCATCCGGAATGACGGAAAGTGCGAGGGGATCGGTTGCGCAGCGGCGAAACAGAGCCGCCGTGTCGGGCGTGACTGCCTCGACTCCGTCAGCCATCGCCTCGAAGACCTCGGGCCCGGTAACCGGCTGCTTCCAGCCGTCGTGGCCCACGACGCCGAGCTCAACCGCCGATCGCGACCGCTGTGACGCCGACCTCGGCGAGCGCCGCCTGCGCGGCCGCGAGTCGTGCGAGCGGCACGCGGTACGGCGAGCACGACACGTAGTCCAGCCCGAGCCGGTGGCAGAACGCGACCGAGCGCGGCTCTCCCCCGTGCTCGCCGCAGATACCGAGCTTGATTCCCGGCTTCGCACTCCGCCCGCGCTCCACCGCGATCCGCATGAGATCGCCCACGCCCTCCTCGTCGATGACCTCGAACGGGTTGCGCTCGAGGATGCCGTGCTCGAGGTAGTACGTGAGGAACTTGCCTTCGGCGTCGTCGCGTGAGAAACCGAGTGTCGTCTGCGTGAGATCGTTCGTCCCGAACGAGAAGAAGTCGGCCTTGGCGGCGATCTCGTCGGCGCGCAGCGCCGCACGCGGAAGCTCGATCATCGTCCCGCAGAGGTACTCGACCGTCGGCTCCTCGGCCGCGACGCGCTCTGTGAGCTCACGCAGCCGTGCGAGCTCCTCGGTGAAGCCGACGAGCGGGTGCATGATCTCGACGAGCGGCGCCTCGCCCGTGCGTTCGCGGACCGCGCGGGCAGCGCGGACGATCGCCCGCACCTGCATCTCGTAGATCTCCGGAAACTGCAGGCCGAGCCGGCAGCCGCGAGTCCCGAGCATCGGATTCGACTCGTGGAGCTGGCGGATGCGGTCGCGCATCGCGTCCGACGTCGCCTCCTCGAGCGGCGGCAGGAACTCGTGCAGCGGCGGGTCGAGAAGGCGAATCGTGACCGGTAGGCCGGCCATCGCCTCGAAGATGCCCTCGAAGTCCGACTGCTGCATCGGCAGAAGCCTCTCGAGGGCGCTTCGACGCTCTTCCTCGTCGCGCGCCATGATCATCTCGCGCACCGCGGGGAGCCGCCCCTCGCCCATGAACATGTGCTCGGTGCGGCAGAGGCCGATCCCCTCCGCGCCGAACTCGCGTGCCTTCGCTGCGTCCTCGGGCGTGTCCGCGTTCGCGCGCACACGCATACGGCGAAGGCCGTCCGCCCACTCGAGAATCGTCTCGAAGTTCTCGTCGATCGACGGCGGGACGAGAGGGACGGGACCGACGATGACGCTTCCCGTGCCGCCGTCGACCGTGATCACGTCGCCCGCACGGAGATCGTGCTCACCGATCCGAACCGTCCCCGCGGCCACGTCGATTGAGAGCTCCTCGCACCCTGCCACGCAGGGCTTGCCCATCCCACGTGCAACGACAGCCGCATGTGAGGTCATTCCGCCGTGCGCGGTGAGGATCCCGGCGGCGTGGATGAGCCCGTGGATGTCGTCCGGGGTCGTCTCCCAGCGCACGAGGATCACGTTCTCGCCGGACCTGCCGCGCTCCTCGGCCGTGTCCGCATCGAGCACGATCGCGCCGGAGGCGGCGCCCGGTGAGGCGTTGAGACCGCGGGCGGCGACCTCGACGTGAGCAGCCGGGTCGATCATCGGATGCAGGAGCTGGTCGAGCTGGCCCGGGTCGATGCGCGCGACCGCCTCCTCCCGCGAGATGAGCCCCTCGTCGACCATCTCCGACGCCACGCGGAGCGCAGCCGTCGCAGTCCGCTTCCCCGTGCGCGTCTGCAGGATGTAGAGCGTGCCCTCCTCGACCGTGAACTCGATGTCCTGGAGATCGCGATAGTGCGCCTCGAGCCGGTCGAGCGTGTCGACGAGCTGCTCGAAGGCCTTCGGCATCCGCTCGCGCATGCGGTCGATGGGCTCGGGCGTCCGGATGCCTGCGACGACGTCCTCACCCTGCGCATTGGAGAGGAACTCGCCGTACAGCGTGCGTTCTCCCGTCGCGGGGTCGCGCGTGAAGCAGACTCCCGTGCCCGACGCCTCGCCGCGGTTGCCGAACACCATCTGCACGACGTTGACCGCAGTGCCGAGATCCTCGGCGATGTCGTTCGCGCGCCGGTAGACTTGCGCCCGCGGAGCGTTCCACGAATCGAAGACGGCGCGGTACGCGCGGCGGAGCTGCTCACGCGGCTCCTGCGGGAACGTGTCGCCGGTCACCTCCTCGTACATCGTCTTGAACGTTGCGACGAGCTCGCGGAGGTCGTCGGCCGTGAGGTCGACGTCCTGAGCCACGCCACGCGCCGCTTTGAGATCGGTGAGCGCCTGCTCGAAGCGGTGCCCGTCGACGCCGTCGACGACCTCGCCGTACATCTGCACGAGCCGGCGGTACGAGTCGAGGGCGAAGCGCGCGTTGCCGGTCGATGCGGCAAGGCCCTCGACCGCCACGTCGTTCAGGCCGAGGTTGAGGATCGTGTCCATCATCCCTGGCATCGAGATGGCGGCGCCGGAGCGAACGGAGACCAACAGCGGCTCCGAGTCGTCGCCGAACCGCTTGCCGGTGCGGCTCTCGAGTGCCGCCATGTGCTCGTCCACCTGGGCGTCGAGCCCCTCCGGGACGTCGCCCCCGGCGGCGAGATATGCGCGGCACGCGTCGGTGGTGATGGTGAACCCGTCGGGTACCGGAATGCCGAGCTGCGTCATCTCGGCAAGTCCGATCCCCTTTCCGCCGAGGAGCTCGCGACCGCCTTCAGCGCCCTCCCCGAAGTCGTAGACGTAGCGCATTTGCGGGAGGAATATACGGGTACCAGGCAGGAGGCCGAAAACCGCATGGTTCCGTGACTGCCCCCTGCCGTACATGTCGCCTAGTCGCGTGCTGGTGTGCCACGGGTGTGACATGAGAACCGTCGCCGGATACGACAACAGCCCTCCCCGACACCGCGTTTACACCCCATAGGCTGACAGCGACCCGTAAAGAGCGGCCGTCGCGAGCCCGTAGCCGAAGGAAAGGACGAGGAGGAGACCGAGCACGAAGGGCAACGTGAACGTGAGCGCGCCGAACGTCAGCGCCGGCTTCCGGTTGCGCTGGAACTCGTCGAGATCGAGCTCGAGGCCAGCGAGGAACATGAGGAAGAGCAGTCCCAGTTCGCCCATGGACTCGACGACGCCCTCTCGATGGACCTAGTCGAGGACGAATGGCCCCACCAACATCCCACCCAGCACGATCCCCACGAGCCCCGGGAGCCGGAAGCGTTCGGCACCGACCGGCCCGGCGAGCAGCACAACCGCCGCGATGAAGAACGTCCACTCGGCCGACTCGGGTGGAAACTCCACGGCCGGAATCACGCTGGGACTCTGATGCGGATGTCGGACGCGCTACCTGCGGATCGAGGAGCGTGAGCTTGAGGTGCGCGGAGCGTCGAAGTACATGAAGGCGGCGCTGCGCTGGCCCGAGCGGTTTCTGACAGAGGCTCGCCGAGGGCTTCAGCGCTTCGCGGAGATCGCGGCAAGCCTCGCCAAGCGTGAGCCTTAGCCAGGGCAGACCAGCCGCCGGGTCGCCTACTTGTCTGCTTGGAGAAGCGAGCCTGAGCCCAGCTTCTTGGCTGCTCGCTTCGCGCTTCGGCGCTCCTTAAGCGTCTTCTGTGGCTTCTGCTTCTGGTTCTTCTTCGGCTTGTCGGAACTCTTGCTCATGACGACCTCCGTGGGGCTTGCCGGCTCCGTTCCCACTGTACTCCTGTCGCGTCACGCCGCACGAGCCGCGCCCCTCGGCCCTGGGCGGCGCTTCGGATGCGCTGCAAGTCATCTACCTCGCGCTCACGCTCATCCATCGCAGAGCCGATACGGAGAGCGCAACCTTCCTCGGTTGGTTGAGAACCCCGCTCCGGCGGGGTTCTCTCTTCAGTAGGGGGAGGAGGTCATGCTCGCTCCGACGCAAATGGCCACCGCGCCACTTTTCCGCGAAAGACACTCTCGCACGCAATCGAGGGGCCCCCCACCCGGAAAAACGGCGTGGTTGCAGGGATAACGCGAGCTCCGACTTCATATTCGTAGGAAAAGGGGAGCGCGGTGTCCGCCGACGCCTGCCCCCTCGAGCCACCCCCGCCGGAACCGCTCGCGTTCGGCGGCGGTCATCGGCTTCTCGGGGCTCCGGCAGCTGAACGGAGCTCACGTTCTCGCCCCGTAGGCTCCGGTGGTAACCGGAAGGACTTCATTGGTCGTTGGGGCGCTGGTCGTCGCACTTGCGATGGCGGGCGTCGTGCTGTGGGGAGCCGCTGTGATCGGCGTGGCCCAGTATGCCGAGGACACCTGCTTCGACGACCTCGGCGGCCGGACCGAGTACGGCGCGTTCAGGACTGCTGCGGACGTATGGCCGCCGTCGTACGAGTGCAGGCTGCTCGGGAACGACGTGGAGCCGGTCGTGGTGCAGCACCGCGGCGTTGCGCTCGCCCGCTTCGGAGCAATCGTGGTGTTCCCGGTCGCCTATGCCGTCGCCGCTACGCTCGGCATCGTGTTCTGGCACCGTCGCGGGCGGCGCTGACCGGGGGGCTACCAGGGAGACGGCTGGTCACTCCTGACCGCGCGAGTCATCATTTCTCCCCCCGGAGGTCAGTCGCTCGGAGGTGTGACACGGGTGTGACATCGCGCCGAAAGTGCGCCGCAAACGCGCTTCAGTTCACGAGTAGCGCATTTGCGGGAGGAATCTACCCGCACGGCCCGCGACACGGAATCCGTACGGCTGGGCAGGAGCGGGAAGGCCGAGCCCGCCACCCAGTCCTCCCCGGGGGAGGGGAAGGAGGACGCCACGCGGGCCCGGCCAACTCACCGGCCTTCGTCGCTTCCGACGAGCTCCCTCCATTGAGGAGCGGGCGGTCGTCAGTTCGCTGGCTCGAAGCGTCGAGCACCACGACGAAATACGCGCCGCAACGCGCGCCGTGGTCGCCGCTCGAGCTGCGCCTTCGGATCATCCTCGGGCGCATGGACGCGATGGAGATGAGTCGGCAGCATCATGCAGCCGTGCATCGCGTTTTCCTCGTCGCGCCTCGGAGCCATGGTGGCAGTATCCACCACGCCCGACGCACGGGCAACCCTCGCGACGATGCGGCGCCCCCGCAAACCCGCACCGCTCACGAGTAGCGTACTCCGGGAGGAATCTACACTCGCGTGCGTGGAGGGCCAGATCGTGGCGATGGGCGGAGGCGGATTCATGGCGGACCGGGCGTCACCGCTCGACGACTTCATGCTGTCGCTCTCCGGCGCGACACGCCCACGTGTCTGCTTCGTGCCGACCCCCGCCGGTGACTCCGATCGCGCGATCGCCGCGTTCTTCGAGGCCTTCAGCCAGCGGGAGTGTGAGCCGAGCTGCCTGCGGCTGTTCGGAGTCCCCACCGGCCCGGTGGAGCACCTCGCCTCCCAGGACGTCATCTACGTGTCGGGCGGCAACACCGCAAACGCCCTTGCAATCTGGAGACTGCACGGCGTCGACGTCGCGCTGCGGGAGGCGTGGGAGCGCGGCGCGGTGCTCGGAGGCGTCAGCGCGGGGGCGAACTGCTGGTTCGAGTGCTGCGTGACCGACTCGTTCCGCGCCGGCCTCGACCCGCTCCACGACGGCCTCGGGCTCCAACCCGGGAGCTTCTGCCCGCACTACGACGGCGAGGAGCGCCGGCGGCCCGTCTACAACGAACTCGTAGCGGACGGGTTCCCGGCCGGCTACGCCGCCGACGACGGCGCGGCCTTCCACTTCGTAGGCACGGCGTTGCGCGAGGTCGTCGCCTCGGACGCGGGGTCACGCGGGTACCGCGTTGAGGCAGGCGCAGAGAGACCGATTAAGCCGCGGATCCTGTGAGGAAGGTCGCCGTCGTCACGACGGCCAGCGCATGCGGCGGAACGACGCTCGGGCGCGAGCTCGCTCGGCGCCTCGACGTCCCGTTCCACGAGCTCGACGCCTTCTTCTGGAAGCCGAACTGGACCGAGTCGACGGCTGACGAGCTCCGCGCTCGAGTCGAGCCGATCGTTGCGACCGACGCGTGGGTCATAGACGGCTCCTACCAGAGCAAGATCGGCCCGCTCGTCCTCGGCAGCGCGGACGTCGTCGTCTGGCTCGACCTGCCGCTGCAGACCTGGCTCCCGCGGCTCGTGCGGCGCTCGTATCGCCGCTGGCGAACGCATGAGGAGCTCTGGGAGGGCAACTACTACTCGTTTCGAACCGCGTTCCTCAGTCGCGATTCGTCGATCACGAGACGAACGTGCTGTACGTGCCCGACGTCGGGAGCACCTCTCGCGAGGAGATCAACGTCGTCCCGAACCGCGGGCGCGGAGTGAACTTCGGCTGGCCGTGCTTCGAGGGGACTCTTGTGTTCGACGAGACCTCCTCGTGCGAACGGCCCGTCGCGCCGCTCTTCGACTATCCGCGCGAGAACGGGGCATGTGCGGTCATCGGCGGCGTTGTCGTCCGTGACTCGAGGCTCGCTCAGCTCTCCGGACGCTACCTCTACGGTGATCTCTGCACGGGAGCCATCACGGCGATCGGTGTGTCGGATAGCCAGGTCATCGCCTCCGGTGAGCTGGGGCTCGTCGTCCCCGGGCTGTCGAGCTTCGGCGTCGACAGCCGCGGACACGTCTACGTCATGTCGATCGGCGGCGATGTCTTCCGGCTCGATCCGAAGCGCGCGACCTGAGCTCCGCCGCCCACGCTGCCGCTCGCAGCCCGAGCCAGATCGGCGTGAGCAGCACGTAGAAGACGAGGTCGCCGAGGAACATCAGGAACCACCACAGGGCAAGCCAGCGGAACGGGATCCAGCCCTTCTCGCGGATGTCCCCGCGGCCGCCCGGAGGTGGACGGAACGGATTGCGCAGCGGCGGCTCGCCCGGAGCGCCGTACGGGCTCGGGTCGCGCCGCTCGTCGCTCATGCCCGCGCGGCAGCGCGTCCGCGGCGCTCGACGAGGCGGACGATCCGCATAGCCGTCTCCTCGACCGAGAGCTCGGTCACGTCGATGACGGGGCAGCGCAGCTTCTTGTGCAACTTCGCGGCTTCCTCGAGCTCGGAGTACACCGCCTCGAGCTCCGCGTAGCGCTTGCGCGGCGCGCCCATCGACTTCACCCGCGCCGTGCGGATGTCCATGAGTCGCTCGGCGCCGATGGTCAGCCCGACGATCTTCGCCGGATCGATTTCGAACAGCTCCGGCGGCGGATCGATGTCCCGCACGACCGGGACGTTCGCCGCCTTGTGGCCGAGGTAGCCGAGGAAGATCGAGAGCGGCGTCTTCGAGGTGCGCGACACGCCCACGAGGACGATGTCGGCCTCATCAAGGCCCCTCCCCACGCCGTCGTCGTACTTCACGGCGAACTCGATCGCCTCGATCCGCTTGAAGTACGTGGAGTCGAGCGGCGCCCGCGCGCCTGGCTCCATCCGCGCAGCGACACCGGCCACTCGTGAGATCGAGTCGATGGGATGCCCGAGGAGGTCGCAGTAATGGACGCGCGCGCGGCGACAGAGCTGGCGCATCGCGTCCCGGAGCTCCGGTGCCACGAGCGTGTAGACCATCACCGCGGGACGACCCCGCGCCTGCCGTACGGCGATGTGCAGATCCTCGACGTTTTCGACGCGCGGATGCCGGACTTCCTCGAACGGCTGATCCGGAAACTGCGCCTCGAGCGCGAGAACGAGCCGCTGCGCCGTCTCGCCCGTCGAGTCGGAAACGATGTGGAGCTCGACAGGAACGCGGTCGTCGGCCATCGCCGCAGGCTACTAGCGCTCGGAACGGGGTATCCTCGACTCGCCGCCAACGGAGGGGATCGCATGCCATTCGAAGAGCTCAAGGCGCGCCAGAGCGTCATGTGGGGGAACGGTCCGTACGAGCGCATCACGAACACGATTCGCGACATCCATGCGCTCGTTGTCGAGCGCGCGGATCCAAAGCCCGGCGAGCGCGTTCTGGACGCCGCGACCGGCACCGGCGCCGTGGCGCTCCTTGCTGCGCGTCGCGGCGCCGACGTCGTCGGATTGGATCTCGCGCCCGTGCTCATCGACACGGCCCGCGAGCGCGCCGCCGACGAGGGTGTCTCCGTGCAGTTCGACGTCGGCGACGCCGAGGCCATGACCTACGACCACGCGAGCTTCGACGTCGTGACGTCGACCTGCGGCGTGATGTTCGCCCCCGATCATGCTGCCGTCGCGCGCGAGCTCGCACGGGTGACCCGGGCAGGCGGGCGGATCGCACTGGCGTGTTGGACGCCCGAAGGCGGCCTGGGACAGCTCTTCGGGATGATGCGACCCTTCCTGCCGCCACCACCAGAGGGCGCCGGAAGCCCGTTCGCGTGGGGAAAGCAAGACCACGTGCAGGTCTGCTCGGCGACGCGTTCGAGCTCGAGTTCTCAGAGCACGATTCGCCGCTTTCGCTCGCATCGGGGGAGGAGTACTGGCAGCTCTTCTCGACCTCGTACGGGCCGACGAAGAGCGCGATCGAGGCGCTCGAGCAGAAGCGGCGCGACGAGTTCCATGAGACGTGGGTCGCGTTCGGCGAGCAGCACCGTGAGGGTGACGAGGTCGTCCATCACCGCGAGTACCTCCTCACGCTCGGCACGCGTCGCTGAGTCGCGGACGTGCGGTGTCAGACACTGCGCAGCGTCGTGGCCCGTGCAGCGTCGACGGAAGGCCATGTCCGCGACGAGCGGCGCATGTCCATGTGGGCCGCTGCCTGTGGGCCACTATCTGCACTTCTGTGACGCTTTGGACTTGACACCGAACGGTGTCTGACACCGTCGCGCCGAGTAACGTCTCGCGGATGCCGGACGCGGTCACGATGGACAAGATCGTCTCGCTCGCGAAGCGGCGCGGGTTCGTCTTCCCGTCGAGCGAGATCTACGGCGGGCTCGGCTCCGCGTACGACTACGGCCACTACGGCGTGCTCCTCAAGGAGAACGTCAAGGCGCGCTGGCTCGAGGCGATGGTGCGCGAACGCGACGACATCGTCGCCCTCGACTCGTCGATCATCCTCCACCCCGCTGTCTGGGAGGCCTCTGGTCACGTCGCCGGGTTCGCCGACCCGCTCGTCGACTGTCGCTTCTGCAAGCGCCGCTTTCGGGCCGATCACCTCGACGACGCCCGGTGCGGCCAGCGGCCGAGCAAGAAGCCGGGCGAGACCGAGCAGTGCGATCTCACCGAGCCGCGGCAGTTCAACCTCATGTTCCAAACGAGGATCGGCCCGGTCGAGGAGACGGGACAGGATGCGTACCTCCGCCCGGAGACCGCACAGGGAATCTTCATCAACTTCAAGAACGTCGCCCAGATCGCGCGCCGCAAGCCGCCGTTCGGCATCGCGCAGATCGGCAAGGCCTTTCGCAACGAGATCACGCCCGGCAACTTCATCTTTCGGACGCTCGAGTTCGAGCAGATGGAGATGGAGTACTTCGTACCGCCCGCAGAGGCGACGGAGTGGTTCGAGTACTGGGTCGAGCAGCGCGTCGCCTGGCACCTCCGCTACGGCCTCCGCGAGAGCCACCTTCGCGTGCGCCCTCACGACGCCGCGGAGCTCTCGCACTACTCCTCGGCGACGAGCGACCTCGAGTACCTTTTCCCGATCGGCTGGTCGGAGCTCGAGGGGATCGCGCGCCGCGGCGACTTCGACCTCACCGCCCACACGCAGGCTTCGGGCACCAAGCTCGAGTGGGTCGACGGTCAGGAGCGTTACACCCCGCACGTCGTCGAGCCGGCGCTCGGCGTGAACCGCTCGATGCTCGCCTTCATGGTCGACGCGTACGACGAGGAGGTTGTCGCAGAGCGCGAGCGAACGGTGCTCCGACTCCATCCGGCTCTCGCCCCCGTGAAGGCCGCGGTGCTCCCGCTGATCTCGAAGAACGAGGACATGGTCTCGAAGGCGCGCGCGTTGTACGAGGAGCTCCGCCGCGCCGTCGTCTGCGAGTACGACGACTCGGGCCAAATCGGCCGCCGCTACCGCCGCCAGGACGAGATTGGCACGCCGTATGCGCTCACGATCGACGAGCAGACGCTCGAGGACGACACCGTCACGATCCGCGACCGCGACTCGCTCGCGCAGGAGCGGATCCCGATCGCAGGAGCCCGGGCGTACGTCACGGACAAGCTCGCGGCAGACTGGACGACGCCGAAGCCCGACTGATCCGGGCGTAAGGGAACGATAAGAACGTCCCTGCCGCAGCGCGCCAGAATCGCGATACCCGACACTGGAGGAGTGCATGCGCAGGATCGCGACCGTCGCCGCGGGCGCCGTCGCCGTGGTGGCAATCCTTGCCCTCGGCGTCGCCGTCGCCGGCCTCGCATCGAGCGGCTCGTTCGTGGGAATCGGTCAGACGACGAGCGAGGAGACGACAGAGACAACCGAGAAGCCGAAGACGACCCGGTTCCGTGCGGTCGCGACTGCAGGTGCCGAGGTGCCCAAACCGGCAGGCGTCAAGGCAGGGGCGCGGGGCATCCTTGCCCTGACCAAGACCGAGTCGAGCGGATCGTTCTCGATCGCCTGGACGCTGACCTTCAGGAACCTGACGGGAAGGGCGCAGGCCGCGCACATCCACAGAGGCAAGGTCCGCAAGGCGGGCCCCGTGCTCGTCAGCCTCTGCGGCCCGTGCAGGTCCGGCCAGAAGGGCAAGGCGAGCGTCTCGAAGGGCGTCGCCGCGGCCATCAAGAGCGGCCGAACCTACGTGAACGTGCACACGGCGCGCAACCAGGCCGGCGAGATCCGCGGCCAGATCAAGAAGCGCTAGCTCGACCCGGGAGGGGTCAGGCGGACGCTGCCGGGCCTCTCCCGTCCCCCGCGAGGCGTTCGCCGGCGAGGAGGATCGTGAGGGCAGTCTGCCCTTCGGTGAACCCGCCTTCCCGGGCGCGAGCGAGGGCATCGGCGAGTGGCATCCGGACGAGCGTGATGTCCTCCCACTCCTCGTCGACGGGCTCCCCGACGATCTCGACGTCGCGTGCGAGCCAGGCATCGGAGCGCAGGCTCGTGTGTGCGCTCGACGAGTAGAACGTCGAGAGGTGGCTCCAGTTGCGGGCCACGCCGCCCGTCTCCTCACGCAACTCGCGCGCCGCCGCATCGCGGGACGACTCGCCCTCGCGCACGGAGCCGGCCGGCACCTCGAGCGTCCAGTCGCGCACCGGATGCCGGTACTGCCGCGCGAGCAGCAGATCCCCGTCGACGGTGGTCGCGGCGACGAAGACCGCGCGCGGGACCGCCAGGTACGTGTACTCCGTCTTTCGGCTGCCGACGAGGAGTTGGTCGCGGACGACCGCCCGCCACGGCGAGCCCGCGAGCAGCTCGCTCGTCGCGAGGCTCACATCCGGCGGCGCGGTGAGATGGTCCGCAAGGCCGGCGAGCACCGCCTTCGTCCGCGGAGCGCGGTACGAGGAGAGGTCGCGCGCGACGAACTCCAGATCCACCGGCGTGTCGACGTCGCGCCAGAGCTCGAGCTCCACGACGCTGAGCCCTGCGCTGGCGCAGCGCTCGCGCGTGACCGCAAGAACCGCCGGCGTCGACCAGGGGATGTCGAGAAACGGCGCGGCGTGGGCCTGGCGCATCGCGATGAGCCAGTAGCCGCCGTCCGCGGCGGGGCCGAGGACGACGTCGGCGCCGTTGGCGAGCGCTGACGAGGCCGCTCGCATCGCACCGTCGGGGATGCCCGGGACGTCAGAGGAGACGATCGTGGTGAACGCGCGGTCGACGTGCCGTGCGATGCCGAGCCGAAGGGCGTCGCCGAGCCCCTCGCCCTCTTGGACGACCCGCGGGATTCCGGGAACGAGCTCGGCGAGCAGGTCGGCGTCGCGCGTCGTCGCGCACAGGAGGCGAACGTCGGAGGCCTGCTCGCAGCAGGCGTCGACCGTGTCCAGGAGGAGCGCCTCGTGGAGCGCCGCGGCCCCGTCCGCGCTCAGCGGAGGCACGAGCCGGGTCTTCGAGCGGCCGCTCTCGGGCGCCTTCGCGACGACGAGAACCGTCATCAGTCGTTGCGGGCTCCGGCTCGGATCCAGGCGGCGATCGTCTCATGCTCGTCGCTCGAAAGAAGATCCCGGAGCGACGGGTCGGGCGGATGAGTCAGGAGATACGAGAGCTCGGGGCGGCCCGGCAAGACGCGGTAGAACGCCGGCTTCGTCTCCGCGTTGGCGCGGACGAGGTCGCGATACGAGCGTCCCTCACGGAGATCGAGATACGGATACGCGACGGGATGGCACGACACGCACTTGGCGTCGAAGATCGGCTGCACGTCGGCCGCGTAGCTCGGCGGCGCCTCGGTTCGCGGCACCAGCACGAGCACGAGCCCGGCGGCCGCGGCACCTGCCACCACGACCGCCGCGACGAGGATCACGCGTCGAGCGTGATGAACTCGGAGACGTTGCAATTCTCGTCGACCGCGAGGAACAGCCACGGCCCCGGGAGCTCGCGCTCGATCGTGGTCGACCAGCGGCCGGGGGCGTTGTCGACGTTGTGCAGCTCGAAGACGAGGCCCGCGGACGGATTCACCGCGAGCGTGTAGTTCCCGTCGAGATCGTTCCCCTGCACGTTCATCGCGAGCTCGAGGCCGGTCACCGACGGGCTCGAAATCGTCGGATTGGGGATCCGGCGGTCAGGAAGGCCGAACTGCACCTCAACGGATTCGCCTTCCTCGAGCGCAACGATACGCGAGACGTAGATCGAGTTCGGAGCGTAGGCCTTGAGCAGGAAGCGCCCGCTCGGGGCGTCCTCGAGCGTGAAACGGCCGGAGACGTCGGTGAGGGCGACGCGATAGTGCTCCTCCCCGCCCTCGAGATCCGCACCGACGAGGAGCATCGTGACGAGAGCTCCCTCGACCAGATCGCGGCGCTGGTCGACGACGCTTCCCGAGATCGTCCCGGTGCCCGTCTGCTCGGTCGCGAACGCGGTGTCTCCGACCGCAGGCGGAGGCGTCCCCGGCGTCGCGACCTCCGGACCCCCCGTCTCGCCTTCCTCGTTCTTCGCACCGCCGAGGATCCAGTCGCGAACCGTCGCGAGATCCTCCTCGGCGATCGGAGGAGCCCGCGGGGGCATTCGGGTGCCGATCCCCGGGATGTCGGCCGCTACCGGATCGCCGCCGAGCTTGAGGTAGAGGAAGCTCGTCGAGGGATCACCGGCGACGACGCGGTAGAGCGTCGGGTCGAGGAGAGCCTCGATGCCGACGAGATTGTCGTAGCTCACCTCCGCGCGGAGATCGAGCGACGCGTTCACGCCAGGATGGCACCCGACGCAGCCGTACTCGTCGAACACGGACTGCACGTCCGAGTAGGGGACGTCCCGTACGGCAGTGTCATCGCCGCCCCCGCACCCGGCCAGCGCGAGCACGAAGACGCACCCTGCGAGGATCAGTCGCGCGGCCACTCGGGCAGCCTTTCGCGTCGGCTGCATGTCCGTCAAGGCGGAGATCTCAAGATTCCGTGAACGGAGCCCTGTCGTTCTGGGCTGAACCGCTCACGAGAGCCGCCGCAGCGCCGCCAGCCCGCGCTCCCGCCACGCCGAGCGATGCGTCGTCCCGACAGGTCGGTGCGCACCCTCCGCGAGGAACCAGTCGTACGCACGCTCGAGCGCATCGGCGCCCGAGCGTGCGGGCTTCCAGCCGAGTGTCTCGGCTGCGCGTGTGCAGTCGAGCACGAAGTCTCGCCCCGCCGACTGGATGTGCCACGTCGTGAGCGGCGAGAGACGCACGGCCGCCAGCACTGTGAGAGCGGCGCGCGCAGGTCGCGCCGGGATACCGACGACCCGGCTCCCGGTGCCGGCGTGGGCGATGAGCGCCTCGAGGTCCTCGCGAATGGAGCCGGTCACGGTTCCGCCGACGTTGACGACGCCGTCCATGCCGGCTTCGGCGGCGAGCACGATCGCCGCGACGAGATCGTCGACGTCGAGGAGTTGATAGCGGTTGCTTCCGTCGCCGATCACGTAGATGCGCCTGCCCTCCGTGATCCAGTGAAAGAGGATCCCGAACACTCCGAGACGCTCGGGGCCGAGGAAGGCAGCCGGTCTGAGCACGATCGGCGCGGGGGCGGTCGCGAGCCACTCACGCTCGGCCGCGAGCTTCGAGCGCCCGTAGTCCTCGATCGGCCGCGGCTCATCGCTCTCGCGGAGCGACAGGCGGCCGGGGCCATAGACGACGCCGGACGACACGAGGATCGAGCGCTGCACTCCGGCGTCCCGCGCCTCGCGGGCGAGGAGCGCTGTGGCAGCCACGTTCGTCGCGTCGACATCTCCTCCGGAGGGCAGCGCCGCGGCGGCGTGGACAACGACGTCGACGTCGACGAGCACTTCGCGGAGCGCAGAGACGTCGCCCACATCGCCGAGCCGTTCCTGCACGCCGGTCGGCACACCGCGGACGAGATCCAGCGAACGCGCGCGCGTTCCTTCACCGACCAGCCGCCGTAGGAGATGCACCCCGAGGAAGCCGGCGCCGCCGGTGACGAGCCAGGTCACGAGTGCCTCGCGACGACGCCGAGCATGCGTGCCCCCGCCTTGGCGGAGGGCACCAGCCGCCCGGACACCTTCGACTCGCCGCCACGCCGCGCGCGCGATGCGACGGGGACCTCGACGATCGGGTAACCCGCGCGCGCGGCCTTGACGACCATCTCCGTCGGCCAGCCGTATGTCAGCTCACGGAGGTCGAGGTCTTCGAGCACGTCGCGCCGGATTGCCCGGAACGGCGGGATGTCGCGCACGGGTGCTCGGTACCACCAACGGACGAGCGCGGAGACGAGCCGATTGCCGGCGCGCTGATGCGCGTGCTGGGCACCCTCCTCGGGATCCTTTCGCCGACCGAGCGAGAGCGCCGCGGCGCCCGAGAGGACGGGTTCCAGCACACGCTCGAGATCCGCAGGGTCGTCGCTGCCGTCCCCGTCCAGGAAGACGACGATCTCCGCGTCGGTGGATTCGACTCCCGTGAGGCACGCTCGCCCGTATCCCCGCCTCAGCTCGGAGACCACCCGCGCACCGGCGGCCTCCGCCGCTTCCGGCGTGCCGTCGGTTGAGCCGCCGTCGACGACCACGACCTCGCTCAGAACACCGGGCGGGAGCGCGCGGAGCACGTTCGGGAGCGCTTCGACCTCGTTCAGCGCGGGGATGACGACGGCGACGCCGGGGATCTCCATCGGGGCAATGTGCCGCGTGGGAGAACGAGGCGGCCGAGCGAGGTGCAGGAGCGAGAGCGCGACGAAGGGCACGTAGATCGCGACGCGCACCCACCCCGGCAGCGGCGGCCCGACGAGCCCGAACACGTACAGCAGCGGCAGCATCCCCGACAGCCAGAGCCAGGCGGGGGCAGCGGTAACGACGAGGAACGGAAGGAGCCAGAGCGCGTACCAGGGTTGAGTGAACGCTGTCGTGAAGATGACCCCGCCGAGCACGAGCAGCCCGGTCCGCGCCACCTGGTCGACGGTCTCGTGCGCGCGCAGGGCGACGAAGCCGACCACGGCCAGCAGGCCGAGGAGCAGAAGCGCACGCGCCTCCTCGCGACCCGTGACGCGCGAGAGGTAGTACCACGCGAGCGAGCCGAGGTCCTCGTCGGCGTACCGTGGCAGCCCGCCGACAATCCCGCGGCCGACCGACGCGTACAGCGCGACCAGCGAGGCGATCAGCCCGACGCAGGCGAGTACGAAGCGGCGCCCACCCGCCCGTGCGAGCGCCGGCAGGAGCAGGATCGGCCCGAGCTTGACGAGCGCGCCCCAGCCGACGGCGAGTCCGGCGAGGCCCCGCCGGTTCGCCGACCACGCCGCGAGCAGTCCGGCGCCGGAGACGAGCGCCAACGCGTCGACGTGGCCGTTGCCGGCTATCTCGCTGACGGCAAGCGGATGCCAGGCGAGCAGCGCGACGCGCTCGAGAGGCAGCGCGAGACGCGAGAGGACGAGGACGAGCAGGCCGACGGCGAGCATCTCGGCGAGAAGGAACAACAACGTCGTCGCGCGCAGCCCGTTCCCGAAGGCGATGCGCGCGCCAAGAAACGAGGCCTGCGCCCCCGGCGGGTACACCGTCTTCCAGTCCTTGCGGTTGACTCCGGGCCAGATCGCGTCGTCGCGCAGGTCGCGCAGCGCGGGTGCTGTCGGCGCATATCGGTACGGATTGATTCCTGCCGCCTGGACGCGCGCATCCCACGCATACCGGTACGTGTCCGTCGTGAGCGGCGGCGCGGCCGTTCGATCGAAGGCGACGACGTTCAGTGCGAGCGCGACTCCGAGCACGAGCACGACCCCTGCGCGGCCGAGACCGAGCCCCCGCCAGCAGAGCCACGCGGCAAGGAGAAAGATGGCGAAGGCAACGATCTGCCCGATGATCTGCGTCCGCAGATCCGTCTCGCCGCGCAGCACGAGCTGGACGGCGAGGAGTGCGACACCCAGGGCGCCCATCGTCGCCGCTCGGGAGATCCTCGCGAGCTCGATACCCCGCGACCGCGGGGCGGAGATCACGCTCACGTGAAGGTTGCGGCCGCGTCGGTTCCGACCGGCTGGTCGGCGACGACGCCGAGAAACCTGCTCACGGCGCCGGCGAGCGGCGTCACCTGTCGCGAGACGAGCAGATCGACATCGGTCACGCCGTTGCGAACGGTCGGCGCGAACGCGTGCAGGAAGGCTCCGTCCGCGGTGATCGTGAGCTCGGGCAGGATGTCGGTCGGCCCCGGCTCGACGCCCATGCCCTCGAGGTCGGCGCGTCCGCGCCGCACGATCCCGCGCACGATGTGGTCGTCGTCGGTCACGCCCCAGGTGCGATGCAGCTCGCACAGGCGCCCGAGCTCCTCTTCGGACTGATCGTCGACCGTCGTCGCGATGCGCACGTCGATGCCGCGCTCGACGAGTCTGGGGATCGCCTCTGCGACCTTCGCGAAGTTCTCGGGCCCTCGCAGCTGGTCGTTGCGCGCCGGATCGGGCGAGTCCAGTGAGATCTGCAGCGCGGCCTCGACGCGCGCGAGAGGTTCCAGCCGCGGCAGGAGCCGGTCCGTGAAGAGGGTGCCGTTGGTGAGTGCGACCGTCGGCAGGATCGAGCCGAGCTCGACCAGCGTCTCGGCCGCATCCGGGAGCATGAAGAGCTCGCCACCGGTCACTCCCAGCGACCCAAATCCGAGCTCACGCGCCTCCTCCGCGAGTCCGATCATCGTCTGCGCGGGAAGGTGGCGCCGATTGCGGATGCCCGGGTGCGACTCGGTGAGGCAGTAGACGCAGGCGAGGTTGCAGTGGTAGGTGGCGTAGAGCCACAGGCGCTCCCCGCAGCGCCCCTCCTCCACCGCCTGCCGAAGCGCCGCCTGCGTCATGCGGGCGGCGGGATCGCGAACGCCGTGCAGTAGTGGTTGAGTAGCTGCGTGACACCGGCGACGACCGCAAGCTCGATCAACTGGTCGTCACGGAAGTGGTCGAGGGCCCGCGCGACGAGCTCGTCGTCCATGCCCCCCGGGTCGAGGACGTAGCGGTCGACCCACTCGACGAGCGTGCGCTCGCGCTCGGGCAGCGCCGCGAGCGGCGCCTCGTCACAGACAGCGTCGACCTGCTCCTGGGGGACACCAGCGGCGAGTGCGACGGGACGGTGTGCAGCGAGGCAGTACCGGCAGGCGTTGAGCTGCGAGACGCGGACGATCACGAGCTCCTTCGTCGCCAGGTCGACCGAGCCCGGCGCATAGATTTGCGCGAGGAACGGCATGAAGGTCTCGAGGAGGTCGGGTGCGTTCACGAGCGAGCGGGTGAGCGGCGAGGCCGAGCCGTCGTCGCGAAAGAAGCCGCGCGCGGTCAGGGGGGCGTCGTCTCGCTCGAGCAGGCGCACGCGGCTCACGCTGCCCTCTTATCACTCTCTCGGAGTCGGGAGCAACCACGTAAGCCATCCGTAAGGGTTGAGCTACTCCGCAGACGACGCCGCAGGTCACACTCAGCGATCGTGCGCGCACGGAGCACCTGGCTGGCGGCGGCGACCTTCGCATCGCTCGCGATCGCGGCAACGGGCGTCGTCCGGGCGAGCGGCGAGCAGATCGTCGACATCGGTCGCTACCAACGGTATGCGGAGGCGATCCAGAGTGACCTCGTGCCCTACCGCGACTTCGACGTCGAGTATCCGCCCGGGGCGCTCGTCCTCTTCCTCGCTCCCGCGCTCGTCGTTTCCGGCGACGACGCGTACTTCTGGGCGTTCGCGGCGCTCATGGCGGCGGCCGGCGCCGTCGGCGTCCTCCTGACCGGAGCCGCCCTCGAGCGCCTCGGTCGCTCGCGTCGGTCGCGGTCGGGCGTCCTGGCGCTCCTCGCCGTCTCGCCGGTGGCGTTCGGGGGTGTCCTCCTCACCCGCTTCGACGTCGCGGTCGCCGCGCTCGTCGCGGCTGCGACGGCCGCCGTCCTCGGCGGACGACCGCGCCTCGCCGCCCTTCTCGTCGGGACCGGCGCGGCAGTGAAGCTCTACCCGCTCCTACTCGTGCCGATTCTCGCCACCTGGGCGTTGCGGCGCTTCGGCCGTCGCGAGGCGGTGCTCTGCACCGTCCTCTCGCTTGGCGTTGTCGCGGCCGTTTACCTCCCCTTCGTCGTCCTTTCGCCCGACGGCGTCGCGCACAGCGTGTGGCGCCAGCTCTCGCGGCCGCTGCAGATCGAAACCCTCGGCGCCGGAACGCTCGTGCTACTGCACGCGCTCATCGATCTCGCCGTCGAGGTCGAGACGAGCTACGGCTCGCAGAACCTCGTCGGATCGTCGGCTACGGCTGTCGCCGTGGTGCTCTCCGTAGCCGGCATCGCCGCGATCCACGTCTCCTGGATCGCGTACGCACGGAGCAATGCGACCGAGGAGGCGCTCGTCCGCTACGCCGCAGCGGTTCTCCTCGCGTTCGTCGCATTCGGAAAGGTGCTCTCGCCACAGTTCCTCGTCTGGCTCCTCTTTCCGCTCGCCCTCGTCGGCGGGCGACGCGGCGCGCTCGCGGGCGCGTGCTTCGCGCTCGCGGCCGTCGCGACCGCAGTCTGGTTCCCGTGGCGGTACTTCGACCTGCCCCGCGAGCTCGATCCATTCGTCGGCTCGCTCGTCGTGCTGCGCGGACTGACACTCGTGGCCGCGTTCGCGATCCTCGTCATGGCACCTCGGTCGTTGCGTCCACCCCGGGCGGCACGAGGCGGACGACTCTCAGCGACGCGTCGTCGAGCACCGTGATCGTGTGTACGCGTCCGGCAGGCTCGAAGAAGAACCCACCGGCGTCGTGGCGCATGCGCTCGCCCGCGCTCTCGATGACGACGGTGCCAGCGTCGACGAAGTTGAACGTCGGGCCGCCGTGACGATGACGCGAGACGAACCCGGCCGGAAGGACGACACGCTCGGCACGCACCCCGAGCGGCCCGGCGGGAGCAGCGGCGAGCTCGCTCGGCGATGACGCCGGGCTCGATCACCTCGGCGTCGTCTCGAGTGCTCCGACCGCCGACGAATCCGAGCACTGCGGCGAGCGCGACGGCGAGCCCGACGAGGGCGGCGACCTTCACTCCGGACGCCTTCGTTCGAGTACGCGCTCGTCCGGATCGCCGAAGCCGAGCTTCCGGTACAGCCCGTGTGCGTCGCGCGTGTGCAGGAGCCACTTCGTCTTCGCGAGCGGCCCCTCGTCGACGGAGAACCGCACGAGCTCGACACCGAGCCCGCGACCGCGGTGCTCGTCGAGGACGGAGACATCGGCGAGGTACGACTGGGCGTGGCCGTCCGAGAGCGTTCGCGAGAAGCCGATCTGCTCGCCGTCTCGATACAGCCCCACGACGCGAGCGGCACTTTCGATCAGCGCGTCCTGGATCTCGCGCGTCCTCCCTTCAGACCAGTACGACCGCGTGAGGTACGCGTGCACGGCTTCCCGGTCGATCCGCTCGGAGTCGTCGTCGAGCTCGTAGCCGTCTGCGAGATCGCGCCTCACGCGGTCAGGGTGCGCAGGCGAAAGCCACCGTGGAACTCGTACGACGCCACGACGACGTCCAGCGTGTCGCGCAGCGCCCGCTCTCCGAGCGCGAGCCCGTGCGCGTCCGCGAGCGGGCTCCAGATGAGCGCACGCATGGCGCGAAAGCCTTCGGGCGAGAGGAAGACCGTCTCGTCGGGTGCGCAGGCGCTGCATACTGCACCGCCGGCCCGCGCGAGATAGCCGACGAGCCCGTCCGTGCCCTCGCACTCGACGCAGCTCTCGAGATGCGGCACATACCCGGAGAGCCAGATGAGCTTCAGCTGGAAGGCGAGCGCGAGCGGATCGAGCGCCGCGCGTCCGCGCGTGCCCGGTGGGAGCGCGTCAACCGCGGAGAGAAACCGCGTCAGCGCCTCGAACGCGCGCTCGTTGCGCTCCTCCTCGACGAACAGCCGGAGCATCGCCTCGGCGCCGACAAGGCCGACGGAGAGCCTGTGCAGGTCCTCCCGCGCCGGACGGTGTGCGTCCACGAGCGACACGCCGGTCACCGTGTGCAGCTCGCCCGAGCCCTGGTGGAGCATCAGCTCGACGTGCGAGAACGGCTCGAGCCGCGCGCCGAAGCGCGACTTCGTTTTGCGCACGCCCTTTGCGATCGCACCGACACGGCCGCGGTCGGCCGTGTACACGTGGAGGATGCGGTCGGCCTCGCCGAAGCGGAACGACCGCAGCACCACCGCCTCCGTCTCGAGCGTCCGCCCCACAGGACAAGTCTAGGGAGGACGGTTGTCGGCGCAGTCTCGGCCGAAGGAGCGGAGAAGAGCGCCTTTGTAACGATCGGTTACAAGGGGCGGCCGGGCGGTTGGCAGCGCGGACAGAACCAGGTTCCCCGGCCGCCGACGCGCGTCTTCGTGATCGTCGTGCGACAGCGAGGGCACGGGAGGCCGTCGCGGCCGTAGACGCGGAACTCGTCCTGCATCGAGCCGGGGGCGCCGTCGGGAGCGGCGTAGTTGCGCAGCGTCGACCCCTGGTGCTCGATACCCATGCGGAGCGCCGCGCGAATCGCGCGCACGAGCCGGGCGGCCTCGTCGGTGGAGAGTGTGTTGGCGGGGCGCAGAGGGCTCAGACGTGCACGCCAGAGCGCCTCGTCCGCATAGATGTTCCCGAGCCCGGCGACGACGCGCTGGTCGAGGAGCACCGCCTTCAGCGGCGCCGTCCGGCGCGCGAGCTTGGCGCGCAGCCACGCGGCGGTGAACCCCCGGCCTAGCGGCTCGGGGCCGTTCTTCATCGCGAGGTACGGCCCTGCGTCGGTCGCCTCCAGTACGAGCCAGGTCCCGAAACGGCGCACATCCCGATACGCGAGCCGGGAGCCGTCGTCGAGCTCGAGTACGGCGCGTTCGTGCGCGACCGGGCTCCAGTGGAAGCCCCCGGTCATGCGCAGGTGCACGAGCAGGTCGAGCCCACTCTCCAACCGCAGTACGAGGTACTTCCCGCGGCGCTCGACCGCGACCACGCGGTCGCCTTCGAGCTTCTCGGCGACCTCGAAGAGGTCGTACGGCCGCGTCAGTCGCGGATCGAGGATCTCCACACGCGCCAGCGTGCGACCCTCCAGGCGGGGCGCGAGCTGCGTCCGAACCGTCTCGACCTCCGGCAGCTCCGGCACGGCGCTACGCGATGACGTCGAGCAGGATTCCGTGCACGGGCGGAGCTTCGTCCCCGATCTCGTACGCGGCGGCGA
>DATKBJ010000007.1:0-5982 GCA_035514135.1 Gaiellaceae bacterium | reverse complement strand
GAGCCCATGAAGCCGTCGGCGCCCGTGACGAGCACGGTGCGATCGTCGTACGCGCCACCGAACTCCTCGCGGAGGTCGTCGAGCGCTCGGCCTGTCCAGAGAGTGTCGTTCGACATGGTCCGTACGCTTCCGCGTCGATGCACAAGCGTAGCGACACTCTCGGAGCCGGTTCGCTCCGAAGTGGCGGCTTGACCGCCATCTCGTTGTTCCTCGTCTCGGCAGCCTCGGCAGTGATCGGCGTCGTCATCGCTCGCGAGTTCGGAAGGACGGAACAGACCGACGGTCTACTCGCCGCATACGGCATCTTCCTGGTCGTCGTCGTCGCAGCTCAGGCGATTCGGGTCGCCGTGCTTCCTCAGCTCGCCCGAGCGATGGACGCCGGACGCCTGGCCGGTGAGCTCGCCGGATATGCCATCGCGCTGGTGCTCATCTCCACGCCGTCGATCGTCGTCGCCGAGCTGTGGGCCGATCCGCTCAGCCGTCTTCTCACAGGCGACGAGTCGGCTGTGGCGGCTGAGACTGCCGAATACGTTCTGCGCTGGTTGGTCGTCGCCGGAGTGATGCAGCTCTTTGCAGCGCTCGCCGCAAGCGGACTGGCGGCTCTCGACAGCTACGGCATCGCGGCTGCCGGGTATGCGGGAGGCAGCGCGGCTGGCCTCGTCGTCATCGTCGCCAGGGTCGAGCCGGACGGGGTACGGGCTATCGCATGGGGCGTGACGCTCTCGGCGCTCATCGCTGTGCTCGTCCCCACCATCGCGCTCGCGGTTCGGGCGTCGCGCGCGCGCATGCCTCGGAAGGCCGCGCGGCCGAGCGGCCTTCCGTTTCGCGACCGCACTCGAGCCTTCGGTGTCGCCGCAACACTCCCGATCGCTCTTCAGCTCCTGTACGTCGTATCGCTGCCGTTTGCCGCCGAGCTCGGCACGGGGGCAACCACTACCTTCGTCTACGGATATCTCGCGGCCTCGTCGATCGTCGCCGTGACTGCAGGGTCGCTCGGACTCGTGACGGCCGTGCCACTCGCACGTGGGCGGCTCACGGTGGAGGAGATGACTCGCCATCTCGTCTCCGCCTCGTGGATCGCCCTCGTCGGCGTCGGGGCTGCTGCCGGTGTGTTTGCGGTCGCCGGCGGCGTGTTCGTCCGAGCGGTGCTCGGCGCGAGCTACGGCGGCGAGGTCGGTGCCGACCTCGGGCGCCTCGTCGTCGCGTTGAGCCCCTGGATGGTCGCCTCCGTTGCGGTTACCTTGGCGTTTCCGCTGACCTTCGTCGCCGGTCGGACGCGTCGGCTGCCGTGGATTGCGGTCGGTGCGCTGGCGCTACAGCTGCCCCTGTCGTGGATCGGGGTGGCCCTGCTCGACCTCTATGGCCTGGCGCTGGCGCTCGCGTGTTCCACTGCCGTCGTCCTGCTCGCGCTCCTCACAGCTCTCGGCGCCCTCACAGGAACGGCACGCGGGATTGCCCTCGCCGGAGCCATCGTGGGCGGGCTGACCCTGGCGTCCTTCCTACCCCCGTCGCTTCTCCTTGACGCGACTGCGACCGCGGTGGTCGGTCTTGTTCTCTATGGCGGTCTCCTCCTCGTGCTGCGACCTCGCGCTCTGACAGGCAGCTGGGAATACCTGCGCGCGCTCCGCTGAGCGCTCAGGCGAGACTCTCCGCGCTACCGGGCGAGCCGAGGGCCGCGAGATCGGCGGCCGTCATCAACGTCACCAGCTCATCGAAGGTCACGGTCGGAGACCACGCGAGGACAGAGCGGGCGGCTGAGGCATTCCCGACGAGGTCGCCGACCTCGCCCTTCGTTCGGCGCAGTGCAGGGTCGAGCACGAGGTGGCGCTCGAGATCGAGGTTCACTGCAGCGAACGCGGCCTCTGCGAACGCGCGCACAGTATGCGTTCGACCAGTCCCGACGACGTAGTCGGCCGGCTCGTCGGCCTGGAGCATGAGCCAGGCTGCACGTACGTAGTCCCGGGCGTACCCCCAGTCACGCCGAGTATCGACGTCCCCGAGTGCGAGTCGATCGGACAGGCCGAGCGATATCGAAGCGGCGGCTCGGGTGATCTTTCGCGTGACGAACCTCTCCGGTCGCCGGGGTGATTCGTGGTTGTAGTAGATACCCGAGCACGCGAAGAGATCGTGACGCTCACGATACGCCCTCACCAGGAAGTCGCCCAGAGCTTTCGCCGCGCCGTAGGGCTCCACCGGGGCATATGGCGTTTCCTCGGACTGCGGGACCTCGGACGGCCTCCCGAAGACCCAAGCTGACGACGCCTGGAAGAAGCGCGGCGAGCTCGCTGCCGAGCGGATGCCTTCCAGGAGGTGAGCAGTCGCGAGGCCGCCCAGCTCGATCGCGCGCGACGGGTTCGCCCATGCGTCGGGGCCGAACGAGACGGAGGCGAAGTTGTAGACCTCGGTAGGCTCGTAGGTGGACAGCGACGCGATGATCCAGCTGGGATCTGCCAGGTCCGCGTTCACCAACTCGATCCGGTCGCGAACGTGCTCCAGGTTCGGGAGCTCGTGCCGCCCGGCGTCTCGGACGATGCCCACCACGGTGTACCCCTCGTCGAGCAAGAGCTCGGTGAGGTAGGAGCCGTCCTGTCCGGCTGCACCTATGACGAGAGCGCGTCTCAACGCGTCACGCGTTCGTCCGGACTTGCTTGCGCAGATGCAGATATGCGATCCCGCCGTCTGCTCTGGCGATCAGATCCGGGTTGCCCGAGGTCTCGATCTGGCCGGGGCAGACGAAGCGCAGGAACGGGCCGGCGAGGTAGCTCCACGGAGCGTTGGTCTCGAACCACTGCTCGATGCGCGGATCACGGAGTGTCGCGAACTCCCGCGTCACTACTCCCCAGCGCTGACGCTCGAGGAGTGACTCGATTTCGCCGGGTGTGTAGTCGTGCTTGAAGAAGACGCCCCGTTGGTCTTCGAGATCGCTGGCCTCCCCGTACGCCCGGCGTTCGAGGAAGACGTCACGCGGGGTCTCGGCGACGTCCGTGGTCAGATGAAGCGTGCCTCCTGGCTTGAGCACGCGCCAGATCTCTGCGAGCGCCGCGGAGTCCCTCCCCCCTCCGATGTGCTCGAGTACGGAGACGCACACGCAATGGTCGAACGAGTCGTCTTCGAAGGGGAGCGCCGTTGCGTCCGCGACGTGGAGCTCGAGCGTGGGGTCGATCGTCCTCCAAGCGTCGATCTCGTCCGCGAACAAGTCGATGCACACCCAGCGTCCCCGGCGTTCCGACTGGAGGAGTGAGGGCAGCAGCTTTGGGCTGGAAACGTCGAGGCAGAGACCCGAGAACTCTGCATCCGCGATCCGGCCGAGCTCGTAGTAGCGTCGCGGATCGAGCGGGACGACGAGGCGGACGAAACCGACGCGGCGCGCTCTCCAGCCGCGTCGGGCATCGCGTACGAGCCAGGACAACCCGAGGGCGTAGCTGTGGCGCCACAGCCGCTGCCAGCCCGGGGCATGACCTGCGCGGCGCGTCAATGCGAGTTTGGACGGCCGATCACGCGGACCTCCGGGAGCGGGACGATGAACTGCCCACCCGAGGCGAGGTAGTCGGCTTCACGCTCCATGAACTCGTCCAGGAAGTGCCAGGGAAGGACGAGGTAGTAGTCCGGCAGGCGCGCACGGGAGTCCTCTTCCGAGAGGATCGGGATGTGCGTCCCGATCGTCTCGGAACCCCACTTGTCGGGGTTCCGATCGGCCGCATATTCGATCACTGCGCGGTCGATGCCGGCGAACTGAAGGATCGTGTTCCCTTTGGTCGACGCACCGTAGACGTGTATCCGCGACCCGGCTTCGCGGAGCGTCGTCAGGAGCGCTCTGAGCTCGTCCCGCAGCGCGAGAGCGCTGCGGGCGAACGCGTCGTACGGCTTCGCCGTCGCGAGCTCGAGCTCCGACTCGCGGTCGCGAAGGAGTTTGAGCCGCCTCTCGTGCTGCGCATCGCGCGCGCCGCGGCCGGCGTGGCGTGCGAACAGGCGGATACTTCCGCCGTTGACGTCGTTCAGCTCGGCGCGCACCACCTCGAGGCCGTGATCTCCGAAGAGGCGCTCGATCACCGCGAGCGAGTAGTACTCCAGGTGCTCGTGGCAGATCGTGTCGAAGCTCGACTTCTCGAGCATCGTCGGCATGTACGAGAATTCGCTGACCCAGAGGCCGTCCTCGTCGAGGCACCCCGCGATGTCGTCCACGAACTCGCCTGGCTGCTCGAGGTCGTAGAACATCGCGATGCTCGTGATCACCCGGGCCTTCCGTGTGCCGAACCGCTCGGCGACATGGCGCGCACTGAAGAATTCGTTGATGACGTCGTATCCCTTCGCGACGGCGTACCGCGTCACGTCCGAGGGATCGACTCCGAGAAGCGCGATCTCGGACGACGCGTCTCCGTAGCCGTCGAGGAGCGTGCCGTCGTTGCAGCCGATGTCGACGACCAGGTCACCCGTCCGCAGTCCCCCGACCTCCTCGGCCGCCTGCGCGGCAATCTCGTGGAGGTTCTCGGTCATCGAGCGATTGATCCCGCTCCTGTACCAGTACGCCTCGTAGAGGCTCGCAGCGGGAACCGTGTGCCGGAGTTGCACGAGGCCGCAGGCGCGCGGATCTGCGCCGGAGTCGCAACGCACGAGCTGGAGCGGCAACTTGGGCTCTGGCATTGCGTCGGCTCCCGGCGGCCTGAATGCGCCGGCAATGCACTGATCGCCGAGATCGATGATCGGGGAGAGGGGCGATGAGCCGCAGATGCGGCACGTTTCGCGCATGACGACCCCCTTCACGACGACGTCATCGTCGATGGCTCGGCCCGTCATCGTGCACCCAAGGCCTGGCGATGCCGTTCGAGAGTCGACTGCGTGAGCTGGTAGTCGAAGCGCCGGAACTCGAGGTACGCACGCAGCGCCTTCGCGTACGTCGCAGGTGTCAACCGCGCCCGGTGGCCGCCCAGCATCAGCGAACAGAGCGCCAGACGGCGCTCCGCCATTCCGCAAACGCGACGCGCGCCCGGGAGGGATCGGTCGACCCACCACCGCCAGACGCGGAGAAAGCTGAACGTGTACTGCCAGCGGAGTTGCCAGAGGTGCTCGCGCAGCGCGGTGTTCGTCATGCTCGACGCGGACATGACGAGGGTCACGAGGCGGTTTCCGATGAGCTCGACACCGGAGCCTGCTGCGGCCAGGTCGGAGAGGAATCCGACGTCGTTGCCGTAGGGATACCGCTCGTAGTCGAGCCCGCGAGGGTTGTCGATCTGGATGTGGCGATCGAAGAGCTCCTGGGCTACCGCCGTCTCGTACACGGAGCAGATCTGCGTCAGCGGATACCGCCGCAGGAAGATGCCCGCCGAGTACTCGACAGCGCTCGCAAGTCCGGAGTCCGGCGCGTAGTACGGGAGGACGCCTTGCTCGTTCTCGACCTCGGCGCTGCACGTCACGACCTTGCGACCTTCCTTCGCTGCGCGCGAAGCGGCGCTCATCATCTCGGTGCTGTACGACGGTTTCAGCACGTCATCCGCCCAGACGAAGCTGCACCAGTCGCCCGTGATCTCGTGGAGCGCCACCCTCCATGCGCGCACCGGGCCACTGTTGTGCTCCGACGTCAGCATCCGGGTCTCGATGTCGGGGTCGGCCGTGGCGAGCAAGTGCTCGACGAGTGCTCGTGTCGAGTCGGTGCTGCACTCGTCATAGACGAGGATCTCGAGCGGCCGATACTCCTGAGCGAGCACGCTCGAAAGCGTGCGCTCGATCGTCGTGGCACTCTGAAAGGTCGGGACCATCAGCGAGAGCTTCACGGCGCGAACGATACGGGAGTCGCCACCCGGTACACCTCGTCGTGCAAGCGAGCGCTGCGTTCCCAGGTGAAGAGCGCGGCGCGGGTCAGGCCGAGGGTCGTGAGCTCCTCGCGCCGGCCGTCCGCCTCGAGCATCGCGGCGGCCATCGCACCCACGTCGGTCGGGTCGAAGAGCACGGCGGCGTCCCCGGCGACTTCCGGGATCGCGCCGGCGT
>DATKBJ010000006.1:0-22586 GCA_035514135.1 Gaiellaceae bacterium | reverse complement strand
CTCGCCTCGAGCGCCCTTCGCACGAGGATGACACGCACGTGACCACCTGGAACGTCATCGCCGGGGTCGCACGGCGGACGCTGAAGAACGCGCTCACGAACCCGCAGATCCTGCTGCCGACGATGGCGTTCCCGCTGTTTTTCTTCACGGCGTTCGCGGGGGGCCTGTCGCAGATCTCACAGGTTCCGGGATTTGACTTCCCGCCGGGCTACACGGCGTTCCAGTTCGTCTTCGTCCTCCTGCAATCGGCCGCCTTCAGCGGCGTCTTCACCGGGTTCGGCGTCGCGCGTGACTTCGAAGGGGGCTTCGCGAAGCGGCTCATGCTCGCGGCGCCGCGACGCAGCGGGATCGTTCTCGGCTACGCGCTCGCGGCGTTCGTCCGCTGGGCGCTCGTAGCGGTGATGCTCACCGTGCTCGCGTTCGCCGTCGGGATGGACGTGGGCGGCGGTGTCGTGGATCTCGTCGGACTCTTCACTCTGGCGGCACTCCTGAACCTCTGCGGGTTCTTCTGGGCCGGCGGGATCGCGATGCGTTTTCGGACGATCCAGGCGGCACCGCTCATGCAGATGCCGGTCTTCCTGATCCTGTTCTTCGCGCCGGTCTACGTGCCGCTCGACCTGCTCGAGGGCTGGATCCACGGCGTCGCATCCGCCAACCCGATCTCGTACATTCTCGAGACGGGCCGAGGGTTCGTGGCCGGCGACGCTCCGCACATCGCTGGTGCGTTCGCGATCGCGATCGGGCTCGGGCTCCTCTTCTGGATCTGGGCGTTTCGGGGCTTGCGGAACGCAGAAGCGGCGGGCGCGTAGGCGGGGTCAGACCTTAGGGTCAGACCCCGAGAACGCGCAGGAGCGCGTCTACGACCTGCGGATCGAACTGCGTCCCAGACGCCTCCACGAGGCGTCGTCTGGCCTCCTCGACGCCGAGCGACCTGCGGTACGGGCGATCGGTCGTCATCGCGTGGTACGCGTCGCAGGCGAGGACGATGCGTGACTCGAGCGGGATCTGCTCGCCCGAGATGCCGTCGGGATACCCGGTGCCGTCGTAGTGCTCGTGCGTGCAGCGGACGATGTGGCGCACCTCGCCGAACTGCTCGATCGGCGCAAGAATGCGCTCGCCGACGAGGGTGTGCGTCTGCACGAGCGCGCGCTCTTCGGCTGTGAGAGGGGCCGGCTTCGTGAGGATCCGCGTCGCGATCCCGATCTTGCCGATGTCGTGGAAGAGCGCACCGAGCTCGAGGCGTTTGAGCTCGCTCGCCTCGAGACCGAGCTCGGCACCGACCTTGAGCGCGAGGTCGGTGATCCAGCGCGCGTGTGACGACGTGTACTCGTCGTTCGCTTCGAGAGCGTTTGCGAGCGCTTCGACGGTCGACAGATATGTGCGCTCGAGGCTCTCGTAGCTCGCGGCGGTCTGAAGGGCGAGTCGGGTCTGGCGGGCGATGCTCCCGAGCAGCTCCAGGTCGCCGTCGTCGTGAGCCGGCTTGGTCGAGATCGCCGCGGCGATCACTCCCCAGCGCCCCTCGACGGTGAACGGCGCGATCACGAACCTTCCTTCGGTGCCCTCTGGCACGGGGGCGATGGGGGCGTAGTCCTCGAGGTCGATCGTGTACGGCTCCGTACGATCGTGCCATGGCTCGAAGTGCTCGGCAAGGATCGACTCGAGCCCAGGGGAACCGGGATCGCGCTCGGGCAGGGTCGCGAGTCGACGGAGCGACCGGTCCGTGGCATCCTGAAGCCAGACCGAGGTGCTGGGGCTGCCGAGGATGCTCGCCACGCCGACGGTCACGCGCTCGGCGACCTCGACCGTGCCCGTCGCCTCCGCGAGGTCCCGCGAGAATGCAAGCAACGCCTTGGCGCTGTCTGCCTCCCGCCGCTGGGCCTCGTACAGCCGTGCGTTCTCGAGCGCGACCGAGGCGTGTCCTGCCATCACCTCGAGGAGCCGGAGGTCGTCCGCGTCGAACTGGTCGAGGCCGAGCTTCGAGATCACTATGACGCCGGTTGCGCGTGGGCCGTATCTGAGCGGCACGGCGAGGAGCGACTCCTCGATCTCCGCCGTCCCCTCGATCCGCTCGCCGAGCTCATGGCTCGCTGCGTCGCCCACGAGGAGCGGCGTGCCGGTCTCTGCGACGCGTCCAGTGATGCCGCGTCCCACCTTCGTCGGCAGGAGCTTCGCTGGGTCGCCCACCGTCGCGCCCGTGAGGTCGCCGCGAAACGCGACCGGGATGAGGTCGTCCTCCTCGCGGAGGAAAACGCGGCAGTTGTGGTAGTCGATGAGAAGCCGCAGCTCGTCCGAGATCGTGAGACCGATCTGCCGGACGTCGTTGAGGCGCGAGAGCTTCCCGGAGAGACTCTGCAGCATCTTCAGGTGTGCGATCGAGCGCACGTCGTCGCGGCCCATCTGCTCTTCGGGCGGGCGCTCGCGGGCGCTCTCGTCGAAGTGAACGACGAGCCCCTTGCCGCGCGCCTTCGCGGTCATCATCGCGACCTCGGCACAGGCGACGAGCTCACGCGGGTTGGCGGCGTTGTCCGGCCCGACCGCGACTCCGGTCGAGACCGTCAGGGGGCCGACTGCTTCCGTTTCGAGCTTCGCGAGCTGCTCTCCGATCCGCTCGGCCAGCGCCATCGCCGTGCGGAGCTCGCCCGATGGCATGATCACCGCGAACTCCTCGCCACCGACGCGGCACACGACATCGCTCGTCCGCACCGCTGAGCGGAGGACGTCCGCGACCTGGTGGAGGAGCTGGTCGCCGACGCCGTGTCCGTACACGTCGTTCACCTTCTTGAAGTCATCGAGGTCGAGCATCACGACGGCGACGGTGTCATGGGCCGCCGAGGCCTGCAACAGCGCCTGGCGCAGCCGGTCGTGGAACGCACGGTGGTTGTACAGGCCGGTGAGCGAGTCGGTCTCGGCCTGGTGCTCGAGCCGGGCGCGGATGTGCGCGTTGTCGATCGCGAGAGCGGCGGCATCGCCGAAGCGCTTCGCGAGAAGGAACTCCTCTTCCGAGAACGCAGCATCCTCGCCGACGCGGTAGATGTTGAGCGTCCCCTTCAGGCGTCCGCGCGCGACCAGCGGTACGGCGATGAGCGCCTCGGGGTCGATGGGCGTGCCCGGGACGAAGCGCACGCGCGGGTCGAGGTGCGCCTGGTTCGCCAGCACGGCTTCTCGGTGAGTGACGGCCCATCCGGTGATGCCCTCGTCGAAGGAGAACGTCTCGCTCATGACCTCGTCGGCCCACTCGCTGCGCGCGAGAACCGGCGTGAGCTTGCGCTGGCTCTCGTCGGCCTCGTAGATGTGGACGTCCTCGTACGGGATGAGCTCGGCGAGGGTGTCGGCGATGCGCTCGAGGAGAGCGTCGAGGCTCTGCTCCGAGAGGACGTCGTGGAAGATCTCGGCCAGCCGGCGGTACGGCTCGGCGTCGCCGGCCTTGATGAGACTCACGTGGGGCCGAGGTGTCGGCCCGATGGGAGCAGGGTCGGACATGCCGCCTCGAACGTCATCGGTCGCTGCCGGGACGGGCTTGAGATCGGCTCTGCGAAGATCCCCCGGCGATGGAAGCCGCCGACGCTCGACGTGCTCTGTTCTCGCGTCTGATCGACCACGCGCCGATGTTTCCCCCGGCGTCGTTGGCTGCAGGCGAGGCGCTCGCAGAGGACGCGCGCGCAGCGGACAATCCGCATGCGTTCATGCTCGCGCGCCTCGTCTGGCCCGCCTCCGCAACGGTATCGAGACCGGCCGGCCGCGCACTCAGCGTGGTGCTGGACGCGCCGCTTCCCGAAGGTGTACGGGCAGAGGCAGTCGAGGCGCGATATCGCGAAGACCTCGACGCGCTCGCAGGACTCGCCGACGAGGTCTACGTGGAGGTTCCGCTCGACGACGCGCTCGAAGAGCGGCTCGACCGGCTGGGGACCCACGGGTTCCGGGCGAAGGTGCGGTGCGGAGGTGGTGCTGTGCCGAGTGCCACTGACCTCGCACGATTCGTCCGCACGTGCCGTGATCGCAAGCTCGTGTTCAAGGCGACGGCGGGCTTGCACCATGCCGTCCGGATGAACGGCGAGCACGGCTTGCTCAACCTTCTTGCCGCGGTCGTTTTCGAAGGGGACGAGGAAGCAGCGCTCGAGGAGGCTGACGCGAGCGCGTTCGTGCTCGACGCGACGGCGTTCGCGTGGGGCGGACGGGCGGCCGCTGCGGCGGAGATCGCTCGGGTCCGCCGCGAGCTCTTTCGCTCCATCGGGAGCTGCAGCTTCGTCGAGCCGGTCGAGGAGCTCGCAGCACTCGGGGTGCTCCCACTGTGAACGGCGGCATCGGGTTCGGTGTGTTCTCCGTGGCCGGCGATGCGCCGCGGGTCGGCTTTCGCGTTGGGAAGGGAGTGCTCGATCTCGCCGCCAGCGGGCTCGGAGCGATCTTCGAGGCGGGCATGCTCAACCCGTTTCTCGAACTCGGACGCCCGACCTGGGAAGACACGCTCGCTCGCGTCGACGAGCTCGTCACGGCGGGCGCGGACCTCGTGCCGATCGAGGCCACGAGCTCCCATCTTCCGTTCGAGGTCGCCGACTATGTCGATTTCTACTCCTCGCTCGAGCACGCGACGAACCTCGGCCGGCTCTTCCGGCCGGATGCGGAGGCGCTGCTTCCGAACTGGCGCCACCTTCCGGTCGGCTACCACGGACGCGCGGGCACGGTCGTCGTGAGCGGAACGGACGTCGTGCGGCCGTGCGGGCAGCTGAAGACGCCGACGGACGAGGCGCCTCGTTTCGGTCCCAGCCGTCGCCTCGACATCGAGCTCGAGCTCGGATTCGTGGTCGGCGTCGGAAGCCGGCTCGGCGAGCCGGTGACCACGTCCGCGTTCCGAGACCGCGTCTTCGGCGTGGCGCTTGTCAACGACTGGAGTGCGCGCGACATCCAGGCCTGGGAGTACCAGCCGCTCGGCCCGTACCTCGGCAAGTCGTTCGCGACGTCGATCGCCGCGTGGATCACGCCGCTTGCGCTGCTCGAGGACAGGTTTGTCGCCGCACCGGCTCAGGATCCCGAGCCGCTGCCGTATCTATGCACCCAGGGAGACTGGGGGCTCGACGTCGATCTCTCCGTTGAGCTCTCGGGAACCGTGGTGTCGCAGACGAACGCGAGGGGGCTCTACTGGACGATGCCGCAGCAGCTCGCGCACGCGACGAGCAACGGCGCGTCGATCAGGACCGGCGACCTCTTCGCTTCCGGAACGATCTCCGGCGCCGAGCCGAGCAGCGAGGGATCGCTCATCGAGCTGACGTGGAACGGCGAGCGGCCCGTCGAGCTGGACGATGGCTCGACCCGCATGTTTCTCGAGGATGGCGACGAGGTCGTACTGCGGGGCGAGGCGGGTGCGATCGAGCTCGCAGAGGTGCGCGGGACGATCCTTCCCGCACGCTAGCTCGACGGGAAGGTGCCTGCGCGGTAGACCTGCCCCTCGAGGCGCCTGTCGAGCCTTTCGGCCATCCATGCGGCAACCGCGATCAGCGCATCGAGGTCGACGCCGGTCTCGATGCCTTCGCGGGACAGCGCGTAGACCAGATCCTCGGCTGCGATGTTCCCCGTCGCGTTCGGGGCGAAGGGACATCCGCCGAGGCCGCCCACCGACGCGTCCAGCACCGTCGCGCCCGCCTCCAGAGCGGCGAGCGCATTCGCGTAGCCCGTGTTCCGGGTGTTGTGGAAGTGGCCGCCAACCGGTGGCCGAGCGCGGTCACGCGGGCGATGAGCCGTCGCACGGCAGAGGGCGACGCGACGCCGATGGTGTCCGCGAGCACGACGGCGTTCGGCCCGCTCTGCGCGACCTGCGTCGCAAGCTCAGCGACGCTGTCGGGATCGACCTCGCCCTCGAAAGGGCAGCCGAACGCGACGCTGAGCGTGACCGTCGAGCGGAGTCCATCCTCTCGCGCGCGCGCCACGATGCGCAGAGCAATCTCGAGCGACTCCGCAACGGACGCGCTCTGATTGCGCTGGTTAAACGTCTCGGTGACGCCGAAGGAGAAGCGCACCTCGTCGAGACCGCTCGCCACGAGGCGCTCGTAGCCGCGCTCGTTGAGGGCGAGGCCGGCGCGCACCAAGCCCGACTGCTCACCCGCAGCCGCGACCACCTCCTCGGCCTGTGCCATCTGCGGCACGCGGCGTGGGTCGACGAACTGGCGATCTCGATCGCCGGTAGGCCGGTCGCCGCAAGCCTGCGAATCAGCTCGGCACGCGTTTCGACGTCGAGGACTTCCGGCTCGTTCTGCAGGCCGTCACGGTCACGCGCGACGACGTCGCCACCCGACTCACCCTATCGTTGTAGCCTGGGGACGATGAGTGGACCCATCGTGGTGGGCGTCGACGGCTCGGACGCCTCCGACGCTGCCCTGAGGTGGGCAGCCGAGGAAGCACGTCTGCGCTTCGCGCCGCTCGTGACCGTGTGCGCGTGGTCCTTCATCCCACCGCAGCCGATCGGCGATCCGGGGATGCTCGCGATGCCCGCGGGCGACCTTGCGGGCCAGCTCGGAGCCGAGAGCGAAGCTGCGCGCGAGATGCTCGAAGCCGTCGTCGCGGAGGTGCTTGGCGACGAGCCCGGCCTGGAGATCGAGCAGCGGCTCGTCGAGGGCGATGCCGGTGACGCGCTCGTTGCCGCGAGCGAGTCGGCCGAGCTCCTCGTGGTTGGCTCGCACGGTCGCTCGGGGCTGAAGGCCGCCCTGCTCGGCTCGGTGAGTCGCCACGTGGTCAGCCACGCCGCGTGCCCGGTCGTGGTTGTGAAGGCTGTCGTCGACGACGACTAGGACGACGAGAGCCGACCGGACTTTTCCGCGAGGTCGCGATCGCGGTCGGTGATGCCGCCGGCGGTGTGCGTCCACCAGCGCAGCGTCACGTTTCGGTAGTGGATCGCGATGTCGGGATGGTGGTTCTGGGCTTCGGCGAGCTCCCCGACTCGGTTCACGAAGGCGAGAGCCTCGACGAAGCTCGGAAGCTCGAACGTGCGCTCGAGGGCGTCGTCGACCTCGGTCCAACCTTCGGGAGTCACGGAGGCAGTATCTACCATCGTCTCCAGATGGCGGTTTCGACCGAGGACGTTCCCGTCGGAGCAGCCGGCGCGGAGCCGAGGCGAGCCGGGCGCGAGCTACTCCTCGAGGCGGTGTTCCGGCCGCTCGCGACCGCATTCGTACCCCTGTTGCAGCTGCTCAGGGTGCCGCCGCCGGTCGTGGTCCTTCTCAACGCGGCCACAGGGCTCGTGGCCGCGCTCTGCATTGCTCGCGGTGATCTGCTCGTGGGAGCCGTCGTGCTGCAGCTGAAGACGCTCCTCGACAACATGGACGGGCAGCTCGCCCGTGCGTCGGGCCGTGTCACGCTCGCAGGCCGCTACCTCGACACGCTCGCCGACCTCGTCGTCAACGCTGCGCTCTTCACCGCCCTCGGATACATCACCGGCCAGCCGGTTCTCGCCGGCGCCGCGTTCGTCGCGCTCACCATCGTCCTCGCCGTGGACTTCAACGTCACGGAGCTCTATCGCGAGGCGCACGGACTCTCGGCGAGGCAGCCGCAGATGACCGGCGGTCGCGTCGAGCGTCTCCTGGCCTCTGCGTATGCGTTGCTCTTCGCACCTCTCGACCGGGTCATCCGGTCGGTGGCAGGCCGTCGCTTCGCCTCGGGGACGTCCTACGACGAGCGCACGGTGACTGTGCTCGCGAACATGGGGCTCACGACGCAGCTCGGCGTGCTTGGCGTGTGTCTCGCGCTTGGCGTCCCGAGTCTCTACCTTTGGCTCGTCCTCGCGTGCCTTGTCGGGCTGGGGCCGCTGCAGGTTCGCGCCGAACGGCGAGCGCGGGCCGTGCTCGCCTGAGCCGCGTCAGACGGCGCCGCGCAACGTGAGGCGCTGGCCGTTCATCGACGAGGCCGCGTCGGAACAGAGGTAGGCGATCGCCTCGGCGATCTCCTCCGCAGACGTGAAGGTCGAGAAGTCCTTGTCGGGGCTCTCCGCGCGCATCTGCGGCGTCACGATCGCACCGACGACGACGATGTTCGCCGTCGCGCCGGTGCCCTTGAACCGATCCGCGAGCGCAAGCGTCCACGTCTCGGACGCTGCCTTCGCCGCAGCGTACGAGGCGTTCGAGTGCGTGGGCGCCTGCGCCTGACCGGCGGACACGATGACGAAGCGGCCACGTCCGCTCGCCATGAGCGCCGGCGCGAGCGCCTGCGTGGCGTGCTGCACCGTGCGCACGAGGAGCGGGCTCAGCCAGTCCCAGTCTTCGAGTGGTGCCTCCTCGATCGGCGTGCCGCCGCGCCACCCGCCGACGAGGTGGACGAGCCCGTCGACCCGGCCATCGTGCCTCGCTGCGAGATGCTCGGCCCACGCCTTGGTTGCAACCGGGTCGAGGAGGTCGACGACGTCGGTCTCGATGGGCGCAGCGATCTCCGACGACAGCTCGTCGAGCCCCGCCCGGTCGCGTCCGCAAACGCATGCCCGAGAGCCTTCCTCGGCCAGTCGTCGCACGACCGTGGGTCCGAGGTTCCCGGCTCCGCCGGCGACCGCGATGACGCGTCCGTCGAGTGCCTGCCCCACGGAGCCACGCTAGCAACGCCGGCGCGCTCGCAGTAGCGTCCGCGCATGGCAGACCAGTCCTTCGCCGAGCTCCAGGCGCAGTTCCGCAGCATCTGGCCGACGGTCACGCTGCGCTCGATCGGAGACGTGGAGCGCACGGTCGTCGTCGTGCACTCGATCAGCTTCGACGTCCCCGACCAGCTGATCCCGGTGTTCCCCGCATACGAGGAGCGCTTCCTCTGCCTCGTCTTGAGTCTGCTGCGCGCGCCGAGGTCGCGCGTGATCTACGTGACGTCGCAGCCGATCCACCCGCGCATCGTCGACTACTACTTCTCGCTCGTTCCGGAGCTCGACACGCCCGAGGCGCGGAGCCGGTTCGAGGCCGTTTCCCTCGTCGACGGTCGCAACGAGCCGCTCTCGCGCAAGCTGCTCGCGCGGCCGGGCGCCCTCGACCGCATCCGGCGTCTCATCCGGGAGCCGGAGGTCGGGATGATCATCCCGTTCTGCATGACGGACGATGAGGTCGGCGTCGCCGAGGCACTCCAGCTCCCGATCTACGGCTGCGATCCTGCGCTCAACTGGCTCGGCTCGAAGACCGGGAGCCGGAAGGTGTTCGAGGATGGGAACGTCCAGCATCCGATCGGGCTTGACGTGAGGGGCTCCGACGACCTGATTGCCGCCCTCGACGAGCTCCGAGCGCGCAGTCCGGCGGCGCGCAGAGCCGTCCTCAAGCTCGACCTCGGCGTCAGCGGGCTCGGGAATGCGATCGTCGATCTCGATGCCGCTACGCGGGACCTCCATACAGCGCTCGAGCTCGAGGACGAGACGGTCAGCGTCGAGCACTACCGCGCGCTGCTCGACGAGCAGGGCGGCATCGTCGAGGAGCTGATCGAAGGCGAGGACTTCCGCAGCCCGAGCGTCCAGCTACGTGTGAGCCCTTCGGGGCAGGTCGACATCATGTCGACGCACGACCAGGTCCTCGGAGGAGCGCACGGCCAGACGTACTTCGGGTGCCACTTTCCTGCAGACCCCAGGTACGCCTCCCAGATTGCGGCGGAGGCTCTGCAGGTCGGACGCCGACTGGCACGCGAAGGTGTCATCGGGCGGGCAGCCGTCGACTTCGCGGCCGTGCAGCGCGACGGCGCATGGCAGCCGTACGCACTCGAGATCAACCTCCGATCCGGCGGCACTACCCATCCTCTGTTCGCGCTGACGAGCCTCACGGACGGCGCCTACGACCCGCTCGCCGGTGAGTGGAGGACGCGCCTCGGCGACATCAAGCACTACGTGGCGACGGATCATCTCGACTCGCCCGCGTACCAGTCGCTCACTCCGGACGATCTCCTCGACGTCGTTCAGCAGAAGGGCCTGGGGTGGGACGGCGAGCGCGACGTCGGAGTGGTGCTGCACATGGTGAGCGCGATCGCCGTCGCCGGCCGCGTCGGCCTGACGGCGATCGGAGACACGCTCGACGAGGCCCGGCAGCGCTATTACGGCGTCAAGGCCGCGATCGACGTCGCCGCCGGCTGAGCGCGGCGCTTCCCGGGTACCCTCGTTCGGTGCCGCTTCGAGAAGACATCCGGGACGTCGCGATCGTCGCGCACGTCGACCACGGCAAGACGACGCTCGTCGACGCCATGCTCTGGCAGTCCGGGTCGTTCCGCGAGAACCAGAACGTCGCAGAGCGCGTGCTCGACTCCGGCGATCTCGAGCGCGAGAAGGGCATCACCATCCTCGCCAAGAACACCGCCGTTCGGTTCGAAGGCGTGAAGATCAACATCGTCGACACGCCGGGTCATGCCGACTTCGGCGGAGAGGTCGAGCGCGCGCTGACGATGGTCGACGGTGTGCTCCTCCTCGTGGACGCGAGCGAGGGGCCGCTTCCACAGACCCGCTTCGTCCTGCGCAAAGCGCTCGAGGCGCGCTTGCCGCTGATCCTCGTCGTGAACAAGGTCGACCGCCCCGACGCCCGCATTCGCGAGGTGATCGACGAGGCCTACGAGCTGTTCCTCGACCTCGACGCGGACGAGAGCCAGATCGAGTTTCCGATCGTCTACGCGAACGCGAGAGCCGGACGCGCGGGTCTCGACCCGGATCACCTCGCCGACGACCTGCGTCCGCTCTTCGACATGTTGCTCGAGCGCATTCCTGCCCCGTCCTACGAGCAGGGCCACCCACTCCAGGCGCTCGTCACGAATCTCGACGCGTCGCCGTACGTCGGTCGGCTCGCACTCTGCCGCGTTTGGCAGGGGACGATCCGGAACGGCCAGCAGATCGCGTGGTGTCGCGCGGACGGGAGCATCGAGCGGGCGAAGGTCACGGCTCTGTACGTCACCGACGCGCTCGATCGTCTCGAAGCGGACGAAGCCGGACCTGGCGAGCTCGTCGCCGTCGCCGGTCTTCCCGACGTGACGATCGGCGAGACGCTCGCCGACCCGGACGATCCGCGCCCGCTCCCTGTGATCGGCGTGGACGAGCCGAGCCTGGCGATGACGGTCGGCATCAACGCGTCGCCGCTCTCCGGCCAGGACGGCGACCGTCTCACGGCGACGATGATCCGCGCGCGCCTCGATCAGGAGCTCGTCGGGAACGTCTCGCTGCGCCTGCTCCCGACGGAGCGGCCCGATGCCTGGGAGGTGCAGGGTCGCGGGGAGCTCCAGCTGGCGATCCTCGTCGAGCAGATGCGGCGCGAGGGGTTCGAGCTCTCGGTCGGCAAGCCGCAGGTCGTGACGCGCGAGATCGACGGGAAGGTGCACGAGCCGATGGAGCGCCTCGCCATCGACGCGCCGGAGGACTACGTCGGCGTCATCACGCAGCTGCTCGCGCTGCGCAAGGGGCGCCTCGAGCAGCTCGTGAACCACAAGACGGGCTGGGTGCGGATGGAGTACCTCGTCCCCGCGCGCGGCCTGATCGGGTTCCGCACGGAGTTCCTCACCGAGACGCGCGGCACGGGGATCCTCCACCATGTCTTCCACGGCTACGAGCCGTGGCACGGCAAGCTGCGCACGCGTCCGACCGGGAGCCTCGTCGCCGACCGCCGCGGCCCTGCGACCTCGTTCGCGCTTCTCAACCTCCAGGAGCGCGGGCAGATGTTCGTGTCGCCGGGCGCTGAGGTGTACGAAGGGATGATCGTCGGCGAGAACGCGCGGGCGGGCGACCTCGACGTGAACGCGACGAAGGAGAAGAAGCTCTCGAACACGCGCTCGGCGTCCGCCGACGAGCTCGTGAGGTTGATCCCGCCGCGCCCGATGTCGCTCGAGCAGGCGCTCGAGTTCGTGGCCGACGACGAGTGCGTCGAGGTCACGCCCGCGAACGTCCGCCTTCGCAAGCTCGAGCTCTCGGCTCAGAAGCGGCAGACGGCCGCGTCGCGCAAGGCGCGTAGCCTGGCTCCGGCCTGAGCAATACCCCCGGCAGAATCGAACATCCGCGCGGTCTGGGAAGCGCCGTGTGGTCGTCGCGCCTTAGGTCGCTCCGCGGTGACAGGCACGAAGATGAAGACTGCCTGCTAACTCACCGTGGAGCCTTCGCGCATCGGAACAGCCACTGAATGAGGGACTCGTACCCTCGAACGAGGGACATTCGACTCACAGGGTGTGACGGGAATGAGGCCTACGCACGCAATCACAGGTCTCGTGGCTCTCGGCACTTTCGTGCGCGCCCGGTTTGTGTCGATAGGTACTAGCGATACCGAACACCGACCGTTGGGTTCTTGCCCTCTCTTCCTCGCGCTCGGGCTTTTGCCCATCAGAGATGGTCTAGGAGCGGCAATGCCCGCCAGAGACGCTTCACAGAACCAGGGCGGTGCCGATCGGCGCGAACGGCACGGGCCCGGGTTGGCTTCGATGACGCTTGTGCTGACCGCGATCTGGGCGTTAGGGCTGTTTACGCTGGGAACTATCGTTCACTTCGAACGCGCAGTCGATGCGAGCCTGCGCGCACAGGTCGTGGTCGCACAGATGCGAAACGCCGAAGGCCTGCTGCTGGCAGCCGCCTTCGAATCCGCGACAACCACCGCACTGCCCGATCAGGAGCTCACCACGGCGAGACTGGGCGCCGCGAAGCGTGTGTTCACCACTCATCTTGTAACCCTCTCCGGTCTCGGCCAAACCGACGCGCCTGCGCGCATAGGCGCTGTCAGCGCCAGCTACTTCGTGTTCGTCGATCGTCTCTCACGACTAGTCACGCATGACGCTTCGCGGCAGGCCGCACTCGAGCTTGGCGAAAGCCAACAGCCAAACGGCATCCGGGCAAGACTGACAGCAGAATTCGAGCGCGCTGATAGTGCCTACGGAGCCGCCGCCGCACGCTCGCGGATGGTCGGCCTGGTGGCGACAGGAGCCGCAGTCGTACTCCTGCTGCTGGCGTTTTCGCTTGTCTTCCAGCACTCGGTACGTGGCCGCTGGCGCGCCCAACGGGCCGCAATGACCGATGTCCTGACCGGGCTCGGAAACCGACGCAAGCTGTTCGCAGACATGGAGGACGAGATCGCCGCGCTCACCGGCGAGCAGACCGTCTCGATCGGGATTTTCGACCTTGACGGCTTCAAGGCCTACAACGACACGTTCGGGCATCCAGCCGGCGACGCGCTCCTCAACCGAATCGGCGAACGGCTCGCCGCTGCAGTGGGAGAACGAGGCGAGGCCTATCGGATCGGCGGCGACGAATTCGTCGTCCTTACGAGAGCACCCGACGGTCGGGCACTGCTCACCGCCGCCCGGGACGCCCTCTGCGAGCACGGCGACGCGTTCGCGATCGGCTGCTCCTTCGGTGTCGCTCGCATCCATCCGGGAATCACGCTGGAAGAGGCGCTCCACACCGCGGATCAGCACCTCTACACCAACAAGCGTTCCACCCAGAGCGGCAGGCGATCAGAGGTCACGGATGCGCTCCTGCAGGTACTCGCAGAGCAAGACGCAAACCTCGTATTCCATCTCGGGCACGTCGCCGAGCTCGCCGCAGACACCGCGACCGCCTGTGGCCTCTCCCACGACGACGTGCGCCTGACGCGTCTCGCCGCCGAGCTCCACGACATCGGCAAAGCCGCGATCCCCTCCTCCATCCTCGACAAGCCAGGAGCGCTCACCCCCCACGAGCGCGCATACATGCAACGCCACAGCACCATCGGCGCACGCATCGTCGCCGCCGCCCCGACGCTCGAGGCCATAGCCCCGATCGTCCGCGCCGTCCACGAACGACCCGACGGCACTGGCTACCCGGACGGCCTCCACCTCGATGCGATCCCGATCGCCTCCCGCATCATCGCCGTCGTCGACGCCTACGACGCAATGACGAGCGGCCGCCCCTACCAGCGCCCCGTGCCCACAACGCTGGCGCTCGCCGAGCTCCGAAGACACGCTGGAACCCAGTTCGACCAGACCGTCGTCGAGGCCTTCGCCACCGCACTCACCGCTAAGGAACGACCTCGCCAGTTGCATGAACGGCACGAAGAGCCCGGCGAGCGCCTTGTAGCGTTGGTGTGATGGACCGGTGTGTGGGATCGCACCTTCCGTGTGCTCCGAAAGCGCGTAGACCCGCGGTCTGGACGGCCCGGCTCACCGGCCTCCTCATCGGATGAGACAGAGGAGCTCGACGGGAGCCCCTCTGTCTCGGAGGTGCCGGCTCGCTCAGCCGGCCAGACGAACCTGCACGAGGCGGTAGCCTGCGACCCCGCCGAGCGGCGGGTCGCTCGACCGGTACGCCTTCACGAAGAACTGCACGTTGAACCCGCTGCGCGGCGTCGGGAAGGTCGACCTCGGGGTCATCGCGAAGGTCACCCATCCGTCAGCGAACGTGGTACGACGCGGTTGCGCGGCCCTCGTCACGAGCGGCGTCGAGCGAGTGAACACGAGCGCGTCTCGCACCACATACCCGCGCGTGTCCTTCACGCGAACCCGAACTGTGAACGGCGCGGTCCGTGAGCGGACCGGGTTCGGGGTGAACCGAACCTGCTCGACCACGAGACGCGCGGTCGCCGGCACGCTCGTGACCGGGATCGAACGCTCGCCCGACGGCAGGACGATCACGCCTGCCGGGCCGGCCGCGGCAACAGTCCCCGACTCGGTCGAGAGCACGGTCGTCGACCCTCGGCTGTTCCGCGCAGTGACGTTCACGCGGATCTTGTGTCCGATATCGCTCGCCGTTAGTCGGTACTGCGTGCTCGTCGCGCCCGCGATCGGGACGCACGAGCCGCCGGCACTGTTGCAGCGCACCCACTGGTAGGCGAACGACGTTGCTCCCGTCCAGGTTCCGCGGCTGACGGTGGCGAGTGAGCCTTCGATCCACGTGCCCGAGACGCGCGGACGGACGGTGTTCACCGGCGCGCGGCCTGTTTGCACGACGCCGGTCGCATTCGAGGCGGCGAGTGCGGTGCCGGCGGAGTTCGTGGCTGTGACCCGAACGCGCATACGTGATCCGACGTCGCTCGCCACGAGCGTGTAGGTCGTCGAGTTCGCGCCGGGTAGGACTCCGCAGTTGCTCCCGTCGGGCGCCCCGCCGTTCGTCGGGCATCTCACCCACTGATACGCGAAGGTGATCGGCTGCGTCCCCGACCACGTCCCTGCTGACGCCGTCAGGCGCTGGCCCTCGACGGGTGAGCCTGTGATCGTGGGCTCCGCCGTGCGCATTGGAGCGCCGCCGGCTGCGACGACTGCTGTGGCGTCGGAGAGCGCGCTCGCAACGCCGTCGCTGTTCGATGCCGTGACCCGGACACGAAGGCGGTTGCCCGTGTCCGCTGCCTGGACGACGTACGTCGTGTTGGTCGCGCCGACGATCGACACGCACGCGGCGCCGGAGCTGTCGCAGCGTTGCCACTGGAACGCGAAGCTGATCGGCTGCGTTCCCGTCCAGGTTCCTGTGCTCGCGACCAGAGTCTCGCCTGTTGCGGCGGTGCCCGTGATTGCGGGCGGGGCAGTGCTCTCCGGCGCGACGTGCGGGAGTGCCGCCCCCCTCAGTGGAAGGAGGAGCGCCGCTACCGCCGTAACGATCGCGGTGACGGTGACGGTGCGGCCCCGCGTCGCCCATCCCAGGTTTAGCCAAAGCAATCCGCGTTTCATGTCTACCTCCGTTCAACACCCTTCGAGAGGTGTGTTAGTGATGTCAGTGAGTGTCGATGCTGCGCGTGTTCGTACGTCGAAATGGCGCGATCGAGCCCGTCGCTCACGCCGAGCAAGCAGGGTTGCCGCCATTGGCCGCAGGACGTCCACGACGCTGGCGTCGATCGTAGGCGCCGAACCGAGCTCGACGACGACATCTCGCGCGCCCGCGCTGACGGCGTGGTCGAACGCAGCCGCAGGATCCAGACGGAGGATGCGACCGGCTTCGCGGCGATCGGCGGCTGGCGCCGCCCGGAGAATGCGCTGATCTCGGACATGGCTTCGTTGACGGTCGGCCCCTTCGAGAACGGAGCCGACCGTGATCGTCACGGTATTGGGACGCCGTCTCGGGAGTGCTCGCCTCGATGTGAGGCGTGTCGCGGTGTCGTGAGGGTTTCCTCACGCGGTCATGCGGCGACGAGCTTGTACCCCACCTCGCGCACGGTGACGAGACGCCGAGGGTGCGCCGAGTCGCGTTCGATCTTGCGTCGGAGCGTCGAGATGTGGGCGTCGCACGCGCGTGTGTCGCCGACGTACGGCGTCTGCCAGAGATGCTCCATGATCTGTTGCCGCGTGAAGACGCGCTCCGGCTCCTCTGCCAGAAGTAGGAGGAGTCGGAACTCGGATGGGGTCAAGCTCGCCGTCCGTCCGTCGACCGTCACGACGTGCCGGACGAGATCGATGACGATGCCGCCGACCTGCAGCTCGCTTCCGGGACCGGCCATGCGATCGAGATCCCTCCGGCGCAGGATCGCGCGAATCCGGCTGATCAGCTCGGACGTGGAGAACGGCTTGGTCACGTAGTCGTCCGCGCCGAGCTCGAGCCCGAGCACACGGTCGACCTCGCCATCGCGCGCAGTCAGCATCACGATTGGAACCGCGCTCTCTGCTCTCAGCGTGCGGCAGACGTCCATGCCGGACATGCCGGGGAGCATCACGTCGAGAACGACGACGTCGAAGGGCTCCGCGCGCGCTGCGTCTATCGCCTTCAGTCCGTCGCCGAGCGTGTGAACCTCGAAGCCATCCTGCTCGAGCGCATAGCGAATCGGCGCGACGATGTCCGGCTCGTCGTCGACGAGAAGTACGCGGGGGCTCACTGGAGCCTGCTCGCTGCGGTCGCCAGGGAAAGCACGATGGACACGGTAGTCCCTTCGCCGGGACTGCTTTCGATCGAAAGCTCGCCGCCCATCGCAGCGACCGACTCTCTCACGATGGGGAGCCCTAGCCCGAACCCATCGCTGTTTCCGCCGTCAGCGCGGTAGAACCGCTCCGCAGCGCGTCGCGCCTGGGCCGCCGTCATTCCGGGGCCGGCGTCGGAGACCTCGATACGAACCCCCTCGCCGCGTTGAACGACACGGAGGACGATCGCCGCATTCGGCGCATGCTTCTGTGCGTTCGCTACGAGGTTCTCGAGTGCCTGCCGCAGCAGCTCCGGATGCGCGAGCGCCTCGAGAGATCGCTCGGGCGAGTCGACGCGCACCCGCGTGTTCGGCGAGCCCTCGGCCACATCGCGGACGAGCTCGTCGACGGAAACGGGCTCGACGTTGACGGGCTCGCTGCCCGTCTGCGCACGGGCGAGTGTGAGGAGCGCGTGTGCGAGCCTCGTGAGGCGCTGTGTCTGTCGCTCGACCACGCCGAGAAAGCGATCGCGATCGGAGTCGTCGTCCTTGGCTCCCGCCTGGAGGACCTCGACCGCGCTCGCGATGGCTGCGAGAGGTGTCCGCAGCTCGTGGGCGGCATTCGTCACGAACTCGCGCTCGGCTCGTTCCCGGCGATCCTTCTCGCTCTCGTCGGTGAGGACGATGACGCCGGTTTCCGCGCCGCCGGCGGGCGGGAGCAGCGCGACCACGTATGTCCCTCCCGCCTTCGGTCTCATTCTCAGGGTCACTGGCTCGGCGTTTGGCTCGAAAAGCGCCGTCAGTGCGGTCTCGACCTCGCGATCGGCCCATGATGCCGGAAGACGTTGGCCCGGCTCGAGGGCCGCGCCGAGAAGCGCGCGGGCTCGCGTGCTCGCGAACTCGACCTTCAGGTCGCTGTCGACGGCGATCACGCCTTCCTGCAGCTGCTCGAGCAACTGCTCGAATCGGTCACGCTCGTTCTGAAGGTGCTCGAAGGACACTCGAAGATGCTCGCGCATGCGGTCGATCGTCGCGGCGAGCGCACCCAGCTCGTCGTGGAAGCGCGGTGTGAGCGAGCGCTCGAAGCGGCCCTGCTCGATCTCGGCGGCCGCCGCGGCGATCCGCCTGAGTCGGCGAGTGATGAGGAGCGCGACCACGAGCCCGACCAGCGCGCCGATCGCCGTCGCCCACACGGCAGCGGACACGATCTCGTCTCGGACGATCCCGACGGCGTCTTCGAGATCGGACCGCGTTGCGACGGCTATGAGCGCCGCGGCCTGGTCCCGTCGCATCGGGAGCGCGACGGTGACGAGGCGTCCGTCGCCCGAGCTCTGCACGACTCGGCGCCCGTCGAGTGCGGTCGCCAGCAGCGCTTCGACGTCCGGGAGGTCGTCGATCGCTACGCCCCGCGTGCGCTCGTCGGTTAGGAGGGTTCCATCGCGTGCGAACGCGAAGAGTGCGATCTGGCGGGCGGCGCCGAACGCCTCGAGGAGCGAGCGGATCTCCTCGCTCGTCGCGTCCGACGGGACGGTTGCGGCAGCTGTGACGGCCGTGCCGGCGACCAGCTCCTGCGAGCGCTCGCGGATCGCGGCCTCGCTGCGTGCCGTGAAGACCTCCGCCACGGCGACAGCGGTGAGTGCTGCGATTCCTGCGAAGGCCAGCGCCAGCCACCAGCGCATGCTCAGTGCGCGGAGGTGCACCGAGAGAGTATGAGCGACCCGACGTATCTCTCCGGCTTCGTGAGGAGATCCGAACACAATCGCCAGGCGATCCACAACCCGCCGGGAGCCGACCACGCGTAGGCGCTTCAACCTCGGGGACATGACCACGAGCGATCCGCAAAGCGCAGGGGCCAACGCGGCGCGTGTCGGCGACGCCGTGCTCGCCGAGGATGGCGAGCTTGGGCACGTCAAGGCCATCGTCCGCTCCGAGCGCAGGGTTCCGCTGTACATCGTCATTGCGACCGGAAGGTTTCTCCGGCGCCGGTATCCGGTGCTGTCGTGCTCACTCGTCGAGGGCGTAGACCAGGCTCGTCGGCGCGTGTACATCAGTGGGCGCCGAGCTCGTCTGTGTCAGCTCTCCGAGTCGGCACCGATCGCGTTCTGAGCACGTTGCACGAGCGCACTGGCGATCTTGTCGGCTTCCGTGCCATGGGGCGTCACGGTGAGTTGGGCGTGGTCGAGTCGGACGGCGACGGCCCCTGCCTCACGTCTCTCGTCGTCCGGGGTGGTGTTTCGTCGGGACTCGTCTACTTCGTCCCACGAAGGTATGTCGGAGCCGTCCGTCCCGATCGGCGCACCGTGACTCTCGACGTCGACCTCCACGACTTCGTCGCTTCGCTTCGCGCCGACGGCATCGTCGAGCTCAAGCTGCCGAGCTGACTCGTCGGCACAGCTCGCAACGGCGACTTAACTCCTGCTGACCGGGGTTCGTCGCGACCGGGCGATAAGCGTCGGGTCATGTCGTTCGCCCGCCTGCTCGCCGCGCTCGCCGCCTCCGCTGGCTCTCAGCGGCGGTCTGCCGCTTCGTGGAACTCGCAGGGTAGTGATGCGCGCTCACCGTCCAGCGCGTCGAGGACGGAGGCGCCGGTCCGCTCGAGCTGACCGCTCGATGATCCGACTCGACCGCGATGCGCTCGCCCTCGGAGATGGGCAATGCCCCTGGCATGAATCGACCATGCGCGCGCGGTTAGGAAACGCCGTAAAGCAGCGTCGAAGAAGCGCACGGAGTCACTACGCTGGGCTCAACAGGGTTCGGTGTCCATGTTGCCGCTTCGGCACGCACTGGTGAATACTGGCTCACCTTGAAGCACGACCGCGCGACGAGGCTTCCGCGACCGCTATACGAGCGAGAGTTGTTGCGGCTCCAGGCAGAGCTCGTGAAGCTGAAGGAGTGGGTCCGCGTGTCCCGGGCGCGAGTCGTGGTCTTGTTCGAGGGGCGAGACGCGGCCGGCAAGGGCGGTTCGATCAAGCGGATCACCCAGTACTTGAATCCCCGGGTGGCCAGGATCGTTGCCCTGCCAGCGCCGACCGAGCGGGAGCGCGGCGAGTGGTACTTCCAGCGGTACGTCGCGCACCTGCCGAGTCACGGCGAGATCGTGCTCTTCGATCGGAGCTGGTACACGCGCGCCTGCGTCGAGCACGTGCTGGGCTTCTGCACGCCGGACGAGTACCGGCGCTTCCTGCATCAATGCCCGATCTTCGAACGCCTGCTCGCGGAGGACGGGATCATTCTGCTGAAGTACTGGTTCTCGGTGAGTGACGAGGAGCAGGAGCGACGGTTCCGCTCGCGCCTCGAGGATCCGATGCGAAGCTGGAAGCTCTCGCCGATGGATCTCGAGTCGCGAGCGCGTTGGGTTGAGTTCTCGCGCGCCAAGGACGAGATGTTCGTTCACACCGACATGCCCGAGGCGCCCTGGTATGTCGTCGAAGGCGACGACAAGCGTTGCGCACGGCTCAACTGCATCGCGCACCTGCTCTCAATGGTTCCCTACGAGAACGTGATCGAGACTCCCCTCGAGCTGCCGCCGCGGCCGTCGCCGAAGGGGTACGAGCGGCCCCCCAGAGAGCTCTTCCGCTACGTGCCCGATCACGCTGCCACGCTGCGGTAAGTCGACCCTGGGAGACCGGCTTCGGCCATCGGGTCACTGTCGCAGCGCCGGCGGAAGTCGGATCGCCGCCCACGCCGTCCATCCGCCTCGGCGGATACGACTTCGAGTCACCGTGTCGGAACGCACATTCACGCCTGCCGGTCTCGATGCGCTGCCTCCGCTCGAGATGGCCCGGAAGGCCGAGCAGGTGGGTGTGGTGAAGGCCGAGATGCCGACAGCCAACACGCTCGCGCTCTCCGTTCTCGCCGGAGCGTTCATCGCCCTCGGCGCCATCTTCGCGACCACGGTCATGGCGGGAGGGTCGGACATGCCGTTCGGCGTGCTCCGCCTCCTGGGAGGAGTCGCGTTCTCGCTCGGTCTCGTGCTGGTGATCGTCGCCGGCGCCGAGCTCTTCACCGGCAACAACCTCATCGTCATGGCCTGGGCGAGCCGGCGTGTCAGGACAATGCGCGTTGCACGCAACTGGACGCTGGTCTACCTCGGGAACTTCGCGGGCGCGCTCGCTACCGCGCTGATCCTCTACGTCTCGAAGCAGTAGGAGTTCGGGCAGGGTGCGGTCGGCGTCCAGGCGTTGTCGATCGCGGACGCGAAGACGGACCTCGGCTTCATCCAGGCGGTGGCCCTCGGCGCTTTCTGCAATGGCCTCGTCTGCCTCGCCGTGTGGCTCTGCTACAGCGCGCACACGACGACGGACAGGATCCTCTCGATCATCCCGCCGATCGCGGCGTTCGTCGCCGCCGGCTTCGAGCATTCCGTCGCCAACATGTTCTTCATTCCGATGGGCCTGCTCATCTCCCGCGACGAGGCCTTCGTCGCGTCGCAGCTATCGGTTCCGGATCCCGCGAACCTCACCTGGGAGCAGTTCCTCATCGGAAATCTCGTCCCGGTGACGATCGGCAACGTCATCGGCGGAGCACTGATGGTCGGTGCGATCTACTGGTTCGTCTATCTCCGCGACGTAGGCGCCAGCCGCTCGGCTCAGCTCGCGGACGACGACACATGATGTCCCCGTTCAGGGAGTCTGGAGCTGGCTGTCGATGTCGAGACCCGCAACGTGATCTCGGAAGGCGCTGATGAGCGGCCCTTCAATCCTTCGCGGGCGCGAAACGAGCCCAATCAGGTGCACACCTTCTGGGTCGGTTAGTTGGAAGGCGCGGATGCCTCGCGGGAGGCCATGCAAGGCCAGCCACGTGTGTGCGACGACGCACGACCAGCCGCTCAACGCATGCGAGAGGAGCGCCGACACCGAGTCCGCCTCGACACGTGGTCGGGGGGAGGAGCCCGCAGTCGTGAATGCGCTGTCGACAATGCGGCGGTTCTGCATGTCCGGTGTGAGCAGGCAAAGCGAATGTTCGGCAGCCTCGGCCCATGTGATCGATGTCGCGCCGCGCGGCTTGCACCGCCTTGAGGTGACGAACCGATAGCGCTCGTGGTAGACGGGGACAGCGAGTGTCTCGTCGACGGGCTCGTTGTCGAGATACGTCAGACCGACGTCTAGTTCGTGGCCCTCGAGCCTGCGCGCGATCTCGCGCGATGACAGCGACCGGATCTCGACATCAACCGCGGGATACTTCTTTAGGAAAGGCGTCGTGACCGACGAGACAACAGGCAGTGCTGTCGGAATAGGTCCGAGTCGCAGAGTGCCTGTCAGCTCGCTGCGAAGCCGTTCTGCCTCGCTTCGTAATCCCGAAGGCACATAGCGTCCGGTCCCCTTGTGCACGAGCATCCCTGCGCGCTGCTGTCGAGCGGACGTCGTGCACCAGAAATCCGGTCACGATGCGGAACGCCTGGGTAGCCGAAGTCACACGTGTGGCGGCGCCGCCTATACGGGCGAAGCGAGGCCCCGCGACGCGCTCGAAGGGGGGCTGCGTTGGTTTCTCCACCCTCGCCGTGCTGACGATGCCAGCACCTAGAGGAAGTGTATTTAAGTTGGAAGAAGTTCATTAAGACCGTGGGCTGCGCAAGACATGCTCGCTACGGTCCCGCCGGTGGGTCTGAAGAGTTTGCTCGTTCTCCTTGTCGTCGCGTCCGCGGTCGCGGTCTCCAGCGCGCTCGCCGGCGGCATCGCGGACGATCCCTGTCCGACCGTCGCCGGTGAGCACACGAACACGTGCCCGGCGGGAACGGTCGGGGTCGCATACTCGATCAGGTTCCACGAGGCCGAGGGATCAGGGTGCGGTCCCGGGAGGCAGACGTTCAAGGTTGACTCGGGAACGTTCCCACCAGGACTGAGC
>DATKBJ010000005.1:0-6221 GCA_035514135.1 Gaiellaceae bacterium | reverse complement strand
CTACGAGCCGACGCTCTTCCGCAGCGTGCCCGCCGATGCAGTCCTTGCGATCTCCTTCGGCGGTACCCAGCGCACGCTCGACCGGCTCCAGGGCCAGGTCGACGTGGGCGGGCTCGCGAAGGCGATCGAAGACCTGACCGGAGTGTCTCTCGACGGCATCGTCGACGCACTCTCCGGCGAGGGTGTGCTCTACGTGCGTCCGGGCGAGGAGATCCCCGACGTGACGCTCGCGCTCACGCCGCCCGACCCGGACGAGACGTGGGACACGGTCGACCGCCTCGCCCGCACGCTCGCTCGGGAGATGCAGGCGGACGTGACGACGAGCAGCGAGAACGGCGTCGACGTGTCGAAGCTCGTCGTCGAAGGCGTGACGATCCGCTTCGCCCGTCTGGACGCCGACACCATCGTCGTCACGACCGGCGAGGAGGCACTTGCTCTGCTCACCGACACCGGCCCGAAGCTCGTCGACTCAGAGGGTTATCGCCTGGCTGCGCAGGACGTCGGGCTCGAAGAGCGGACGAAGGGCTTCGTCTATGTCGATGTCGACGGGATGCTTCCTCTCATCGAGGGCCTTGTCGGCGAGAGCATTCCGGCCGAGGTGCGGGACGGCTTCGCAGCTGTCGACTCGCTCGTCTTCCAGACGTCGGGTGACAGCGACACCACGCGCGTGACTGGCTTCGTCCGAGTGCCGTAGACGATTGCGGAACGCGGCTCAGTGCCCGGCGGGCTTCTCCCAGCCCTCGAGGACGGGCGGCGTGTAGTCGGTGCCGACGGTCCTCGACCCCGCGACCCACGGGCCGAGCTCGGGCTGGGGGAACTTCGTGTGGTCGGCCTTGAGCTGGATCCCGTAGGAGTTGCCGCTCGTCAGGTGCTTCACGAGCACCTTCCGCGCGATCTCGTCCTCGCGTCCCGGTGGGATCGGAAAGTAGATCTTGAGGAACGCATTCGAGTAGCGGTCGAAGACCGCAGGCACGCCGTCTTCTTCCAACAGCGCGATGTCCTCGAGCCAGTTCAGGTCCTCACCGGGAGTCGCCGCCATGAGGTCGACGTCGTCGAGAAGGGATATGTCCTCCTGGTACGGGAAGCGGTGACCCGCCAGGAACTCGGCGTCGATCGACTTGATCTTCTCAGGCTCGGAGTAGGCGAGGTCGTGGGAGCTCATGACTCCACCGAGTGCAGGTCCGTGACCTGCGCGGTCGGATTCGCCGCCAGCTCGTCCTCGGCCTTGATCGCGAGCAGCCGCTGCACCTCGGCGAGAATCTCCCGCTCGGTCTGGCCGACCGTGTAGGTCGTCCCCGCGAGTGGCACGCGCGCCATCGCCGAGGCCTCGACGGTCAGCGCCGCGAGATCCTCCGGCTCGAGCGAGTGCACGTTCGTCTTGCCGCACGCCCGCGCGAGCATCTGCAGCTCCATGGTCATCGCCGTCAGGAAGTTGTAGACGCGCTCCGATGCGTCCTCGACGACGAGCCGCTTGCGCAGCTCCGGATCCTGCGTCGCCACGCCGACGGGGCAGCGTCCCGTGTGGCAGTGGTAGCACTGCCCGGCGGGAACCCCCACGGTGCCCTCGTAGTCGGTGACGCCGGGGATCTCCTTGTTGCAGTTGAGCGCCATGAGCGCCGAGTGGCCGATCGCGACTGCCTTCGCACCGAGCGCGATCGCCTTCGCGACGTCGGCGCCGTTGCGGATGCCACCGGCTACGACGAGGTCGATCTCGTCCGCGAGTCCGACGTCCTCGAGCGCGCGCCGCGCCTCGGGGATCGCCGCCATCAAAGGAATCCCCGTCTCCTCGGTCGCGATGTGAGGTCCTGCGCCGGTGCCGCCCTCGGCACCGTCGAGGTAGATGATGTCGGGGCCGCACTTCGCCGCCATGCGCACGTCGTCGTAGACGCGCGAGGCGCCGAGCTTCAGCTGGATCGGGATGCGGTAGTCCGTCGCCTCACGGATCTCCTGCACCTTCAGCGAGAGGTCGTCCGGGCCGAGCCAGTCGGGGTGCCGCGCCGGAGAACGCTGATCGATGCCTGCCGGGAGCGAGCGCATCTCCGCGACCTGCTCGGTCACCTTCTGTCCCATCAGGTGGCCGCCGAGGCCGACCTTGCAGCCCTGCCCGATGAAAAACTCGCACGCGTCGGCGAGCATCAGGTGGTGCGGGTTGAACCCGTACCGCGACTGGATGCACTGGTAGTACCACTTCGTCGAGTAGTCGCGCTCCGGCGGGATCATCCCGCCCTCGCCCGAGCACGTGGCCGTGCCGGCCATGGACGCGCCCTTCGCGAGCGCCATCTTGGCTTCCAAGGACAACGCACCGAAGGACATGCCGGTGATGTAGATCGGGATGTCGAGCTTCAGCGGGTTCTTCGCGAAGCGGGCGCCGAGCACCGTGGTCGTGTCGCACTTCTCACGGTAGCCCTCGATGACGAAGCGCGTCAGCGTCCCCGGCAGGAAGACGAGCTCGTCCCAGTGCGGGATCGGCTTGAAGATCGAGAAGCCGCGCATGCGGTAACGGCCGAGCTCGGCCTTGATGTGGATGTCGTTGACGACCTCGGGCGTGAAGATGCGGCTGCGGCCGAGGACGTCTTTCTGAGATGGTGCGCCGTTTTGGTCAGCCATTCCAGGTCTCCTCGCCGCTGCCGAAGGCAGCAGGCGACTTCAGGGATTTGCCCGCCCGCAGGGCGGGATACGTTGCGGCGATTGTTCCGCGAATGCGGAACGATCGCTCGCAGACGAGCATCAGATCACCAGCTTCTTCTCGGAGGGCTCGAGCGAGTCGTAGTTGTAGAGGACCTTCCCGCAGACGAACTTCTGGAACTCGGGCGGCGAGCCGAGCCTGTATATCCGGAACTTGCGCTCGATGAGCTCGGTGTCAGCGTCCGTCCACTCGCCGGGGACGCAATCGATGCCGAGCGACTTCACCTTGCCGCCGACATAGATCGTCCCGTCGTACATCGAGTCGCCGAGACCGGGACCTGCGTCGCCGCAGATGATCTGCCGGCCGCGCTGCATCATGAAGCCGGTCATCGAGCCGACCGAGCCGCCGATGATGATCGTGCCGCCCTTCTGGTCGATCCCGGTGCGCGCGCCGACGCGGCCCTTCACGACGAGATCGCCGCCGCGCATCGCGGCGCCGGTCAGCGAGCCGCCGTTCCCGTCGACGACGACGACGCCGGACATCATGTTCTCGCACGACGACCAGCCGACGCGGCCCGTGATGTGGATCTCCGGCCCGTCGATGAGACCGCAGGCGAAGTAGCCGAGCGAGCCTTCGAAGCGAATCCTGCAGCGCCGCAGGATCCCGACGCCAAGGGAGTGGCGGCCGTGCGGGTTCTGGATCACGACCTCGTCGAGCGCTTCCTCGTAGAGGAGGCGGCGCAGCTCGAGATTGATCGTCCGCGTCGTCAGGTCGCGCGCGTCGAAGGTCGCGATGCCGTTCGCGACCACCGCGTTACGCGGTGCCTCGGCGATCGGCTCGGCGAGGCCGCGCGCGTCGTAGGAGATCTGCCGTTCGCCTACCGCTGCCATACGAGGACCTCGCGTTCGTAGGGGTCGTACGTGTCGATCTCGTGGTCGACGATCTGCTGAATCGCGATCTCCTCGGAGGCGAGCGCGACGAGGTCGTCCGATTCGTAGAGCACGAGGGGCTTCGCGGCGAGCTCGTCCTTCGCGACCCCGAGCTCGTCCTTCGTCACTGCGATGTACGTGAAGACCCCGTCGAGCTCGTCGAGAGACTGGTGCAGCGCCTCCTTGAAGCTCGAGCCCTTCGACATCTCCTCCGCGAGGTAGACCGCGATGATCTCCGAGTCGCATTCGGACATGAAGCGGCGGCCCGCGCGTTCGAGGCGACGGCGCCACATGAAGTAGTTCGTCAGCTGCCCGTTGTGCACGACCGCGACGTCGGAGTAGGGGTAGGCCCAGTACGGATGCGCCCCGGCGATGTCCACCTCGGACTCGGTCGCCATGCGCACGTGCCCGATGGCGTGTGTCCCCGTGAAGTCCGCCAGCCCGTAGGTCTCGTGGACGCTCTCTGCGTCACCGAGGTCCTTCACGATTTCGAGTGAGTGACCGAGCGAGAGCACCTCGGCGTCGGGGATGTCCTCGACGAAGTCCGCCAGGAGCTTCAGGTCGCCCTCGTAGTCGAAGGCGACCCGGAACGCGTACGGCGTTTCCTCCGCGACCGCGATGATGCGCGCACCGAGGGACGAGAGCCGCGCCTCCACCTCGGTGCGGTGGCGGCGCAGGCGCTCGGAGAAGTCGAAGTCCCGCGGCGTGTTCGCATCCGCGAGCTTGTACCGCATGACGAGGTTCCCGTTCTCGGGAGTGCCGTAGAGCGCGTAGCCCGTGGAGTCCGGGCCGCGGTGCTTCATCGCCTGGAGCATCCGCGTCATCTCGTCGCCGATGGCGTGCTCCGACCCGTCCCTGTAGATGATCCCCGCAATCCCGCACATACGCCTTGTGCCCTCCGCTACGGCAGAACGTCCAGGTACTCCGTCACGTCCCAATCCGTGACGGTTGCACAGTACCTTTCCCATTCGTCCCGCTTGTAGTGCATGAAGACCGTGTACATCTCGCCGGGAAGAGCCTTCTTCACGACCTCGTCCGCCTCGAGCGCGTCGAGCGCGTCGCCGAACGTCATCGGGATGCGATTGACCTCCTTGCCGGCCTCCATCGCCTCGTAGATGTTGCGCTCTTCGGGCTCGCCCGGATCGAGCTTGCGCTCGATGCCGTCCTGCATCGCCGCGATGAGCGCGCTCATCGACAGGTACGGGTTCACGGCGGAGTCGACCGAGCGATACTCGAAGCGGCCGGGCGCGGAAACCCGCAGCGCCGTCGTGCGGTTCTGGAAGCCCCAGTCGGCGAAGACGGGCGCCCAGAAGCCGGTGTCCCAGAGCCGGCGGTACGAGTTCACCGTCGACGCCGTGACCGCGGTCAGCGCGCCGAGGTGCTCGAGGATGCCGCCGATCGCGTAGAGACCGACCTGGCTCGGCTTCTGCTGGTCGTCCGTCTCCGGCATGAAGGCGTTCTCGTCGCCGCGCCACAGCGAGATGTTGTGGTGGCAGCCGTTCGCCGAGACGCCCATGAACGGCTTCGGCATGAAGCACGGGAAGGCCCCGAGCTCGCGGCCGACCGCCTTGCAGATCTGGCGGAACGTCGAGAGGTTGTCGGCCGTCTTCTCTGCCCGATCGAAGCCGAAGTTGAGCTCAATCTGACCCGGCGCGTCCTCGTGGTCGCCCTGGATCATGTCGAGCCCCATCGCCTGGCCGTACTCGACGACGCGATGGATGATCGGCTGGAGCTCGGAGAACTGGTCGATGTGGTAGCAGTAGGGCTTGGTTTTCCCGGTGACGGCGGGTGTGCCGTCGTCGTTCAGCTCGAGCCACATCATCTCGGGCTCGGTGCCGGCACGGAGGTGGAGCCCGGTCGCCTCCTCGAACGCGGCCTGGTGACGCTTGAGGTTCCCGCGGCAGTCGGAGGAGAGGAATGCCGCCGGGTTCTCGCGCTCCTCGCGGTTGCGGAAGCACGTGCACCACACACGCGCGACCTTCGAGTCCCACGGGAGCGGCTGGAACGTCTCCGGCTCGGGGATCCCGACGAGCTCGGCGGCCTCGGGACCGTAGCCGATGTAGTTGCCGTGGCGGTCGGTGAACAGGTTCGCGGTTGCGCCGTAGACGAGCTGGAAGCCCTTCTCCGCGATCGTCTCCCAGTGCTGCGCCGGAACGCCCTTGCCCATGATGCGGCCGGTGACGGAGGGGAACTGGTAGTAGATGTAGGTGATCCCCTCGGCGTCGATGCGCCGTCGGACCTCCTGCACGAGATCCGCACGCCCTTCCGCTTCGACGAAGCGCTCCAGATCCGTCGGCACCTGAACTCCTCCTTGGTCGCCCGCGTTTGGTGAGCGGGAGCCTAATCCAGCGACTAGCGTTGCGTCCGATGAGCGAGCCGAGAACCGAGCACCTGACCGCCGAGCAGCGCGAGGCCCTCGAGGCCGAGCTGGCCGAGCTCGAAGGGCCGAAGCGCAAGGCTGCGGTGCAGGCGATCAAGACGGCGCGCGAGTTCGGGGATCTCTCGGAGAACTTCGAGTACCACGCGGCGAAGAACGAGCAGGGCCTCCTGGAGGCGCGCATTCGAACGCTGCGGGAGCGCCTGAGCTACGCGATCACGGTCGAGCACGACACGGACGAGCACGTCGGCGTCGGATCGATCGTCGAGGTCGAGGACGGTGACGGTGA
>DATKBJ010000004.1:0-33913 GCA_035514135.1 Gaiellaceae bacterium | reverse complement strand
CTCGGCGAGGTGCGGCTCGCCCGCGTCCATCTCCGCGATCCACTCCCTCGCGAAGACACCCGAGCGCACGTCGTCGAGCAGCGCCCGCATGTTCTCGCGCACGTGCTCGTCGATGACGCGGGGCCCGCGCGTGAGATCGCCGTACTCGGCAGTGTCCGACACTGAGTACCGCATCCCCGCGAGGCCACCCTCCCAGATGAGGTCGACGATGAGCTTCAGCTCGTGGAGGCACTCGTAGTAGGCGATCTCGGGTTGGTAACCGGCTTCGACGAGCGTCTCGAATCCGGCCCGGACGAGCTCCGTCACGCCGCCGCAGAGGACGGCCTGCTCGCCGAAGAGATCCGTCTCGGTCTCCTCGGCGAAGGTCGTCTCGATCATCCCCGCGCGCGCCGCGCCGATACCCGCCCCGTACGCAAGGGTGAGATCGAAGGCTCCTCCGCTCGAATCCTGCGCGACCGCGACGATCGCCGGCGTCCCGAAACCCTCGGTGAAGAGCCTGCGCACGATGTGCCCCGGGCCCTTCGGCGCGACCATGATCACGTCGCGCCCGGCGGGCCGTGCGATCCGCCCGTAGTGGATGTTGAAGCCATGCGCGAAGAGGATTGCGGCGCCGGCGTCGAGATTCGGCGCGACGTCCTCCTCGTACACGCGCGGCTGTACCTGGTCGGGCAGGAGGAGGGAGACGACCTGCGCACCCTGTACGGCCTCGGCGACGGTCCCCACAGTGAGACCAGCCTCGTCGACAGCCGCGCGCGAGCCACTCCCCTCGCGCAGCCCGACCTGGACGTCCACGCCGGAGTCGCGGAGGTTGAGGGCGTGGGCATGCCCCTGACTCCCGTAGCCGACAACGGCGACCTTGCCGGTCAGGAGGTCGAGGTTGCCTTCGCGGTGGATCGTGGCCATGCGCTTCTCCTTCGTCTCGTTAGCGGAGGACGTGCTGGGGACGGTGGTTCGTGCCGCCGTTCGAGGCGCGTCCGAGCCCGATCCTCCCGGTGCGGACGAGCTCCTTGAGGCCGTGCGGGCGCACGAGCTCCTCGAACGAGTCGATCTCCTCGGGGTGGCCCACGATCTCGAACACGATCGCGTCTGCCCCGATGTCCGCGACTCTGGCGTCGACTGCCTGAGCCAGCGAGATGAGCTCGCCGCGCCTGGCGGGGGGCGCGGCGACCTTGATGAGCGCGAGCTCGCGCTCGACTGCTTCGTCGGGCTCGAGCTCCGAAACCCGCAGGACGTTGACGAGCTTGTGCATCTGCTTCTCGATCTGCTCGAGCGGGTGCTGCTCGCAGTCGACGCGCAGGGTGATGCGCGAGACGTCGTGGCGCTCCGTCGGCCCGACGGCGAGGCTCTCGATGTTGAAGCCACGGCGGGCGAACATGCTCGAGATGCGCATGAGCGCGCCGGGCTTGTTCTCGAGCAGGACGGAGAGCGTGTGCCTCACGCGGCCTCCACCCGCTCCGGCTCGGAGTACTCGACGAGATCGAGGGCGGCGGCGCCGGCCGGGATCATCGGGAAGCAGTGCTCGCGCGGATCGACCCGCGCATCGACGACGGCCGTGCGGCCGCACGAGATGGCCTCGTCGAGAGCGCCTGCGAGCTCGTCCTCGGTCTCGACGGTGAGACCGACGGCACCGTAGGCCTCCGCGAGCCGTGCGTAGTCGGGGATGTGATGCGTCAGGTGCACCTCCGAGAAGCGCTCGTCGAAGAACATGTCCTGCCACTGGCGAACCATTCCGAGGTAGCCGTTGTTGACGATGACAACGACGATCGGGAGGTTCTCGAGGACGGACGTCGCGAGCTCCTGACTCGTCATCTGGAAGCAGCCGTCGCCGTCGACGCAGACGACGGTCGCCTCGGGCCGCGCGGCCTTCGCGCCGATCGCGGCGGGTACGCCGTACCCCATCGTGCCGAGCCCGCCCGAGGTGATGAACGAGCGCGGCCGGTCGCAGAGCAGGTACTGCATCGCCCACATCTGATGCTGCCCCACGCCCGTCGTCCAGACGACGTCGTCGCCGTTCGTCAGCTCCTGCAGCGTCTCGAGCACGAGCTGGGGCTTCAGCATCTCGCCGCTCGTCCCGTAGCGCAGCGGGAACTCCTCTCGCCAGGCGGTGAGCCGGCGCAGCCATGGCTCGGTCCGGCTCACGGCGGCGTAGCCGGATCCGTGGAGTGCGCGCAGCTCGTCCGCGAGGTCGGTAAGCACCTGCTTCAGGGGCCCGACCACGGGAATATCCGCCTGGCGGAGCTTCGAGATCTCTGCCGAGTCGACGTCGAGGTGGATGACCGTCGCGCCGGGCGCGAAGGCCGAGAGCTTGCCCGTGACGCGATCGTCGAAGCGGGAACCGACCGCGACGAGGAGATCGCATTTGTTCATGGCCCAGTTCGACCACTTGGGCCCGTGCATGCCGGGCCAGCCGAAGTGGAGCTCGTGCGTCTCGGGGAACGCACCCTTGCCCATCAGCGTCGTGACGACGGGGAAGCGACCGAGCTCGGCAATGACGCGCAGCTCGGCGCAGGCGTCGGCGTTGAGGGTCCCGCCGCCGACGTAGAGCACCGGCCGCTCGGCATGCGCGAGCGCTTCGGCGGCCCGCCTGATCTGACGTGGGTGCCCACGCTGCGGCGGCTTCCAGCCCGGCAGGTCGACCTCGTCGGGGTACTCGAAGTCGAGCGCCGCCTCCTGCACGTCGCGCGGGATGTCCACGAGGACGGGGCCGCAACGACCCGTTCGGGCGACGTGAAATGCCGCCTTCAGCACGTGCGGAAGCTCCTCGACGTCCTGCACGAGCCACGAGTGCTTGACCACTGGGATCGTGATGCCGGTGATGTCGCACTCCTGGAACGCGTCCGTGCCGATGAGATGCGAGCGCACCTGGCCCGTGATGCACACGAGCGGCGTCGAGTCCATCCAGGCGTCGGCGATCGGCGTCACGAGATTCGTCGCGCCCGGCCCCGACGTGGCGACCGCGACTCCGACGCGTCCGGTAGCGCGCGCGTACCCCTCGGCCATGTGTCCTGCGCCCTGTTCGTGTCGCGCAAGGACGTGACGCACGGTCGTCCCGCGAGCGAACGCGTCGTACAACGGCAGGATCGCGCCACCCGGAAGGCCAAAGGCGACGTCGACGCCTTCGGCCTCGAGCGAGCGGAGAACCGCGTCGGCCCCGTTCGGCCTCATGCGACTGCCTCGCGGTAGAACTCGGCGTTCGTGAACGAGCCGGGGAGCTGCGAGAGCACGACATCGGTGAACTCACGCGTCGTCGCGCCCATCCCGGTCGAGACCATGTCCGGCGTCCGGGTCCCGTTCGAGCAGGCGTGCAGCACCGCTCCGGTGAGGGTCTCCGCCGCCCGCCGCTCACCGAGCCCCTCTCCGAGCAGGAGAGCGGCCGCGAGCAGCATCGACGCCGGATTGGCGACGCCCTGTCCCGCGATGTCCTCGGCCGCACCGTGGGCCGGCAGGAACACGCCGGGGCCGGAGTCTGCGAGCCGGCCGGAGGCGGCCACGCGAGGACGGTGACCGTGGGCGACGAGCGCGACGAGCGGCTCGGCGTACGGCTCCGGCGTGACGACGACGTCGAACGAGTCAGGCTCGAAGGCGAGCCGCGAGGCGGCCGTCTTCATCTGCTCGAGCTCGACCAGCACGCCCGCATGACGAGCAGCTTCGGTCTCGAGCAGAGACCTCCAACCGGCATCCCCGCCGACGGAAGCGACACGGCCACGGCTCGAGCGGGCGCAGTCGAACGCCCGCCGAAGCGCCCCCGGGGTCGCGGCCTCGCCGAGCGGGCTGAGCACCGTCACGGTGCCATGCGCCCGCGCCCCGTACGCGACTCGGTCGACTCGCGTCTGCAAATCGAGCTCCGACTCGACGCCTGCCAGCGCAGGCTCGTTCCCCGCCGCGACGAGGATCGCCTGCGCCGCCGCCGTGACACGGCGCGTCTCGCCGGGCAAGGCATGACCCGACTGCGTGAGCGCTTCGGCCCCGATGGGCGGATGGATCTCCGCGATCCGGAACCCGTGCAGCCGCGAGACGCGATCGAGCGCGCGACTCGCCTGTGCCATGACCTCGGGCCCGATGCCGTGCCCCGACAGGCACGCGACGCTGTACGTCGTCCGCGAGGTCATGCCGCGACCTCTTCGAACACGTCGTAGAGCGTGACGGCCTTGCGCGTGTCGGCGAGCGCCTTGAAGCGCTGGAAGGCGGCGCTCAGCTCGGCGTCGCTCATGTGCATTCCCGCGTGCTCGCACGCACTGCGGAACGCATGCCGCCCCGAATGCTTGCCGAGCGGCAGCGTCATCGTGAGGCCGAGCTCCTCGGGATCCATGATCTGGTAGGTCGCCGCGTCCTTCAGCATCCCGTCTTGGTGAATGCCGGCCTCGTGGGCGAACGCGCTCGCGCCGACGATGGCCTTGTTGCGCTGCACGCCGTAGCCCGTCAGCTGCGACACGAGGTGCGAGATGCGTCCGATCTCGGAGACGGCGACGCCGGTCTCGTAGCCGAGCGCGTCCGAGCGGACACGGAGCGCCATGACGACCTCCTCGAGCGCCGCGTTCCCCGCCCGCTCGCCGAGGCCGTTGACGGTGCACTCCACCTGGGTCGCGCCCGCGCCGATGCCGGCCAGCGTGTTGGCGACGGCGAGCCCGAGATCGTTGTGGCAGTGGACGGACAGCGTGACGCGTGCAAGCTCAGGGCACTGCCGTCGCACTTCGAGGAGGAAGGCCGCGTGCTCCTCGGGGAGCGAGTAGCCGACCGTGTCGGGGAGGTTGATCGTCGTCGCGCCCGCTTCGATCGCAGCGCGGCATACCTCCGCGACGAAGGCGGGATCGGAGCGGGTCGCGTCCTCGCACGAGAACTCGACCTCGTCCACCCGACGCGCGACGTGCGAGACGGCGAATCGGGTCTGCTCGACGACCTCGGGCGGCTCGAGGCCGAGCTTGTGCTCCATGTGGATGGGGCTGGTCGCGATGAAGACGTGAACGCGCGTACGGCCGCGTGCGCCGGCGAGCGCTTCGACCGCTGCGTCGAGATCGTCGACGCGGGTTCGCGCGAGCGAGGCGAGGGTCGGCTCGCTCACCGCCGCCCCGACGGCGCGAACACCCTCGAAGTCACCGGGGGAGGAGATCGCGAAGCCGGCCTCGATCACGTCGACGCCGAGGCGTTCGAGCCCGAGTGCGATCTCGACCTTCTCGTCGGGCGAGAGCGCGATGCCAGGAGACTGCTCGCCGTCTCTCAGCGTCGTGTCGAAGATCGTGATCCTGCGGCGGTCTGCCACGTTTCTGCTCCTCCTGTCGGGTGGCCCGAGGGCGCACCTGTGGTGTGATTCGGTCGACGTGTGCGCCTGCTCGGCGCGTAGGTCGTGTCTCCCCCTAGAGGGGGAGAATCAGGAGAAGCTCGATGCCAAGACCGCAGGCGGGTACGCCCACGGACGTGGCGTTAGCGGATGTGGATACGTGCATCCGGCTCGGCATCGAGTGGCACAGTGTGCGGACTGCTCGTCCCCCTGTCAAGCCCAGATCGGGTGCAAAGTGGTGAACGAGCCTTGCCGGGAACCTCCGTCCGGGTTAGGCTTCCCGACTCGATGCCGGGCAAGGCTGGATACTCGAAGCGCTTCCTTGCCGCGATCCTTGCGATCGCCATCTTCGGCCTGCGCAGCTAGTCGGCACTCACCCCCCGCCGCCGCCGAACTAGCTCAACAGAAGTCGGCGGAAGTCTCCGAACCTTCTGCGAAGGGATCCACGTTGGGCGAACGGCAGCGCCTTCTGCACGACCCACTGCGAGAGCGCGATGCGTGCGGCATCGGACTCGTCGCGGACGTCCGCGGCCGAGCGTCGCGCGACGTGCTCGACCGCGCGCTCGCCGGGCTCGCTGCAGTCGGCCACCGCGGTGCGTGGGCCGCGGACGGGGTCACCGGCGACGGCGCCGGTGTTCTCCTCCCGCTGACGGACACGCTGAGCGGCTGGCCGGACGCGGGTCTCGCGATGTGCTTTCTGCGCGAGGGCTGGCTACGAGCGCCCGTCGAGGACGCGTGCCGCGCAGAAGGGCTCGAACCGGCCGGGTGGCGGACCGTGCCCACGCGCAACGAGGCGATCGGCGTGACCGCCCTGGCCTCGCTCCCGCGCATCGAACAGCTCGTGCTCGCTCCATCCGAGCACGCGGACGCCGAGCGACGCGCGTATCGCGCACGTCGACGGGCCGAGCGCGTCGCCGGCGTCTACATCGTCTCGCTCTCGTACCGCACCGTCACCTACAAGGCACTGTGCGCCGCGGGCCAGCTCGCGCACTTCTACCCCGACCTCGAAGACCCCGCGCTCGAGGTCCCCTTCGCGATCTTCCACCAGCGCTTCTCGACGAACACGGAGCCCAGCTGGGAACGTGCCCAGCCGTTTCGACTCCTCTGCCACAACGGCGAGATCAACACGGTCGACGGAAACGTCGCGTGGATGGAGGCACGGCTCCGTTCGCAGGAGGCGGATCCGGGTCTCGCACCTGCGCTCGATCGCCACGGCTCCGACTCGGCGCTCCTCGACAACGCGCTCGACCTCGTGGCGCGCGGCGAGGGGAAGGACCTCGCCGAAGCCGTCTCGCTCCTCGTCCCGCCTGCGTGGCAGAACGATCCGCGGCTCGATCCGGAGGTGCGTGACTTTCACCGCTACGGCGCAATGCTCAGCGAGCCCTGGGACGGTCCCGCGGCGCTCTGCTTCACGGACGGCCGGACGTGCGGTGCGACGCTCGACCGCAACGGGCTTCGGCCGCTGCGGGTCGCGACCACCGACGGCGGCCTCGTGACGGTTGCATCCGAGGCGGGAGCCGTGCCGCTTCCCGAAGGCGCGCGCGTGAAGCGAGCGCGTCTCGGCCCCGGAGGGATCCTCGTCGTCGACCCCGTTCGCGGGCTCCTGCTCGGCGACGAGCTGCGCCGGGAGCTGGCGCGGCGACGTCCGTACGGGCAGTGGGTGCGGGCGAGCACGATCACCAGCGACGCGGGCGAGCCTGCAGAGCCGCCGTGCGATGACGTGGACGTTCGACATGTCCTCCACGGCTACACGCGCGAGGAGCTCAACGCGATGCTCCGTCCGCTCGCGCAGACCGGCCACGAACCGGTCTCGTCGATGGGCGACGACGCATCGATCGCACCGCTCGCCGGCCGCGCGCGCCCGTTCTCCTCGTACCTCCGACAGCGCTTCGCGCAGGTGACGAACCCCGCGATCGACCACTTGCGCGAGCGTCTCGTCATGTCGGTGGCCACTCTGCTCGGCCCTCGAGTCGGGCTCGGCCACGAAGGGGCGCCGCCACACCTCACCGCACTCCCCGGGTTCCTCCTCTACCCGTCCGGGCTCGAGTCGCTGTCTCCCCTTCGGCTCGACGCGACGTTCTCGGGTGAGGAGGGGCTCGGGCGAGCCCTCGACCGGCTCATCGTCCTCGCCGAGTCTGCCGCGGCCGCAGGGAACGAGTTGCTCTGTCTCTCCGACCGCGACGCAGGCGGCGAGCGTGCGCCGGTCCCGCCGATCCTCGCCATCTCGGCTGTGCACACGCGTTTGGTCGAAGCGGGTCTCCGCACGCGCTGCTCGCTGCTCGTGGAATCCGACGAGCCGCGCGACACGCACGCGATCGCATGCCTGCTCGGGTATGGGGCGGACGCCATCTGTCCGCGGCTCGCACTCGAGACGGTTGCGCACCTCGCCGCAAACGACCGGATCGGCGGCGATCGACCAGCTCCCGCCGAGGCACAACGACGGCTCCTCGCGGCGTTCGAGGACGGGGTGCTCAAGGTCATGTCGAAGATGGGCATCGCCGACGTCGCGAGCTACCGCGGGGCACGGCTGTTCGACGCCGTCGGCCTCGACCGCACGCTCTGTCGCGAGTACCTCGGCGGCACGCCCTCTGCGATCGGCGGTGCACGGCTCGAGCGGTTCGAGCGCGAGGCACTCGAGCGCCTCGCGGCCTCGCTCGCCGAGAAGCCCCAGCTCGAGAACCCTGGATACTTCAAGTTCCGGAAGAGCGGCGAGAGGCACGCGACGGATCCCGACGTCGTTGCCGCGTTACAGGAGGCCGTCGCCGGAGCGCATGCACTGCGGGCTGCCACAAGTGGAGACCGCTCCGACCTGTACGACCGCTTCGCGGAACTCGTCAACGGCCGCGACCCACTCGAGCCACGCGACCTGCTCGAGCTCGTCCCGAGCGGGCCACCCGTCTCGCTCGAGGAGGTCGAGCCGGCCGCGACGATCGCGCGTCGCTTCTCGAGCGGAGCCATGTCGCACGGCGCCCTCTCGGCCGAGGCGCATCAGACGGTCGCGATCGCGCTCAACCGCCTTGGAGGACGCGCGAACTCGGGTGAGGGCGGCGAGAGCCCGGAGCGCTACTGCGATGAGCGCAACTCGGCGATCAAGCAGGTCGCGTCCGGTCGGTTCGGCGTGACCGCGGAGTACGCGGTCTCGGCCGATGAGCTCCAGATCAAGATCGCGCAGGGCTCGAAGCCCGGCGAGGGCGGCCAGATCCCCGCACACAAAGTGACCGTGGAGATCGCCCGCCTGCGCAAGACCCAACCCGGGGTATCCCTGATCTCTCCTCCCCCGCATCACGACATCTACTCGATCGAGGATCTCGCCCAACTCGTCTTCGACCTCCGCGAGGTGAACCCGGAGGCCGCTATCTCCGTGAAGCTCGTGGCGGCGAGTGGAGTCGGCCTCGTCGCCGCCGGCGTGGCGAAGGCGCACGCCGACGTCATCCACATCGCCGGCGCCGACGGCGGCACGGGCGCGAGCCCGCTCGTCTCGATCAAGAACGCGGGCGTTCCCTGGGAGCTTGGCCTCGCCGAAGCGCAGCAGGCGCTCGTCGCGAACCACCTGCGAAGCCGCGTACGGCTCCGCGCCGACGGGGGCTTCAAGACAGGGCGTGACGTCGTCGTCGCCGCGCTGCTGGGTGCCGACGAGTACGCGTTCGGGACGTCGCTCCTCCTCGCCGAGGGCTGCCTGATGGTGCGCTCGTGCCACCTCGACAGCTGCCCCGTGGGGATCGCGACCCAGCGGCCGGAGCTGCGCGAGAAGTTCGCTGGGACGCCGGAGATGGTGCAGGCGTACCTCCTCTTCGTCGCCGAGGAGGCACGACGCCTGCTTGCATCGCTCGGGCTCCGTTCGCTCGACGACGCGGTCGGTCGCGTCGAGTGCCTCAGACAGCGTCGAACGGGCGACGTCGCCGTGGACTGCCTCGACCTCGCACCGCTCCTGGCTCGAGGCGCGGAGGGAACCGGACGCTTCACCGGAGCGCGATCCAAGCACACGGGTGACCGGCTCGGGATCCTCCTCAGCGCACAGAGCCGCGCCGCGCTCGAGGGCGCGACGCTCATCGAGCCGCGTCATCAGATCGTGAACGGAGATCGTGCCGTCGGAGCGCGGCTCGGCGGTGCGATCGCGAAAGTCGCAGGTTCGGCGCCGCCACCGGGCCGCGTCCGTGCGCGGTTCGAGGGCTCGGCCGGACAGAGCTTCGGCGCGTTCCTCGCGGCGGGAGTCGAGCTCGATCTCGTGGGCGAGGCGAACGACGGCGTCGGCAAGGCCATGAGCGGCGGCCGCATCGTGATCTCGCCGCCGCCCGACGACGCGGGCGATCCGTGTCTGGTCGGCAACGCGGTGCTGTACGGCGCAACCGGCGGGTCCGTGTTCTGCGCGGGCTCGGCGGGCGAGCGCTTCGCCGTCCGGAACTCGGGTGCGGTCGCGGTTGTCGAGGGTGTCGGCGACCACGGCTGCGAGTACATGACCGCCGGCACCGTCGTCGTCTTGGGTGCCGTGGGGCTCAACTTCGGCGCTGGCATGACGGGTGGCGAGGCGTACGTGCTCGACCGCGAAGGAGCGCTCGACGAGCGCCTGGGCGTGGGGCTGGTGCTCGCCCACGACCCGGACTCGGGCCAGCTCGCGGCGCTCCGCGAGCTCGTCGAACAGCATCATCGCCATACTGGCTCACCGCGTGCGGCAGAGCTTCTCGAGCGCTGGGACAAGGACGCGAGGAGCTTCCGGCGCGTCGCGACCGAGGCAGACGCTCCGACGCTGCACGGCGACGTCACGTCGAGCGTCGCTCCCTGATGCCGCTCGCGCCCACCGACAAGATCTGGCTGAACGGCGGTCTCGTCGCCTGGGACCAAGCGACGGTGCACGTGACTGTTCACGCCCTCCACTACGGCACCGGCGTCTTCGAGGGGATTCGCTGCTACGAGACCGCCGACGGCCCGGCGATCTTCCGGCTCCGCGACCATCTGCAGCGTCTCTGCGACTCCGCGCGAATCGTCCACATCGAGATCCCTCACCGCCTCGAAGACCTTGCCGAGGCGACGCGTGAGCTCGTCCGGGTCAACGGCCTGACGTCGTGCTACATCCGGCCGCTCGCATTCCACGGCTACGGCGGGCTTGCCGTCGGGCCCGTCACGAACGCCGTCGATACGGCGATCCTGTGCTTCCCGTGGGGCGAGTACCTCGGAGAGGGAAGCCAGGAGAGCGGGATCACCGCCGCGATCTCGTCGATCCGGCGCGTCGGGCCGAACGTCATACCGCACGCCGCGAAGGCGACCGGCGTCTACCTGAACTCGATGCTCGCGACCATGGAAGCGCGCCGCGCAGGCTACGACGAGGCGATCATGCTCACCGACGACGGCGCCGGGTCGATCGCCGACGGCCCCGGCGAGAACATCTTCGTCGTGAAGAACGGTCGCGTGCTCACACCGCCGCTCTCCACGTCGATCCTTCCGGGAATCACGCGGGAGTCGGTGATCGCCGTGCTCGAGAGCCTCGGCCACGAGGTCCTCGAGAGGCCTCTCATCCGCACGGACCTCTACCTCGCCGACGAGGTCTTCATGACGGGCACGGCCGTCGAGGTCACACCCGTGCGCGCCGTCGACGACGTCGAGATCGGTGTCGGCGCGGTTACACGCGAGGTGCAGCAGGCGTACCGCGACGCCGTGCACGGGCGCGACGAGCGGTGGGCCGGCTGGCTCGACCGCGTGTGAGGCTTCTCCTCGTCGCGAACGGGCGCGACGAGGACGTACGCCCGCACGTCAGACCGTTCGCATGAGCTCGGCCACGCGGAAGGCGAGGTCGAGCGACTGACGCCCGTTAAGACGAGGATCGCACAGCGTCTCGTAGCGGTGATCCAGCTGCTCCTCGAGCACGGCCTCCGAGCCACCGAGGCACTCGGTGACGTCCTCTCCCGTGAACTCGAGGTGCACGCCACCCGGCCACGTACCCACCTCGCGGTGCGCGGCGAAGAATCCCAGCAGCTCGTCCATGATCGCGTCGAAGTGACGGGTCTTCCGCCCGCTCGCCGTCCGCACGAGGTTTCCGTGCATCGGATCGCATGCCCACACGACCGGGATCGCGGACTCACGCATGGCGCGCAGCAGCGGGGGGAGCTTCTCGCGGACGTGCGGCGCGCCCATCCTCGTGATGAAGGTGAGCCGACCCGGGATGCGGTCCGGGTTGAGGCGTTCCGCCAGCGCGACCGCGTCGTCGGGAGTCGCCGACGGCCCGAGCTTCACGCCGACCGGGTTGCGGACGCCGGAGAAGAACTCGACGTGCGCCTCGCCCAGTCCCCGCGTGCGGTCTCCGATCCAGAGCATGTGTGCCGAGCAGTCGTAGGGCTGGCCGGTGAGCGAGTCCGTGCGCGTGAGCGCCTCCTCGTACTCCAGGAGGAGACCCTCGTGGCTCGTCCAGACGTCCACCTCGTGAAGTGTCCTCTCGGTCGTGAGGTCGATCCCGATCGCCTGCATGAAACGAAGCGCGCGCTCGATCTCGCCCGCGAGCGCCTCGTAGCGCTGGCCGGCGGGTGAGCTCGCCACGAACTCGCGGTTCCACGTGTGGACATGCGTCAGATCGGCGAATCCGCCCTTCGTGAACGCCCGGAGCAGGTTGAGCGTGGACGCGGCCTGGTAGTAGGCATGGACGAGGCGCTCGGGGTCGGGCACGCGCGCCTCCGCCGTCGCCTCGTCCGAGTGGACGATGTGGCCGCGAAACGACGGCAGGTCGACGCCCCCGACGAGCTCGGTCGGCCCGCTCCGCGGCTTTGCGAACTGGCCCGCGATACGACCGACCCTCACGACGGGAAGCGTCGCCCCGTACGCGAGCACGGCGGACATCTGAAGGAGCACCTTCAGCCGCTCGCGGATCGCGGGTGCCGACACGTCCCTGAACGACTCGACGCAGTCTCCGGCCTGGAGCAGGAACGCCCGCCCCTCGCAGACCTCCCCGAGTGCAGCCAGGAGGGCCCGCGCCTCGCCCGCGAAGACGAGCGGCGGAAGAGTGCCGAGCCGCTCCTGCACGGCCGCGAGCGCAGCCTCGTCCGGCCACTCGGGTCGCTGGGCTGCAGGAAGCTCACGCCACGAGGACGGAGTCCAGGTCGATTGGGTGGCAGCCATCGGGAGTCGAGTGTAGACGTGAGCCGGTCGCTCGCCCGCGAGCCGCTCAGGTGTCGACTCGATGCATGAGCGCGTCAGGGAACGGCGCTAGCTCCGCCGACTTCCGGCCGCCGCGCGAAGACGGTCGATGTCCGCGTAGCGCGACGCGATGTCGTCGCGCGGCGCCGCGAGACGCAGGTCACGGAGCACCTCGAGGGCGGAGATCAAGACCGGGAGAGGCGGCCCACTCGCCGTCACCTGCGCGAGGTGACTCTCGTCGAGCGTCTTCGACGGCGCCACGATGAAGCGCGCGACGAGCTGATCGTGATGTTGCGCCGCGACCCTTCCGTGCTGCTCACACACGCGCAGGAACGCCGTCGCGTTGCGCTGGAACCAGTCCGCGTTGCGGCTCGTGTCGAGCACGTCGAGGAAGCCGTCGAGGAAGCTCTGCCGCCTCATGCAGTCCCGCAGGCTGGCCTGATCCTCCGGCCGCATGAAGAGCATCTTCTCGACGAGGAGCTGCGAGTAGTAGGGGTCGTTTCCGCGGCAGAGCCCGAGCAGCAGGTCGATCTCGTTGATCCCCGAGAAGTCGCCCGCGTTCGCGCCGCGATACTCGAGGCGCCCGACGCGATACGGCTTGTAGTACGGCCGTACGCTGTAGAAGAAACGGTCGACGTCGAGGCGCTCGAACAGGACGTCGTTGAACGCGCCGACGGCCACGAGCGCGTCGTACGCGTCCTCGAAGAGAGTCTCGGCGACCGGGTGCGAAAGACCGAGCGGCGGAATGCGCATGAGCGCGTCGGCAGCCCGCATGTAGGCGAGGATCCCGCGGGTGTTGTAGTCGAGGAAGAGGATCTCGTCCTCGAGCGAGGTGAAGCTCTTCTGGCGGCCGTCGCGTGCGCGGTTGTGCGTCGCCAGATGGCTCGTCGCGAAACGCGGCACGACGCCGACCGACGCACCGATGTGGAGCCCGAGCGCAGTCGCCTCCTCGTGCGGAGAGCGCTGCTCGCGGGCCGGGTTCGTCAGCTCGTGCCGGCGCAGCGAGGCCATGTACAACCCGAGATCGCCGAGCACGTCGAACGCCTGGTCGAAGCCTTCGTCGGTGTTGCCCTCCTCCGCGAGCGCACGCACGAACACGCGGCCTTCTTCCAGGATCTGCTGCTTGAGGTCGTCGCCGACGCCGTCGACGCTCGCGCGGTCGTCTTGCGCGAAGTACAGATCCTCGAGCGTGGTGTTGACCTCGACGAACGTGGTGCGAATCCACTCGTCGAACGCTTCGACGTTCTTGCTCATGCGGCGGTGGCCAGCCTAACAACACGCTCGTGGGGCCAAGCGAGAGGGGCTGACGCCGGTGGTTCGAGCACTTGGCCAATCACTAGGGTGATCGTGTGACAGAAGCCGATCTGACGGCTCTGCTTCGCGAGCACGCCTCGAGACACGCCGTGCCGGGGGCGGCGATTGGGATCCTCCACGACGGTGCGGTAACGACGGCGTACTGCGGAGTCGCAGACGTGAAGTCCGGGAAGCCGGTCACCTCCGAGACCCGCTTCAGCGTTGGATCGTTGACCAAGTCCATGGTCGCGACCGTGATCGCTCGCCTCGCGGGAGAGGGACGGTTGTCGTTGGATGATCCGGCGGCGGCGCACGTGCCGGAGCTGCGTGGGAGCGGATGGGCGGCCCGCGCGACGCTGCGCGGACTTCTTGCCAATCGCTCTGGGCTCCCGCTGCGCGCCGAGCTCGAGTTCTCGGGTCTGGAGGGTGGGAGTGACGACGTGCTGTCGCGCTTCGCGTCGATGGTCGCCGCGGCCGAGCCCACGAAGGTCGCGTGGTCCTACGCGAATGCCGGGTGGTGCCTGCTCGGCCGCGCGATCGAGACTGCGACGGGCCGCCGGTGGGAAGACGCGATGAGCTCGTACCTGTTCGAGCCGCTGCAGATGGCTCGGACGACCTTCGCCAACCGGCCCCTGGCCGAGGCTCGCGCGGCCGGGCACGAGCTCGCGGTGGGCGGTCCTTCGCCCGTCGAGCCCTGGGCCCCACGATGCTTCGGTCCCGCTGGGTCGACGGTGCTCTCGACGGTCGACGATCTGCTGCGGCTCGCCAGCCTGCACCTCACCGATCCCGCCCTTGCCAGCCTGCGCGCCTCTCACGCCGAGCCCCGGATCCACGGCTGGCTCGATGGCTGGTGCCTCGGCTGGGCGCGGTTCGACTGGCGAGGCGGACCCGTGTGGGGCTGGGACGGCGTGCTCAGTGGTCAGCGAGCCGTGCTCCGGCTCGTGCCCGACCAGCGTGCCGCCGTCGCGCTGCTGACCAACGGCAGCACCGGCCGCCCGATGTACCGCTCGCTGTTCGCGGAGCTCCTGGAGACGTCCTTCGGCGTGCACGTCCTGCCGCTGATGCTGGACTCGTCACCCGCTGCAGCCGGCGACCTCTCGCGCTACGCCGGCTTGTACGCATGGCCCGACCGGCAGGTCGAGGTCGTCGTGAGCACGAGCGGTCTCCTCCTCAAGAGCGAGCTCGGTGACATCGAGGCGCTGCCGGTCGACGAACGGATCTTCCTCGTCGACGCCATGGATCCCGACAACCCGACGGTCACGTTCGGAGCGTTCGACGCCGACGAGCAGCCGCAGGTGCTCTATCGCATGCTCTGGGGGCTTCCGCGCGTGGTCGGGTGAGCTCGTCGCACACCGCGGTCTACGATGCCGCGCTCGCGGGAAAGATCGTCACGCGCTCGTTCGCGCGGCCGATCCGCTTGACCCCACCAGCCGCCACGTCTCGACCTCGCCTTTGCCCTTCACGTCGACGAGCCCGAGCGGCTCAGTGACGAAGTCGTCGCCCAGCAGCTCCCGGGTCGCGCGGGTGAGCTGGATGACGTCGGGCGCACCGTGCGACTCCATGCGGCTCGCCATGTTCACCGTGTCGCCCCACAGGTCGTAGAGGAAGCGGCGGCGACCGATCACGCCGGCGACGACGGGGCCGGAGCTGATCCCGATGCGCAACCGGAGGTCGTCGCCGTTCCGCTGCGGGAGACAGCTCCGCGCGCACTCCTGCATCTCGAGGGCGAGGCGCGCGAGGGCCTGCGCGTGGTCGGCGCGGTGGGTGGGCACGCCGGCGGCGACCATGTAGCAGTCGCCGATCGTCTTGATCTTCTCGACGCCGTAGCGGTCGACGAGCTCGTCGAAGGTGGTGAACAGCCGATCGAGGAGCCCGACCACCTCGCGCGCGTCGAGCCGACTCGAGAGGGGCGTGAAGTCGACGACGTCCGCAAACAGCACGCTGACCTCGTCGAACTGGTCCGCGATGGTCTGCGGCTCCATCTGCAGTCGCTGTGCGATCTCCTCGGGGAGGATGTTGAGGAGCAGGTTCTCGACACGCCCCTGCGCGGCTTCACGCTGGCGCGCGAACGCGAGAATCACGACGAAGGTCACGAAGGTGACGGCGGCGATGTTGAGCGCAGCGAAAGCGAGGACCGCCCAGTACGGCATGTCCGCTTCGTCCGTGCGAATGAGCCGCGCGACGGGAATCGTCACCGCGAGGAGGACGAGAAACGCGGCGTACCACCTCCACGCACGATCGGCGCGATCGAACACCGCAGCGCCGAGCGGCGCGAGGAACGACCAGAGGATCACGCCGCTCGACGCGACGAGCCCGCCGAGCGCGACGAGCAGGAGCGCCGGTGTGACCAGGATCATCGACAACTGCGCGGTCCGGAGGAACGCGAAGCTCCGGATCCGCGCGAAGATCGCGAGCGAGATCACCGACAGGACCGTGTACGCCCAAGGGAACAGCGCCGCGATGTGCTCGCCGAGGGCCCAGTAGAGCGCTCCCCAGATCACGCCTGCGGGCAGGACCCCGACCGTCACACCGACGAGAAAGGCCTTGCGAGCACGCTCGTCGTGTGAGTCGGCGGGATCCGCGCCGAGGCTCAGCACCCACACCACGATCGTGTGGAGACGCCGACCGGGTCGGAGTGCGCGCACCAGGTGCATGGTATTGGCGAGCGCCGACGCATCGCCAGGCACACTCGTGCTCGTGACGAGCCGTCTCCGATCAGCGACCGCCGGCGCCGTCGCAGCGGCAGCGTGGGCAGCGGAGGAGCCGCTCGACCAGCGCGTCCTCGGCTGCGACTACTCGGACGTCGCCGTCCTAGGGAAGGGCGTGACGCGCGGCCCGGGCTGGCGCGCAGCGGGCCTCGCGATCCATGTGCTCAACGGCGCCGCGTTCGGCCTCGCGTTCCACGAGGCACGCACGCGGATTCCGGTCGGCCCCCGGAAGCTCGCGCTCGGAATGGCGCTCGCCGAGCACATCGCCCTCTACCCGCTCTGCTTCTTCATCGACCGCTATCACCGCGCGCGCGGCGAGGCCGGCGTGCCGCCGCTCCTCACGAACCCCCGCGCGTTCGCCCAGGCGACCTGGCGGCACGCTCTCTTCGGCGCGCTGCTTGGACGGCTCGCGGGGCCGCGTTAGATTCCACCCGCGCTCGGCGAACCGGGCGAGCCTGCGCTTCGCGACCACCTCGACCGCGTGATCGACGAGCTCGGCGTCGGTGGGCAGCTCGACGCACTCGAGCCCGGTGAGCGCGCCGTGCTCCTCGCTTTCACGCGCTCGTATCTGGCACAGGGGCTCGAGCTCGCGGACGATCCGCTGCGCACGAGCGCGTGGAGCCATACCGATCCCGTGCTCCTCCAAGCCCAGGGATCGGCATCGGGTGTCGTTGCGACGCTGCTCGCCGATCTCGGCCCACCTCCCCCGGCATGCGGTTTCTCGACGTCGGCACGGGTGTCGCGGGTCTGGCGATCGCGTTCTGCGGGGTCGTTCACGACGTCGAGCGCACGTGGAACCCCCCGCTCCGGTTCGTCGTCGGCACGCGCTCCTGAGCCCCGCCTTGTGAACTGCCGCCGGGTCGGGCATCCTGGAAGGCGGTGGTGCTGCGTCGGGCCCTGTTCCCGGTCTCGCTGGCGGCCGCGATAGCGGTCGCCGCCTTCGCTGCGACGAGCCTGACCGCAGCACCTCGCGCACCCATGCAGTTCGCGCCGAACTTCCCCGGCGGGCCCTACTACGCGATCGGATGCTCGTTCAGCCATCGCAACAACGACGATCCCGTGGTCTTTCCCGCGCAGCCCGGTCGCTCGCACAACCACACCTACATCGGGAACCGGTCGGTGAGCGCAGCGACCACGCCACTGGCTCTCCTCGGGGGACGCACGACCTGCGAGGCCGACAGCGACGCGTCCGCCTACTGGATGCCGACGCTCTTCGTCGGCCTGAACGACATCACGCCGCTGACGTCCATCGTCTACTACGTCAACCGATCGAACGAGAAGATCTCGGCGCCGCCGAAGGGGCTGATGATCATCGCCGGCAACGCGGAAGCGAAGAGCAGGCAACCGAAAGGGATCGTGTCCTGGAGTTGCGGCGCCGTCGGCGGGAAGCCCCGCTTCGCGACGATCCCGGCGTGCAGTGAGGACCAGATGCTCCAGCTGCAGGCGACCTTCCCGAACTGCTGGGACGGCCGCCGGCTCGACAGCGCCGACCACAAGCAGCACATGCGCTATGCGTCACGCGGGATCTGTCCGGCGTCGCACCCGGTCGCGCTGCCACAGCTCATCCTCATCGTGCTGTACCCGCCCGTGCCGCTCGGGTCGCAGATCGCGTCCGGCCGCTTTGGCGCGCACGCGGACTTCATGAACGGTTGGGACCAAGCAGAGCTCGAACGCCTGGTCGCCGAGCGAGACTTCCTCAGGCGGTAAGTCGCTACCGTCCGCGGTTCGTGCCCGCGGACTCGCTCACTCACCTGACACGACCCGCCGCAGGCGAGGCGGACGGACTGCTCGTCCTCCTCCACGGCCGCGGCGCAGACGAGCACGACCTCTTCCCGCTGCTCGATCTGCTCGACCCGGACCGACGAATGCTCGGCGTGACCCCACGCGGCCCACTCAGCCTCCCTCCCGGCGGTGCGCACTGGTACGCCGTGCAGGAGATCGGCTATCCCGATCCCGCGACGTTCACGGCGACGTTCGCTCTCGCGTCCGGCTGGCTGGACGATCGTGTTGCGGAGGCGGGCGTCGCGTGGGAGCAAACGGTTCTCGGCGGCTTCTCGCAGGGTGCCGTGATGACGTACGCCCTCGGGCTCGGCGCCGACCGGCCGCGTCCCGCTGGATTGATCGCCCTCAGCGGCTTCATGCCGACGGTTCCGGGATTCGAGCTCGATCTCGCCGTCCCGCGCCCTCGGGTCGCGATCGGTCACGGTGCGCTCGACCCCGTGATCTCGGTCGAGTGGGGCCGGAACGCGCACCGACGCCTCCAAGAGGCGAACGCGGACGTCGTGTACTCGGAGGCGCCCTTCATGGCGCACTCGATCGACCCGGACTTCCTGCGAGCGCTTCCCTCCTGGCTCACGGAAACACTCGGCGTCGCCGCGTGAAGCTCGCGACGGGAGCCGAGATGCGCGTCACCGGCCCCGTCGGCGAGTGTGCGGTCGTCTGCGTGAACGGCGGACAGTCCCGCGAGGCAGAGGGAACCTGGAGCGCCTCGATCGAGTGGCTCGTCCAGCGACTCGCCCCGAATCTGCCAGGGCTCGGCTTCGCGGAGGTGCGCTACCGCGTGAAATCGTGGAGGCGGCTCGAGTCGTGTGTCGAGGACGCACGAGCGGCGGTGTACGAGGTCGGCGCCCCGCGTGTCGTGCTGCTCGGCTTCTCGATGGGAGGTGCCGTCTCGATCGCGATCGCGAACGAGCCGATGGTCGACGAAGTCGTCGGGCTTGCGCCGTGGATCCCCGACCAGCTCGACGTCGCGACCCTCCGGCGCAAGCGACTTACGGTCTTCCACGGAGCGCTCGACCGTTGGCTCCCGGGAGTCCCGGGTGTCTCGGCCTCGCACTCCCGGAAGGGCTTCGACCGGGCGCGTGAGCGCGGCGCCGACGGTCGTTACGAGCTCATCCCGGGTGCGCTGCACGGTATCGCGCTGCGCTCACCGTGGGGAAAGCTGCTCGCGCTTCCGAAGGCCGATCGTTGGGCGCACCTCGTCGAGAGTGAGCTCCAGCGCTTCGTCAGCTCTCGGCCGGTCGCAGACGACGTCGCGCCAGCTGGTCACCAGACGGCGTCTTGACGTTCCACACGAGCCGCGCGCGCTCGAGCCCGCGGATCACCCACCAGGAGACGTCGAGCTGGAGGCGGCCGAGCCCGTGTCTCGCCGAGGCCGGGAAGGCGTGGTGGTTGTTGTGCCAGCCCTCGCCGAAGACGAGGAGCGCGACCACCCAGTTGTTGCGGGCCTCGTCGCGCGATCGGTAGTCCTGCCGCCCGAACATGTGGCAGATGGAGTTCACGGAGAAGGTCGCGTGCTGGTAGAGGAAGATCCTGAACAGGCCTCCCCAGACCATCGCCTCGAGCCCCAGCGCAACCGAGCCACCCCCGACCGCGTATCCGATCGCGAAAGGGATCCCGAGGGACAGGGCGACCCAGACGACGTACAGCCGGTCGATCCACACGATCACGCGATCCTCGTAGAGGTCCTTGCCGTAGACGCGGCCCTGCTCCATCCCGAGGTTGGCGAACATCCAGCCCACGTGCGCGTGCGCGAAGCCGCGCACGCGGCCCCAGAGCCCGTCGCCGTGCCCGACGTGCGGTGAGTGGGGATCGCCTGGCTTGTCGGAGAGCGCATGGTGCTTTCGGTGATCCGTGACCCACTGGATGATCGGCCCCTGCATCGTCATGCAGCCGAGGATGCCGAGCGTCACCTTCACCGGTAGACGGGCCTCGAAGCCTCTGTGCGTGAAGTAGCGGTGGAAGCCGATCGTCGTGCCGAAGGCGCAGAGGACGTAGAGCCCGACGAGGAGCGCAACGTCGATCCAGCGGAACGCGGAGCCCCAGAGAAGCCACATCGCGATTCCGGCGCCCACGAGCGGCACGATTACCGCGAAGAGCATTACGACCCGGGAGATACGGGTAGTCCGTGAGCGAACCGTTCCGACAGGCGGTGACGAACCGTGGGTGCTCACGTGACTTCCTTCATCGATGATCAGATGCCCTCCGGGGCGCGTACTTGACTCCGATGCGAGTTGCGGTTGTCGGCGGCGGTGTATCCGGCCTGGGGGCAGGGTACGTGCTCGCACGCAGTGGGCACGAGGTTCACCTGTTCGAGCGCGAGCAGCGTGTCGGCGGGCACGTCAACACCGTCGTGCACGACGGTGTCGCTCTCGATACGGGATTCATCGTCTCGAACGCGCGCAACTACCCGCTTCTCACACGCCTCTGCTCGGCGTGAGCTTCCAGCGTTCCGAGATGTCGTTCTCCGTGAGTTGCGACGAGTGCGGGCTCGAGTACGCAGGGGCGCCGCCCGCTCGCGCAGTGGCGGAATGCGACGAGCGCGCGGTTCACCTCTCTCGTCTCGGAGATCGGACGCTGGCTGCGAACGGCGCGGCCGTCCATCGATGCAGGGGCCTCGGAGGACGCATCGCTCGCGGACTACCTCTCCAAGCGCCGCTACTCCGCAGCGTTCCGGCGTCACGTCATCGTCCCGCTCACCGCGGCGTTGTGGTCGGCCGCACCGAGCCGCACGCTCGAGATCCCCGCGGCCTACGCGATCCGCTTTCGGGGCTCGCCTCAAGTACAGCTCGTGCCTCTGGGAGGAGGAGACCGCGACGGCAGGGAGTGGCTCGTCGCCCATTACCTCTTCGCGCCGCGTACCTAGGCGTGGAACGCGGCGAGGCGCTCGGCTTCGTCTCCCACCTCCGTCGCCTCGGCGCGTGTGAGTCTCGCGAACGCCTCCCATCGCATGTTCGGAGCCTCATAGCGCCACGTTCCCGCGACGACACCGTCCACGAGGAACGTCCCGATCGACTGCGGCATCTTCGTCGAGAAAATGCGCGGCCGGTACTCCTCGGGTAGCACGCCCGACCGCCGTGCATGGACGAGCAGGATCGCGTCCCAGGTCGGAAGGAACCGAACGGGCGCTGGCGAGTCCGGGTGCGGGAGCGGCGCGCGTGGGAGGTCGAGCAGCTCGCCGCCCGCCTCGTCCCGAAACCGTCTGAGGGCAAGCCGCTGGACCGCCGGAGCGACGTCTCCGAGCCGCATCCCGGCCCACGACACGATGTCTCCGCGCGATGCCGGCCCGAACGCGCCGAGATAGCGCTGCACGAGGTGATCGAGGGCCGCGTCCGGATCGACCTCCTCCGGGCCGCCGATCCAGCGCTCGGCCGTCTGAAAGAGGTGCGCGCGCCGCTTCTCCCACGTGCCCGACGGCGGCACACGCACGAGCTCGAGCCACGGCCCGACCGCGCCCCAGCTCCGCCCGACCGCGTCGACGAGCTCCTCGTGTCGCAGCGGCCCGTCGGCCATGAGCTCGCGCAGGCGCTCGGCCTGCCGCTCGAGATCCCTCTCCGAGGGTCGGGGCTGCCGCGTGCGCAGCCACCACTCGCGCTGCGGCCCGCGGATCGCCGCGGCGAGCGGCCAGAAATCTCTCTTCGAGACGACATGGATCGTGGAGCGCATGAGCGACGCCTGAATCGCGCTGCGCCGCTCGAGCGCTCGCGTGAGGTCGGCCCGCTCGAAGCCCTCGAGACACGACCAGAGCCGGATGTAGGCATTGGGCGCGTACTGATCCTGGATGCCGCCGATGCGCTCCAGTGCCTGCGGAATCGACAGGCGGGAGCGTTCCAGCAGGAGCTGCCGAGCGAGGACGGCGCGGTTCAGCTCGCGCTGCGTGAGGACGCGTTCCGCCACCGCGCGAACGTACCCCACCGTGGTGCGACCGAGACACCCTGAGCAGTGGCGATCCCTCCCACCACGAGCGCGCCGCCGAGCGCGAGCCAGAGGGTCACGGGCTCGTCGAGGAAGACGGCACCGAACGCGACGGCGAGCGGCGGGATCGCGTACGCGTACGTCACGGCGCGCGTCGGACCGAGCCCCTTGAGCCCGAGGTTCCAGAACATGTACCCGAGCAGCGTCGCGAGGACCCCCAGGTACAGCAGCAGCGCCGCTTCGCTCGCGCTCGCGCCGGCCACGGCATCGACCGTCGACCTGCGCACGAACGGCACGAGCCCGACGATCCCGACGAGGCTCGTCGCGGCGGTCAGTGCGAGCAGGTCGTAACGCCCGAGGAGCGGCTTCAGGATGACGTTGTAGAGCGCGAACGCGACGGGGGCGCCGAGGACGATCAGCGGCCCCTTCGTGCTCTCGAAGGAGAGCTCGTTGCCAGAGCCGAGAGCGACGACGATCGTCACGCCCGTGAACGCGACCGCGAGCCCGATCCCGCGTCGCAGGCTCACGCGGTCGAGCCCGAGCGCGAAGGCGAGGAGCATCGTGATGCCCGGCGCGAGCGCGACGACGAGCGCCGCGATCCCCGACGTCGTGTGACGCGTTCCGACGTTGAGGAGCATGTGGTAGCCGACGACCACCAGCATGCCAGCCGCTCCTACGCGAACGGCGTCGCCGCGCGTGATTCCGGGAAGCCCACGCGCACGCCAGAAGACGTACGCGAAGCCGGGCAGCGCGATGGCGTACCGGAGGATCGCGATGTCCCCGGCCGCCACGCCGTCGTCGAGCAGCTTCTTGATGACCGAGAACGAGCCTGCCCAGACGACCACCACCGCCATGAGCGAGACGTGCGCTCGCGCGCTCACGATCCGGTTCAACGCACGAGGTCGCCCCATCGTGAGGTGGTCAACGCCGCCGTGCCGGCGATACTTCCGACGTGATCCAGAACCTCGGTGCGTTCGTCGTGCTGTCGGCGATCGTCATCTGCACTCCCGGCCCGGACACGGCACTCATCATCCGCAACACGCTCTCGGCGGGGCGCCGCGGTGGACTGGCCACGGCCGTTGGCATCGTCAGCGGCATCGCGTCTGGACACTGGCGGCGAGCCTTGGGCTCGCGGCGCTCCTGAGTGCCTCGGAGCCCGTCTTCCGCACGATCCAGCTCGCCGGCGCGGCGTACCTCGTCTACCTCGGCGCGCAGTCGTTGTGGGTGGCCGTTCGAGGGCGAGGCGAGGCTCGCCCCGACGGCGTAGGGGCCGAGCTCGCCCGGCCCCTATCACGCCGTGCGTTCCGTGAGGGCCTGCTGAGCAACCTCGGGAACCCGAAGATCGCCGTCTTCTTCGTCAGCCTCCTTCCGCAGTTCGTCACCGGCGGAAGCTCGTCGTTCCTGGGGCTGCTCCTGCTCGGCGCCATCTTCTCCGCGATGGGGCTCGCGTGGCTCGTGCTCTACGCAACCGTCGTCGCACGGGCGGGCGCGGTCCTCCGCGGCCGCGTACGCCGCGCGATCGACGCCGTGACGGGAACCGTGCTCGTCGCCTTCGGCATCCGCATGGCGGCGGCGAGGTAGTGGAGGCCCTGCTCGCGTTCCTCGCTGTCTCCGCCGTCGTGATCTGCACGCCCGGACAGGACACGGCCCTCACGATCCGAAACACGCTGGCCGGAGGTCGCCGCGGAGGTATCGCGACGGCGGCCGGAGTCGCGGCGGGCCAGGCGGTGTGGACGGTCGCCGCGGCGGCTGGCGTCGTCGCGGTGCTCTCTGCATCGGAGCCGGTCTTCCGCGCGCTGAAGCTCGCAGGCGCGGCGTACCTCGTCTACCTCGGCGCCCAGTCGCTGTGGGCGGCCGTCCGAGGGCGAGGTGAGCCTCGCCCCGACGGCGTGGGAGCCGGGCTTGCGCGGCCCTCATCGCGCAGAGCACTGGGGCAGGGTGCTCTCTCCAATCTCGGGAACCCGAAGATGGCGGTGTTCTTCGCGAGCCTCCTGCCGCAGTTCCCGCCCGGCGGCGACGCGTCGTTCGTCGCGCTCCTCGCGCTCGGGCTCCTGTTCTGCGCGATGACCTTTGCCTGGCTGAGCCTCTACGCCGTCGCGATCGCCCGCATGGGACGCCTTCTGACAAACACGGTTCGGCGCGCCCTCGACGCCGTCACGGGCGCGGTGCTCGTCGCGCTCGGCCTGAGACTCGTGGCCGAGACGCGGAGCTAGCTCGAGAGCACCTCGACGTCGAACGGGCCGTCGAACATGATCACGAAGAGGCACGACTGGCCCGCGGCCGGCGCGTGGTGCATCGGCTCGCCCGCGGGAAAATGGCAGTACGAGCCCGGGCCGACGGTCCGGCGGTTCACCTCGAGCCCCCCCTCGAGCACGACGATCGTGTGCGCGGCCGTGTGCCGGTGCCGCTGCGCGACGAGCTCGGCCGGGTAGCGGACGAGGTAGTGCTCGGCGCCCGTGCGCGGGTCCTCGTGCAACAGGCGAAGAAAGAACGGCCGGTCGTAGACGGGCTGCGACGTCATGCGCAGCTCGAGCCCCGCGAGGCCGTCGACGATGACCGCGGTCGACTCCATCAGCGCACGCGAGCGAAGCGGTGCACGGCGTCGAGGAGCTCTTTGCTCTTCGTCTCCGCCTCGACCGGATCGCCGGATGCGAGCGCACCCGCCACGCAATGGTTCACGTGGTCGTCGAGGATCTTGAACGCGAGGCTCTCGAGCGCGGTGTTCACGGCTGCGATCTGTGTGAGGACGTCGATGCAGTAGCGATCGTCGTCGACCATTCGCTCGATGCCGCGAACCTGACCCTCGATCCGGTGCAGCCTGCGAACCAGAGCGTCCTTGTCCGCCGAGTAGCCGTGCGCGTGCTCGCTCATAGCGCAACCTTGGTTGCGCTATGAGCGTGGAGAGGTGTGGGGAACCGGGAGGTTCCCCACGTTCGCGAGGAGAAGGGGGCACACGGGGGAAACAGGGTTTCCCCCGTGACCACTCGCCGGAGGCGAGTGGTGGTCATGCCATCTCTTCGCGCACGGAGTGGAACCGCCTCAGGCGGAGTGAGTTGGTGACGACGAAGATGCTCGAGAAGACCATCGCCGCAGCGGCGACGATGGGGTTCAGGAGCCCGGCCATCGCGAGCGGAATCGCCGCGACGTTGTAGGCGAACGCCCAGAAGAGATTGCCCTTGATCGTGGAGAGCGTTCTGCGGGCCAGCCGGATCGCATCCGCAGCGGCTCGGAGATCACCGGAGACGAGCGTGAGGTCGGATGCCTCGATCGCGACGTCGGTGCCGGTGCCGATCGCGAGGCCGAGGTCCGCCTGCGCGAGAGCGGGTGCGTCGTTGATGCCGTCGCCGACCATGGCGACGACCTCGCCGGCATCCTGCAGGCGCCGCACCTCCGCGATCTTGTCGTCCGGATAGACCTCGGCGAGCACGCGCTCGATACCGACCTCGGAGGCGACGCGCTCGGCGGTGCGGCGCGAGTCGCCGGTCAGCAGCACCGGCGTCAGGTCGAGTGCGCGAAGCGCGGAGACGGCCTCGGCACTGGTCGGCTTCACGGTGTCGACGACGGAGAGCGTCGCCCGCGGCGAGCCGTCCCAGGAGACCGTGATGGTGCCCTCGCGCCGGCCCACCTCGACGGCGTGCCCCTCCACCGAGCCGAGGACGCCGACACCCGGCACGTTGCGGAACTCCGTGACGGGTGGGAGCTCGCCGACCTCGCGCAGCGCCGCCGCCGCGACGGCCTGAGCGATCGGGTGCTCGGATGCGGCCTCGACCGCGCCGGCGAGCCTGAGGACCTCGGCGCGAGAGGACCCGTCGAGCAAAGCGACGTCGTCGAGCTCCATCCGTCCCTCCGTGACCGTTCCGGTCTTGTCGAGGACGACCGTCGTGATGCGGCGCGTGCGCTCGAGGACCTCGGGGCCCCTGATGAGGATCCCGAGCTGCGCGCCACGCCCCGTGCCGACCATGAGCGCGGTCGGAGTGGCGAGCCCGAGCGCGCAGGGGCACGCGATGATCAGAACGGCGACAGCAGCCGAGAAGGCAGCCGTCTCGTCGCCGGTGGCGACGAGCCAACCGGTCAGCGTCGCGAGCGACAATACGAGGACGATCGGGACGAAGACGCTCGAGACGCGGTCGACGAGCCGCTGGATCGGCGCTTTCCCGGACTGTGCCTCGGCGACGAGACGCGCGATCTGCGCGAGCGCGGTCTCCTCTCCCACCCTCGTCGCACGCACGACGATGCGACCGAAGGAGTTCACGGTCGCGCCAGCGACGGACGAGCCCGCTGCGACGTCGACGGGAACCGGCTCGCCGGTGAGCATCGACTGGTCGATCGCCGACTCGCCTTCGACGACGACGCCGTCGGTGGCGACCTTCTCGCCCGGACGCACGACGAACAGATCGTCGGCCACGAGCTCGGCGATCGGCACCGGGACCTCGACGCCGTCTCTCAGAACATGCGCCTCCTTCGCTCCGAGCTCGAGCAAGGCGCGAATCGCCGCACCGGAGCGACGGCGCGCCCGTGCTTCCAGGTAGCGGCCGAGCAGGATCAGCGTCGTGATGACCGCGGCCACCTCGAAGTAGACCTCGGCGTCGGCGACGACGAAGAGCGCCGCGACCGACCAGCCCCACGCCGCGAGCGTGCCGATGGAGATGAGCGTGTCCATCGTCGCCGCGCCGTGGCGCGCGTTGAGTAGCGCAACCCGATGGAAGTCGAAGCCGGCCCAGAAGACGACCGGAGTCGCGAGCGCGAGCGCGAGCCACTCCCAACCCTCGAACTGCGCGGGCATCACCATGGCGAGCACCACGAGCGGAGCGGTGAGCGCGGCGGCGACGAGGAAGCGGCGCCAGAGCCCGCCCGCTCGATCGGCGCGTTCCCGCGCCTCCGAGGAGAGCGTGGCGTGATAGCCGGCCGACTCGACCGCGCCGACCAGGTCAGCGACGGTGACGCGCTCCGGGTCGAAGCGCACTGCAGCCTGATCGGTGGCGTAGTTCACCGAGGCCTCGACGCCCTCGAGCTTGTTGAGCTTGCGCTCGATGCGGTTTGCGCACGCGGCACAGGTCATCCCCTCGAGCGCAAGGTCCACGCGCGTTGCAGGCTCGCGTGTCGCGGTCTCGGTCACGCGGCCTCGTACCCCGCTTCCTCGATCGCCGCGCGCACGGCCGCGTCGTCGACCGCGCTGCCGCTGACGGTCACGAGCTTCGCATCGAGGTCGACCGCGACGTCCTCGACGCCGGCGACCTCGAACACCTCCTCACGAATCGACATCGCGCAGTGGGCGCAATGGATCGCGGGAACGCTGTACGTGCTGGTCTCGCTCACTCGGGCACTCCTTCGATTCGGATTCGAGAGAAGTATACCCCCTACAGGTATCTAGACCATCACGATCCGGGATGCGCCCACGATCGCCTCGGAGCCCTCGGCGAGCCGGACGAGTGCCTTGCCCTTGCCGTCGTAGTCGGGTGACCAGACGACGATCGTGGCGTCCTCACCGTTCACGGTGCATGCGCGTCCGTCCTCACCCTCGAGGCCGCGCCAGAAGCGGACGAACGGGTTGTGCTCCGACTCGCGGCCGATCGTCGTCTCGTCCGTGTGGCCGGGAAGCACGCGCGTCTCGTGCGGAAGCGTCATGAGCACGTCCATCACGGAGCGCCGCAGCTCGTCCGCGGAACCACCGCCGACCGCGTCACGAAACAGCGTGTCGCCGGAGAAACAGAGGTCGCCGACGACGAACGAGACGCCGTCGTCGGAGTGTCCCGGCGTGGCGAGGACCTCCACGCGCAGCCCGCCTGTCTCGACCGGTCCCGACGTCACCTCGACGCCGAAGCGTGCGACGAGCTCGTCGTTGCCGGCGACGTGATCGGCGTGCCCGTGCGTTACGAGAAGGTGCGTCGGCGTGACACCCTCCCGCTCGACGGCCTCGACGAGAGGCTCCAGAGGGGCGCCGCTGTCCACGAAGACCGCCGTCCCCTCCGGCTCGTCGGCGAGCAGGAAGGCGTTCGAGAGCCAACTCTCGTGCATGCTGCGCTCGACGATCATCAGACGTTCGCCTCGAACGCTCCGGGCTTGCCGCCGATCGCGAGGAGCGTGACGCCCTGGTCGCCGGGCACGAGCTTCCGCGTCTGGCCTGGGCCTACTCGCGCGAACGTCCCCGGTGTCAGCTCGAACGACTCGTCCCCAGCCTGCAGCGCGACCGAGCCTTCGACGACGAAGTAGACCTCTTCTTGGCCGTCGGTCTCGTGGTCGTGATCCGGATAGTCGGCGTAGCCGGCTGGGAAGCGCTCGACGTTCATGCCGAACGACGTCACGCCCAGCCCCTTCCGGGCGAACATGAACGTGCCCCTGTCTTCGTACGAGTCGAGATCGTCGATGTGCTTCACGGTCACGTCTGCCATGGCGATCCTTTCGCGAGGTGGTCGCCGGGGATCGTACGGGAGGAGTCCGGCTCGCCTGGAAGAATCGCGCGGCCGACACTTCTCGAGCCAAGGAGGAACGATGAACGGATTGATCGGGGCGCGCGAGGTCCTCGAGGACACCGCCGATCGGTGGTGGCTGTTCCTGCTGGGCGGGATCGCCTGGCTCGTCTTCGCGCTTCTCGTCTTTCAGTGGGACTTCACGACGGTCTACGCGATCTCGATCCTCTTCGGCATCGTGGCGGTCTTCGCCGGCATCGACGAGTTCTTCGCCATCTCGATCTCGACGACCGGATGGAAGTGGGTGCACGCGATCCTCGGCGTCCTGTTCGTGCTCCTCGGGATCTATGCGCTCTGGAACCCGTACGACGCGTTCGCGACGCTCGCGGCGCTCATGGGCTTCTTCCTGTTGTTCAAGGGCATCTTCGACATCACGGTCGCGTTCGTCACGAAGGACGAGTTCGAGCTGTGGTGGCTTCAGCTGATGATCGGCCTCGTCGAGATCTTCCTCGCGTTCTGGGTAGCCGGAAACTTCCGGCGCGAGGCGATCCTGCTCGTGGTCTATGTCGGGATCATCGCGCTCGCCCGCGGGATCACGGAGATCCTCGTCGCCTTCAAGCTCAAGGGCCTTCGCAGCCGCCTGGCAGCCGTTGCCTGACGTGTTTGGGAAACCGAGCGGTGCGGCAAATGGTTAGGATCGCATCGATGCGCCGCACCGCTCTCCTCCTCACTCTCCTCGTCGCCGTGCTCGGCGTCGCAGCCGTCGGCTGTGGCGGCGAGCAGGATCAGACCGCCACCCCGGAGACGGTGGAGGGCGAAGTGCCGACCGAGACCACGGACACCGACACGACCGAGACGGAGACCACGGAGACCGAGGACACGGACACGACCGAGACGGAGACTGAGGACACGGAGACGACGCCGGCGGTCGACGGCGACCCGGTCGCGGGCAAGGAGGTCTTCCTCGGCCCGTCTGCCTGCGGTGGCTGCCACACCCTCGCCGATGCGGGAACCACGGGCGCGGTCGGCCCGAACCTCGACGAGTCGCAGCCGAGCGCCGAGCGCGCCGTCGACATCGTGACGAACGGCCAGGGTGGCATGCCGTCCTTCTCGAGCACGCTCTCCGAGCAGCAGATAGCCGACGTCGCGGCGTACATCTCGTCGGTCGCCGGCCAGTAGCTCTCGCTCCTAGACTCTCTGCGTGATCGACCTCAAGGCCGCCCGGGCTGATGCCGAGCGCTTCCGCGCCGCGCTCGCGCGGAAGGGTGCGGCCGAGGAGTTCGACAAGCTGCTCGAGGCCGACGAGCGCTGGCGCGCACTCATCCCCCGCGTCGACGAGCTGCGTGGCCAGATGAAGCTCGAGGGCAAGCCGACTCCGGAGGAGCTCGAGGCGCTCCGTCCGGCGAAGGCGGCGCTGAGAGAGGCCGAGGAGGAGCTGGCCGCCGCGGAGACAGCTCGCGAGGCAGTGCTCGCGCTCGTGCCGAACCCGCCGCACGACTCGGCCCCCGACGGCGACACCGAGGAGGACGCGGAGGAGCTCCGCCGCGTGGGCGAGCCTCCCGTGCTCGCTGAGCCGCGCGAGCACACCGAGGTCGGGCGCTTCGACATGGAGCGCGCCGCGCGCGTCTCCGGCGCCCGCTTCGGCTACATCATCGGGGACTCGGCCCGGATCGCGATGGCGCTGTACCAGTTCGCCCTCGACCACCTCGTCGAGGCCGGGTTCACTCCCGTCATCCCGCCTGTGCTCGTGCGCGAGGAGGCCATGTACGGCACGGGCTTCTTCCCGACCGACCGCTCGAACATCTACGCGCTCGAGGAGGACGGGCTCTTCCTCACCGGAACGTCGGAGGTCGCGCTCGCGTCGCTGCACATGGGAGAGAAGCTCGACGCCCTCCCGCTGCACTACACCGGACACTCGACCTGCTTCCGCCGTGAGGCCGGCGCGGCGGGGAAGGACACGCGCGGCATGTTCCGCGTCCATCAGTTCAACAAGGTCGAGATGTTCGTCTTCGTGGAGCCCGAGCGCTCGTGGGACGAGCACGAGCGGATGCTCGACCTCGAGGAGCGGTTTCTGCAGGCACTCGAGCTGCCTTACCGGGTGATGAACGTCGCGGCCGGAGACCTCGGCGCGTCAGCCGCGAAGAAGTACGACATCGAGGCGTGGTTCCCGTTCCAGGAGCGCTACCGGGAGGTCACGTCCTGCTCGAATACGACCGACTACCAGGCGCGGCGCCTCGGAATTCGGTACCGAGCCGAGAGCGGGCTCGACACACCCCATACGCTGAACGGGACGATGGTCACCGATCGTGCGCTCCTCGCGATCCTGGAGAACTTCCAGGGCGGCGTACCCGACGTCCTGACGCGCTACGGCGCTCCGGCCGAAGTCCGCCCTTCGTAGCCGTCACAATGCGCCCCGGCGGGGTGCCGGAGCGGTCGAACGGGGCAGCCTTGAAAGCTGTTGGGCGCGCAAGCGTCCCGTGGGTTCGAATCCCACCCCCGCCGCTGAAGTCGGACTCCGTCGTGTGGCGAAACTGCGGCGATTTCTGGGGCGGTTCACTATGTGCGGCCATCACTCCAACACTTGGCCAGGCACGCGCCGCGTTTCGGGCGAGTTAGTGGCAGTCGTCTCAAGTCTCGCTGACCGGTCTCCTTTTTTGCTTGGGCAGAGTCGCTCGCGGCAATAGTTGCATTCTGGTGAGCAGCGTCATAGGTTGTAGTCGGCTCTCTGGGGATGGGTCGAACGAGAGTCCGTCGGGGAAAGGGGAGGCTTGCCGCCAAACGACGCGCATCGCGCCGCCACCGTGCGTGACTACGGTCGCGTCCTCTGGCGAAGTGGATCGTGCTCCTCGTCGTCTCGCTTGCGACCGGAGTGTCCGCGTACCTGTCGCAGCGGCAGCAGCCCGTCTATCGGGCGTCGGCTGACGTGCTCCTCCGGCAGGACAACTTGGCCGGCACGCTCACCGGGGTCGCAGACACGAGCGGGAGTCGCGGGGACCCGGCACGCGTAAGCCAGACTCAGGCCGACCTCGCTCGCGTGCGCCCTCTCGCCGCGGAGGTGGTACGCGCGGCAGGAGTACAGATGACAGCCGTCGAGCTGCTCCGGAGCTCGAGTGTCACGGCGAAGACGAACTCGGACATCCTCACGTTCAGCGTCGAAAGCGAGGACCCCGAGCTCGCAACCCGTCTCGCAACCGCCTACGCGCGCGGGTACACCAGTTTCCGCCGGAAGCTCGACACGTCAGCGATCGAGAGGGCACGGAACGAAGCGCAGGCACGCCTCGCCCAGCTCGAGTCCGCGGGGCAAGCGCAGTCGGCATTCTCTCCGACCTGTGTTATAGGGGCACCGCTACTGCTCGCTCTCGGGTCACGATTTTGCTCGGGTTCCTCGGGAGGCGTGCATGGCCTCCCGCCTCTAGTCATCGGCATCCGGCTCGAGCTCGAGGGCCAAACCGGTGAAGCTGTAGACGGCGAGGTAGCCGACGAGGAGAAACGCCGCCAAGGCGAGCAGCCCCTCGGCCGTCCTTCCCGGCACAGCGACGAGCTGCTCGCGGACGACCTCCGCCACCCGTAATGGGTGCACGATGGCATCCCAGCTATTGAACCCAATGAAGCGCCCGACGTACACACCGAGGCTGGCGAGGCCCACTGCGGCGATGACACCCAGCCACGAGATCGTTCCTCCGAAGGCACGGCGAACGATCATCTGCACGAGATACAGCGATCCGAACCCAAGCAGCAGGCCCGTCCAGGCAAACGCCGACAACATCAGCCCGTCGTACCAGAGTGGTGCCGGCCCCTCTCCGAGGTGGATGAAGTCGGTAAGCAGGTACGGCGCGTTCGGGAAGAAGAGGAGCCAGGGAACGAGCAGCACCGCCACGGGCAGGTCGATGCGGCTCCGCGCGCGCGAGTAGGCGGCGATTGCGAATACCAACGGCACCCATGCCAGGATCAGGTTCCAGACGAGGAATCGGTAGTAGGCGTCGCCGGTCTCGTGCGTCCTGATCGCGACTGTTGCGATGCACAACGCTGATGCCGCGAGCAGGGCGCCGAGCGCGAGCGTGCGCTGTGGGGTCATGGCCCGGACTGTAGGGAACCGGCTGCTGTCTGGTGACCCGCTGGGGCTGGAGGTCGTATTGGATCTCACCGCGGAGTCACGCCGTGTCACCCGCGAGTCCGCTGCCGAGAAGCGCCGGCTCGAGGAGGACGTGATTGAGATTGGGGCTCAGCTCCGAGCGTCGTCGAACTGCTGGGCGAGTGGCCCGGGAGTGAGTCGACGAGGAGCGAAGGAGTCACAGCGGCTGAACCGACGACGACCAGAGAGGGCTTGGACAATGGCATTCGCAACTTGACCCGCGCCGACGCGCCTGCCGAGGCCAGTTCCTAGGGTCGAAACGCGCTCCGGCGTGGCAGGAGCGCCAGAACGGGGCGGTCTGGAAGACCTGCTCGTTCTCTTCACGGCAGCGGCGGACGACTACGGTTGTGATGATCGCTACCGCGGTCGGGCGACGAGATATCCGGGGCGGTGTCGAATACTTCGTTCATGGAGTATTCGGATACCGCGCGATTCGAAAGACCCTGGAATTGACCCGCTTCGGTTGACACCGTGATGCTTTCGGGCCAAGCGGCCCGTGAGAGGAGCGTGTGTGATGCCGAGGACGAGACCGCCGTACCCGCCGGAGTTCCGGATCGAGGCGGTGCGGATGCTGCGAGCCGGAGTTCGGTCGCCGAGGCAGCTGGCGGCCGAGCTGGGCTGTTCGGAGCAGACGCTGCGCAACTGGTGGCGGCAGGACCAGGCCGATCGTGGTGAGCGCGATGACGTGCTCAGCTCGGAGGAGCGGCAGCGGCTGCGTGAGCTGGAGCGCGAAAACAGGGTGCTGCGTCAGGAGCGCGAGATCCTGAAGCGGGCCGCGGCTTTCTTTGCCAGGGAGACCGATCGACCGTGACGAGGTTCCGGTTCGTCGAGGCTGAGGCCGCACAGTTCCCCGTCTCCCTGCTGTGCCGGGTCGTCGGTGTTACCCGCCAGGGCTTCTACGCCTGGAAGCGCAGGCCGCCGAGCGCACGCGAGCTCGCCGACCGCGAGCTCGCAGAGCGGATCAAGCAGATCTTCGTCGAGACGGAAGAGATCTACGGCGCTCCGCGGATCCACTCCGAGCTCACACTCGGTGACGGAATCGCGGTCGGCAAGAAGCGGGTCGCCCGGTTGATGCGGCAGCTCGGCATCCGAGGCGCTGACGGCCGCCGCGGCGGGCCGCGGACGACGGTCCGCGATCCGAAACGGGCCTCGGCGCCCGATCTCGTCGACCGCGACTTCGCTAGGGCGGAGCCGAACCGGCTCTGGGTGTGCGATCTCAAGTACATCCAGACCGGGCAGGGCTTCCTCTTCCTCGCCGCCGTCCAGGACGTCTTCAGCCGCCGCA
>DATKBJ010000003.1:0-32877 GCA_035514135.1 Gaiellaceae bacterium | reverse complement strand
CGTCGACGGCGAGCTCCGAGCCCTGCGCGAGCCGGGCGCCCTACCGACGACGCGCCAGTGGTCGATGCTCAATCGCCTCGGCTGCATCGTCATCGTCGAGCCTCGCAGCGCTGACCCGCTCACCCGAGCTGACGCCGCCGGTGCCATCGCTGCTGCGCTTCGCGTTGACCCCGGCATGCCGGTTTTTGACACAGAGCGCCCGGAATCCCTCGCCCTCCGCGATCTCTCTCCCCGTGGCACCGATGGCTGAGGCGAGCTGCCCGATCTGCGGCGGTCGGTTCGTCAAGCGGCACTCGCGGCAGCGCTACTGCACGCCGGAGCACTCGGCGCAGGCTCGAGCGGCCCGCTCGAAGCGCACTCGGAGCCGCTACGGCCCGCAGCACGAGCAGCTCCGCAAGCGAATCGCTCGCGAAGTCGCAGCCGGTCTGGCGACGTGCGCCCGATGCGGCGGTCCGATCGCTCCCGGTGAGGCGTTCGATCTCGACCACGCCGACAACGGCGAGGGCTGGCTCGGAGCGAGTCACGTTCGGTGCAACCGAGCCACGAATCGCCGCCGCCCACGGCCGGCGCCCTTCCCCGTGCTCGAGCTCGACGATCCCGCCGGCGGGACATTCTGGGGGCCGCCCGATCCCGACGGCTATCAGCGGCGCTGGTCGCGCGTCTGGTTCGAGTGGAGAAACCCGCAATGACAACCGACCTGAGGAGGCTGCAGAAATGGACAGTGACCGCTTCGCCGATCTCGACCGGCGGATGGAGTACGTCGAGCTTGCGCACGATCGAGACGTGCTCATCCGCGAGTTCGCAATCGAGCTCGTGCTGCAGGGAACACAGGGAGCAGGGCCGCCCGACGAGCTCCTCGAGGGTCGGCGTCCAGAGGTCGTGCGAGAGGTCGCGCGTACTTCGCTCAGGGTGCTCCGCGTACTCGCCGCAAGGGATGAGGTCGGAGAGCGGATTCTCGCGACGCTCGTCGTGCTCAGCGAGGAGGTGCCCCCTCGATCTCAGTTCGAGGCGACCGACTGACGGCGGGCACGTCACCTCGGAGGTTTCGCAGTGAGCGAGCGCCTCCTCGACGCCGCCGCCATCGCCGAGCGCCTCGGCGTGCCGAAGACCTGGGTTCTCGATTCGGCGCGCTCGGGCGCGATGCCCTGCGTGCGGCTTGGGCGGTATGTGAGATTCGATCCCGTCGACGTCGACGCCTGGATCGAGGAGTGCAAACGTCCCGGTCGGACGATCGCGCTGAGGTCTCGAGGTTGAGATCGTCCGCCGAGTGTGGGACCCTATGGGCGTGCGGATTACGGACGCACACCTTCCGGTGGCATTGCAAGGATGCGAGTGGCTCTCGGGCCACCGCCGTAATCGGTGCGCCCGAGAGCCTTCTCGCTGAGAGGAGGGCCGTCGAATGGCGACGGCAACAGTCACGGGCGACCGCATGGTGTCCATGAGCGCGGCGCACGCCCACGTCCTGGAGGAAGTCGTCATCCCCACGCTCTTACGCTCGAGAGACGAGCAGGGAGCGAGCAAGATGATGGAACTCGCGCTCGCGTGGAAGTTCGCGCCACCGAAGTCTGATCGTCCTGATCGGCTGGACGACGAGCTCGCTCGACTCCGGCAGGTCGTGAGAACCGACGACACGACGTTGACGCTCATCCACGGAGGCCGCGACGATGGCTAGAGGCGCGTGCGTCCTGCGCTACGAAGGCGCCCGCGGCGTGACGTGGAGCGTGAAGTTCCGCGACACCGACGGGCGCCAAGTCCGCGAACGTCTCGGCCGCGAGGCGGACGGCTGGAACCGACAGCGGGCTGAACGCGAGCTCGGCAAGCGGCTCGATCGCGTCGAGCGGGAACGCTGGCGCAAGCCAACCGACGAGACGCTCTCGGCGCTCGTCGATGAGTTCCTCGACGAGTACCTCCCGTCCCGGGGGAGGCGGCGCTCGACGATCCTCGACTACACGAACACGCTCCGCGGGCACGTCCTGCCGGCGCTCGACGAGGGCGTGACCCTCGCGACGATCGAGGCCCGACCGGAGCTCCTCGACTGCTACATCGCCCGCAAGCGCCGCGAGAAGCTCGCGCCGAAGACGATCGCGAACCACTTGCGGACGCTCTCGGCCATGTTCGAGTACGCGCGACGCCGGCGGCGGATGCAAACGAACCCGGTCAAGCTCCTCGAGCCTCTGCACGTTCCTACGCCGGAGACGCCAGTTCTAACGGAGCCGGAGGTTGCGGAGCTCCTGAACGCCTACCGAGTCACGGAGGACGGCGCGGAGCCGGGGGAACGCGAATGGTGGGCGCTGGCAAGGCGTCTGACCGCCTTCGCGCTCGGGACGGCACTCCGGCGCGGCGAGATCCTCGCGCTGCGCTGGGGCGACGTCGAGATGCTCGAGCAGCGACTGCACGTCCGCCGCTCGTTCGTCCGCGGCGAGATGGGGGAGCCGAAATCACGGGCTGGACGACGGACGATCGGCTACGGCCCCCGGACGGCCGACGTCCTCGACGAGCAGTTCCGCGAGAGCCTCTACCGCTCGTCGGAGTCGCTCGTCTTCTGTCACCCGGCGCTTGGCACGCCGCTCGACGCATCGAAGCTGAGCGGGTACATGCGCAAGGCGATCACGGCTGCGGGGATCGAGCGGACGATCCGCCCATGGCACGACCTGCGGCATACGGCGCTCACGCACGACGCCGCCGCGGGCAATCCGGCCGTGTACGTGCAGGCGCGAGCGGGACACGCTCAGGCGACCATGACCGAGCGCTACGTGCACGCGGCGCAGGTCTCGTTCCCTGGCGCTGCCGAGCGTGCCGAAATGCGCCTCTTCGCTGGGATATCCTCCGGGGACGAGCCAACCGGACGGAAGGGGGACTCATGTCAATAGCTCGTGTCGCTTCCTTTACTGGCGTCTCCTCGGACCGCATCGAGGAACACAGGCGGGAGATTGAGGAAGGGGAGCAGCCCGATGGACTCAACCCATCCGACGCGATCGTGCTTCACGACCCGGACTCGAGCGAGGCGGTAGCGATCCTCCTCTTCGATAGCGACGAGGACTACCGGCGCGGGCACGAAGTGCTCGACGCGATGCCGGCGCCCGAGACTCCTGGCCAGCGGACGTCGGTCAAGCGCTACGACGTCGCGATTCGAAGGAGCAGGTAACAGGCCGGAGGTACGAAGTTGGGTACGAAATGAGGGCGCCTCCCGGGGCGCCCTCGTCGTATCTAGCCGCTTTGCAGGCTGTTCGCAGCTCCCCGGGTTGGACTCGAACCAACAACCCTCCGGTTAACAGCCGGATGCTCTGCCAATTGAGCTACCGGGGAAGGCAGCTGCGGGATTGTAGCCGCGCCGATTTGGAGCTGGCTCGAGGCGCGCGCGGTGTTCCGAGTCGGGCTCAGGCGGGAAGATAGTCGTGTGGACACGGTTCTCGACCTGCTGCTAGAGACGGACACGGCGAGCGGGCGGCTCGCGACGACAGCGGCAATCGTCGTCCTCTCGCTGGCGGTCGGCTCGCTCGCCGGCCGGATCCTCGCAAGTCGCGTGGACGACGCGTACGCGCGCTACCACGTCCGGAACCTCGCGCGCTACGTCATGTGGGTGGTGGCGCTCATCGCCATCGCGATCGTCTGGCGCGCGTTCGCGGGGCGGGCCGGCATCGTGCTCGGGCTCGCGGCGGCAGGGATCGCGTTCGCGATGCAGGAGGTCGTCGGCGCGGTGGCGGGCTGGTTCAACATCATCTCGGGCCGCATCTACCGCGTGGGGGATCGCGTGCAGGTCGGGGGCGTGCAGGGTGACGTGATCGACATCACGCCTCTGCGGACGAAGCTGCTCGAGATCGGCTCCACGAGCGACGACGCGATCTGGGTCAAGGGCCGCCAGTTCACCGGGCGGATCGTGTCCGTCTCCAACAAGGCGACCTTCGTCGAGCCGGTGTTCAACTTCTCGGCGTTCGAATTCATCTGGGAGGAGCTGACCCTCGAGATCTCGGGCGCCAGCGACTGGCACGAGGCCGAGCGGATCATGAGGGAGGAGGCGGCGGCCGTCTCTCGCTTGGACGGGGCTCACGAGGCGGTGGAGGAGATGGCAAGGCGCTACCCGCTCCCCCGTACGGAGATCGAGCCGCGCGTCTACGTCCAGGCGACCCCGCGCGCCATGCGCCTCTCGGCGAGGTTCGTCGTGCCGGTTCGGCGGGCGCGGTCCGTGAAGGACGAGCTCGCTCGCAGGATCGACTCGCGATTCGCGGAGGCGGGAATTGAGATCGCGACCGAGGCGCTCGATGTGCGCATCAGCACGGACGAGCGCTCCTGACGCGGGAGGAGGCGGCAGCTCGGCAGCGAAAGGCGCCCCATGCGTCGGTTCGCCGTCGTCGGCGCCGCGCTCCTGCTCGGTGTCCTCGTGTTCGCTCCAGGAGGCCTCGCGGCCAGTGCGCGCGTCGCCGCGTTGCAGGTCGGGCTTCGGGCCCACGGATTCGATCCTGGTCCGATCGACGGCGTCCGCGGCCAGCTGACGACGAGCGCGCTGATCCGGTTCCAGCGCGCGCACGGCATCAGCGCAACGGGCCTCGTCGGACGTCGGACGAAGACGGCTCTCGGACGCCGCGGGAAGCCACTGCTGGGGCAGCGCGAGCTCGGCGTCGGGTCGGTCGGCTGGGATGTCGCCGTGCTCGAGTTCAAGTTGCGGCGGTTCGGTCTTCCCGCACGCGCCGTGGACGGACGGTTCACCAAGCGCACGGCGGTGGCGCTGAGGCGTTACCAGGACCGACGAGGTCTCGCGGCTGACGGGATCGCCGGTCCGAGGACGTACCGCGCGCTCGCAGGGCGCGCGACGGCCCCGGCGACGACCTGGCACGTCGTACGACCGGGCGAGAGCTTCTTCTCGATCGCGGCGCGATACCACGTCAGCCCCTGGCGCCTCTCTCGTAGGAACCGACTCTCACTTATGACCGTGATCGTCCCGAACCAGCGGCTCGCCCTCCCGGGAGGTGCGCGCCTGACAGCGTCTCCCGCGGCCGGACCGGTGGCGACTCGTGACGCCGTGCGGAGCGCGATCGACTACTGGTCGCGTGTGTACAGGGTCGATCCCACGCTCGCGCGCGCGCTCGCCTGGATGGAATCGGGCTTCCAGCAGGACGTCGTCTCGAGTGTCGGCGCGCTCGGCGTGATGCAGCTTCTGCCCGAGACGTGGGAATTCGTGGACGTCGTTCTGCTCGGCGTGCGCACGCCACGGACGTATCAGGGAAACGTGCGCGCAGGCGTTCGCTACCTGCGCTGGCAGCTCGACGAGTTCGGTGAGGACCGGCGTCTCGCGCTCGCGGGCTGGTATCAGGGCGCGCGAGCCGTTCGCGAGCGTGGGTTGTACCGCGAGACGAAAGAGTTCGTCCGGATCGTGCTCGCGCTGTACGGGACCGTCTGAGTCAGTCGCCGATCCCGAGCGCGCGGGCGCCGGCGACCCAGACGCCGTACGCGGCCGTCGTGACCGCGGCGGCGAGGAGGATCGCAGTGACGAAGTGGAGCCCCCGCCCGAGCGCGAGCGGCAGCACGACGAAGAAGATCAGCGAGGGCGGGATGATCCAGAGGATCGACCATGCGAACGAGGCGATCTCGTCGGTGTCGCGCGTGTCCCGATAGAGCCAGACGATCGCGAGGAGCGAGGTCAGCGGCAGCGAAATGATGACTGCGCCGAGGATCGACGAGCGACGCGCGGCCTCGCTGGCGAGGGCGATGATCACACCGGAGATCGCTGCCCGGACCAGGAGATCCATACGAAGACGTTAGTGCGTCTCCAGCGGGAGCGACGTTCCGCCCGCGTCGTCGTCACCGAGCGCGATCGCCACGCCCTCCCACAGTTCGAGGGTCCGACCCTGTGCCCGGGCGCTCGCAAATGTGGGATCGGTCTCGTCCAGCAGCTCCGCGCCGTACCACTCGACGCCGAAGCGCGTTGGAAGCACGGCAAGCTCTGCCTCTGCGGCTCCCCAGAGAAGTCCCGCACGCACGAGCTCACCGCGACGGAGCGCCGCGCGGGCCAGCGCGGCTAATGCGCCTGCCGACCGCTGGCGGTTCTCATGTGTTTGCGCGATGAGAAGGCTGGCGCGCGCCTCCCGTTCGGCGCCGTCGAAATCGCCCGACCCAAGTGCGAGCAGAGAGAGGTAGCCGTGCTGGCCGGAGACCCACCAGCTCCACTCGATCTCGCTCGCCGTCTCCGCGCTGCGCCGCGTGAGCTCGACGGCTGCATCGATCCGTCCCTCCGCGGCCTCGAGCTGTGCGTACATCCACAGGTTCACCGCTTCGAGGAGCTGAGAGCGTCCTGCAGCGAGCCGGTGCGATTCGTCGATCATGCGGCGCGTCTCCTCGAGGTCGCCGCGATCGAATGGAAGGAGGGCGAGCCGGTGCAGGATGAGAGCCGCACCGCGGTCGTCGCCGAGCGCGCGACTGAGCGCGAGCCCCTCTTCCCACACGGAGCGAGTGAGCTCGACGTCGACGTTGTAGGTCGTGTTGCCCAGGACCCGGAGGCCTCGAGCGCGTAGGCCGTCCGGCAGCGTCCGAGCACGTTCGAGCAATGTCGTGAGCCGCTGTTGACCTTCCTCCGGGGCGTGTGCGTTCCAGAACGTCTCGAGCGAGACAGCGAGGCTGACGCCGAGCTCGGGGTCGTGATCCTGCGCCCAGTCGAGCGCCGCGCGAATGTCGTCTCGCTCTGACAACGCGATCTCGAGCTGGAACGGCTCGTCGTCGTCCTCGGAGAGGTGCGCGTCCTGTGCGACCTCGAGCATCCGCTCGGCGTGCCGCCTGCGCAGCTCGTCCGCCTCGCCCGAGGCCTCCAGCCGCTCCGCCGCGAACTCCCGGATCGTCTCGAGCATCCAGAAGCGCTCCTCACTCAGGCGCCCGGTGCGCCTGCGCACGAGGCTCTTGTCGAGGAGCGAGGCGAGGACGTCGAGGTCGGCCTCGCACACCGCTTCGACCGACTCGAGCGTGCAGCCGCCGCGAAAGACGGCCAGACGGCGGAAGAGGCGCTGCTCCTCGGCGTCGAGCAGGTCGTACGACCAGGCGATGGTCGCGCGCAGGGTGGCGTGGCGCTCGTCGGCGTCGCGGGTGCCCTTGAGCAGGTCGAGCCGAGCCTCGAGACGCTCGAGGAGCGCTTCTGGAGAGAGGAGCTTCGTGCGCGCCGCGGCCAGCTCGAGCGCGAGCGGCAGGTGGTCGAGGCGCGCGCACAGCTCGTGCACCGCCTCCGACTCGCGCACGTCGGGCCGCACTGCCTGCGCTCGTTCGCAGAAGAGGCTCACGGCCTCCGACTCGGCGAGCGGAGGGAGGTCGAGCTCTGCCTCGCCTTGTATGCGCAGCGGCTCGCGGCTCGTCACGAACAGGCGCAGCGCCGGTGCGGCTGCTGCGAGCTCGGCGAGTGGGCGCGCCGCCTCCGGCAGCAGATGCTCGGCGTTGTCGACGAGGACGTGCGTGCGCTTGCCGCCGATCCGGGCGGCTATGGCCGCGGGCTCGGACGAGGCCGCCCCGAGCCGCTCTGCCACGCTCTGCAGGACGAGCTCGGGCTCGCGCAGGGGAGCAAGCGCACAGAAGACGGTGCCTCCGTCGGCCTCCTCCGCGAGCAGACGGCAGAGCTCGAGGGCGAAGCGCGTCTTGCCGGTGCCGCCGGGGCCGAGCACGGTGAGCACGCGTGGGTCGCGCTCGACTACGAGTGAGACCGCCTCGAACAGCTCGTGCTCTCTCCCCAGGAAGCGCGTCGCAGGGGTCGGAAGCTCCACCGAGCCAGGAGTCCGGAGCGGAGGGAAGGGATCGAGGCCGAGCTGGAACAGGCGGACCGCCCCGTCGAAGTCCTTCAGCCGATGGGTTCCCAAGTCGCATAGCGACTCGTCCTCGAGCAGAGCGGCCGTTGCCGGCGAGAGCACGATCTGGCGCCCATGAGCGAGTGCGCCCACACGTGCGCCGCGGTGGACGTCGACACCCACGTACCCCTCTGCGGTCACGGTCGGCGTCCCAGTGTGCAGACCCATGCGCACGGTGATCGGGCCGGCGGCGAGCGCATCCCTGGCTTCGAGCGCGGCTGCCGCTGCCCCGTCCGCCGTCGGGAAAGCGACGAAGAAGGCGTCACCTTGCGTGTCGACTTCGACCCCGTCGTGGGCGGCGAAGGCCTCCCGCAGCACGCGGCGGTGCTCGGCGAGCGCGTCGGCGTAATCGTCGGGTCCGAGCGCGTGCAGCAGCCTCGTCGAGCCCTCGATGTCCGTGAAGAGGAAGGTGACTGTGCCGGTCGGGAGATCCGGCCTCATGGCCTCGTGTTATAGACGGGAGATCGCCGCGTGTGCACGGCGGGCTGCCTCCTCGACCGGCAGTGCCCAGAAGCCGTCGGGCGTCGAGAAGATCTCGACGTCGAGATACCCGTCCCAACCGGCTGCGCGGAGGGCGGCGACGTGCTCGGCCGATCGGGTGCCGCCCTCTCCGGGGAGCGCTCGGTCGGTGTTGCCCGGCTCCGCGGGCTCGTCCGCGACGTGGAGCCCGGTGACGCGACTCGCGACGGCCCCGAGCGCGGGCGGGGACTCGTGCCACAGGTTGTACGTGTCGGCCATCAGCCCGACGTCGTCGAGCTCGGCCTCGTCGAGAAGGGCCAACGCGTCGGCGATCGTGCTCACGAACGAGACCTGCGCATGCTGCGCCGGGTGTGCCGGCTCGAGCCCGAGGCGTACGCCGGCGTCGCGCGCGGCGGCGGCGATCTGCTGTAGGCCGTGGACGACCACGCGCCGCGAGTCGGAGTCGATCGCCGGGCCGGTGAGAACGAGCACGCACTCCGGCTCGTAGGCCGCGAGGCGGTGCATGCTCTCGCACAGCGCGGCGATGCGATCGGCCGGATCGGGTGGGCCCTCCATCCCCGGGATCCCGAGCGGGAGAATCGAGGGCACGACCGGGACGCAGCTCGCGACGCCGAGACCGAGGCCGCGCAGGAGCTCGACGTTGGCCTCGTCGTCCTGCGGGAGCTTCATCTCCCAGATTCCGATGCCCTCGAAGCCGGCCCCCGCGTACGCGACGGCGTCGTCCTCGAAGAGGGCGTTCACGGTCGAGATCTCCGACAGCGACAGCTTCACGAGCGGGCGAGCGGGAGTCGGGACAGGACACGCCGCGGGAGTGGCGGCTTCGTCAGCTCCTTGTACACGAGATATCCCGAGCCGGCGCCGAGGCCCGGGCCGGGATGCGTCGAGGCGCCGACGTGCCAGAGGTTGTCGACCGCGGTCTTGTGGCCGGGCGCCTGGGCAAAGGGGCGGAAGAGAAAGTTCTGGTCGAGCGCGCACGAGCCTCCGTAGATGTCGCCCCCGACGAGGTTCACGTTCATCGCGGCGATGTCGGCGGGGGAGAGGACGACGCGCTTCACCGTCGCGCGCTCGAGGTTCTGGATGTGGCGGCCGAGGCGGGCGATGACGCGGTCTGCGTAGGCCTCGCGTAGCTCTTCCGTCCAGGTGCCGTCGCCGACGTCGATCTCGCTGGCGGCGTCTCCCTTCACGCGGCCGGCGGGAAGCTCCTGCAGCTGGATCCAGACGATCCAAGAGCCCTCCGGCGCGCGGGACGGATCGACCGCCATCGGCTGCCCGCACGCGATCGTCGCCTCGGCGGGAAGGAACCCACGTTCGGCCTCGTTCACCGCACGTGAGACGCCGTCGAGCCCTGGCGTGACGTGGACGATCGCCGTCCGCGCGAGCCGCTCGTCCCCGTACCAGTCGGGCGGCTCGCTCATGGCGATGTGGATCTGCATCGCACCGCGGCCGTAGCGGAAGCGCTCGGATGCGCGCGTGACCGGCGCGGGCACGTCCCCGGCGCCGAGCAGCGTCCCGTACAGCTGCGTCGGTGTGACGCCGGCGACGACCGCGCGCTCGGCGCGGATCGTCTCGCCCCCCGCGAGTCGCACAGCCGTCGCCTTCCCGCCCGAGACGAGGATGCGCTCGACCTCGACACCGCTACGCACCTCGCCGCCTGCGTCGCGGACGATGCCGGCTAGCCCGTCGACGAGCACGACGCCGCCGCCCTTCGGCACCGGCATCCCGCCGAGTTGGAGAGCGCACGCAATGACCTGCGTCATGAAGCCGGATGTCGCCTGGTCGGGCCCGAGGCCGGTGTGGAGCACCCACGGGGCGAGGAGGCCGTGCGTCGCATCCGACTCGAACGTCTCGCCGAGCCAGTCGCGGCAGCTCACGAGCGCGTCGCCGACGAACTCGAGCAGCCCGCGGCGCCCGAAGCGGCGCAGCGCGTTGCGCCCGAGCCCGAGCCCTGACGGAGACCAGAGCTCCGTCCCGAGGACGCCGAACGAGAGGTCGGCGTTCGTCATGAACCCGTTGAACATCGCCTCCCAGGCCGGGCCGTCGGCGGCAGCGTGTCGCGCGAGCTCGGCGACGTTGTCCTCGAGCGACGTCGTGAGGAACGCAGCGGAGCCGTCGGGGAAGGCTGCGCCCGTCGGAAGCTCCGTGTTCTGGTACTGGAGCCCGCGGCGGTCGAGCTCGGGCTTCAGCTCCGCGTAGGCCGCCGACCCCGCGAAGAGTGGATGCCACGATGCGAGCACCTCATGCGTGAACCCCTGCTCCGTGAGGGTTGACGACGTGCGGATGCAGCCGCCGAGCTCGTCGGATCGCTCGAGTACGCACACACTCCAGCCCGCCTTCGCGAGGAGCGCTGCCCCAGCGAGGGAGTTGATCCCCGAGCCGACGAAGACCGCGTCGAATCCGGCCACGGCCGGAACCTAGCCAATGCGGTACCCGCTTGACATGTCACAGCGTCGTGTGACTGAATCTCCGCATGCTCCTGCGCGAGGTCGAGTACGCACGCCCGGCGACGGTGGACGAGGCGGTCGCGGTCCTCGCCGCTCACGACGGAGCGCGCGCGCTCGCGGGTGGGCAGACGCTCATCAACGTGATGAAGCAGCGTGCTGCCGCGCCGGAGGTGCTCGTCGACCTCGCGGATCTCGACGAGCTCCGCGGTATCGGTTTCTCCTCCGACGGGATGCTCGAGATCGGGGCGATGGTCACGTGCGCGCAGCTCATCGGCTCGTCCGAGGTCGAGGTCGCGCGGCCGATCCTGGCCGAGGTCGCCGGGACGATCGCCGACGTCCAGGTGCGCAACCGCGGGACGATCGGCGGGAACGTCTGTGTGAGCGACCCGACGAACCACTTCCCTGTGCTCCTTGTCGCGCTCGACGCGACGTTCACGATTCGCGGGCAGGACGGTGAGCGCACCGTCTCCGCCGACGAGTTCTTCATCGGCGTCTACATGACCGCCGTCGGAGAGGGCGAGTTGCTCACGAAGATCAACGTCCCTCCCTCCAGCGGCGCGGGGGACGGATACGCCGGACTCACGATCGGGACGCATGGCACGTACATCGTCAACGCCGCCGCGACGGTGTCCGGCGATGCCGCGCGCGTCGCCATCGGCTGCGTCGCTGCGTCTCCCGTACGCGCGACCGCGCTCGAGGAGCGTCTTGCAGGCGGGGACTACTCCGAGGACGCGGTACGCGCCGCAGCGGAAGGGCTCGGCGCCTCGCTCGACCCGCCGTCCGACGTCCACGGCTCGGCGGAGTACCGACGTCATCTGGCGGAGGTCTCCGCGGTACGCGCCGTGCTGCAGGCGGCGGGGAGGAGGAAGTAATGGCGGAGCCTGCCACGAGCCGCACCATCTCGGTGGACGTGAACGGGGAGCAGATCGAGTACGACGTGCCCGCGCGCCGTCTCCTCGTCCACTTCATCCGCGACGACCTCGGCCTCACGGGAACGCACATCGGCTGCGACACCGGCAACTGCGGCGCCTGCACCGTGCACGTGAACGGCGAGGCGGTGAAGAGCTGCATGCTGCTCGCGGTCCAGGCCGACGGCGCGACGATCGCGACCGTCGAAGGCCTTGCTGCCGAAGGTGAGCTGACCGCGCTGCAGCAGTCGTTCAACGAGCATCACGCGCTCCAGTGCGGCTACTGCACGCCCGGAATGCTCATGAGCGCGACCGCGCTGCTCGCGCGCAACCCGCACCCGTCCGAGGACGATGTGCGCTACGCGATCCAGGGGAACATCTGCCGCTGCACGGGCTACGTGAACATCGTCGAGGCCGTCGTGGGGACGGGGGGCCAGGCATGACGACGACGGTCACCGAACCCGCGAAGACGCTCGAGAAGGGGTTCGTCGGGCAGTCGATCCCGCGTAAGGAAGACAGGCGGCTCGTCCAGGGTCAAGGCACGTTCTTCGACGACGTGCGCCGGCACGGCATGGGCTACGTGCACTTCGTCCGCTCGCCCTACGCGCACGCGAAGATCATCTCGATCGACGTCTCGAAGGCACTCGAGCTCGATGGCGTATACGGGACGATCACCGGCGACGAGGTTGCGATCCACACGGATCCGTTCTTCGAGATGTCCGTCGAGCCCGGCGGCAACATCAAGGACTACGCGCTCGCCGTCGGACGGGTGCGGCACATGGGCGAGCCGGTCGCCGCGGTCGCCGCAGCCACGCGCGAGCTCGCGCGTGACGCCGCCGACCTGATCGAGGTCGAGTACGACGAGCTCCCGGTGCTCGTCGACGCCGCGGAGTCGCTGCGCAACGAGGTGATCCTCCACGACGAGGCCGGCTCGAACGTCGTCTGGTCGGGCGTCTTCGACTGGGGCGACGTCGACACCGCGCTGGCCGAGGCGGACCACGTCGTGAAGATCGACAAGCTCCACTTCCACCGCTTCTCTTCGACGCCGCTCGAGTGCGCCGGCGCGCTCGTCGAGTACGACAAGGGCACGAGCGAGTGGACTCTCCACTGCAACCACCAGATGCCGGGAGTGGGTGCGATCTGGATGGCTCCCGCGCTGCGCACGGGGATCGACAAGCTCCGCTTCGTCACGCAGGACATCGGCGGCGGCTTCGGCAACAAGATCTGCCTACACCCCCAGTACGTCGTGCTCTGCCTCATGGCGCGCAAGCTCGGCCGGCCGGTGCAGTGGACCGAGTGGCGCACCGACCAGCACACGGCGAACGCGCACGGCAACGAGCGTTGGTTCCTCGACGTCGAGGTCGGCGTAATGGCCGACGGCACGATGACCGGGTTCAAGGTCAAGGCGCTCGACGACTGCGGCGCGTTCCCGCGCTACGAGCCGCTCGGCTGCATCATCTGGGCGCAGGTCACGCCCGGGCTGTACGGCTGGCGGAACATCCGCGTCGACTTCACGCAGGTCTGCACGAACAAGTCGCCGGTCTCGCCGAACCGCGGCTACTCGCGGATGCAGCATCTCTGGCTGACCGAGCGGATCATCGACATCGTCGCGAAAGAGCTCGACCTCGATCCCGTCGACATCCGCAAGCGCAACTACGTGCAGGCCGAGCAGATGCCGTACGAGACGCCGAACGGCTGCGTCTACGACTCGGGCGACTACTCGGCGGCGCTCGACATGGTGCTCGAGCTCATCGACTACGGCTCGATCGAGGCCAGGCGCGAGGAGGCCGCCTCGCGCGGGAAGCTCTTCGGGCTCGGCATCGGCTCGACGCTCGATTCCGGCACGAACAACTTCGGGCAGTCGACCCTGTTGAATCCCGACCTGCAGTTCTCGGGCAACAACGAGGCCGCGTCGGTGAAGCTCGACATCTTCGGCGAGGTCGTCGTCACGCTCGGCACCGTTCCGCAGGGGCAGGGGCACGAAACGACGACGGCGCAGGTCGTCGCGGACATCCTCGGCTGCTCGCCGGACCAGGTGAACGTGCGGCGCGGCCACGACACGTGGTTCAACTCGCATGCGGGCTTCTCGGGAACGTACGCCTCGCAGTTCGCCTTCACCGGCCTCGGCGCGGTCAAAGGCGCCGCCGAGCTCGTGCGCGGCGAGATGATCCAGCTCGCGGCAGCCGTTCTGCAGGCGCCGCCCGAGGCGATCGAGCTGTCGGAGGGCTTCGCCCGCATCAAGGACGGGCCGCCGGAAGCGGCGCTGCCGTTCATGGCGCTCGGCGCGATCATCAACGCGAACAACGCGTTCCTCCCGCCCGACTTCAACCCGACGCTCAATCACCGGTACGTGTGCCGGCCGTACTTCGGGATGGTCGACACCGAGAAGAAGACGGGCAAGCTGACCCTGACGTACGCGATGCAGATCCACGCGGCCGTCGTCGAGATCGACCCGGAGACCGGCGAGGTCGACGTCGTCGACTACGCCGCCGTGGACGACTGCGGCGTACGGATCAACCCGCAGATCGTCGAGGGCCAGGTGCATGGCGCAACGGCGCACGCCATCGGCGCGGCACTCCACGAGGACTTCGTCTACGACGAGGAGGGCACGCTGCTCACGGCCAACTTCTACGACTACCACGTGCCCCACGCGATGGACATGCCGCCGCTGAAGACCGGCGCGATGGAGTCGCCGTCGCCGGTTGCCCCGCTCGGTGCGAAGGGCATGGGCGAGGGCGGAGGCGGCGGGATCCACTGCATCTGCTCGGCGATCCAGGATGCACTGCGGGCAGCGGGCGGCGCGATCGTCTACGACAGCTGCAACCCAGCGCATAGGGTGTGGTCGATGCTGCAGGATCCTCAGGCGACGCGTGCGAACGTCTCGGTGGCCTCGAAGTGATCGTCTCGGGCACGAAGGAGCTCTCCGCCTCGCGTGACGTCGTGTGGAGCGTCATCAACGAGCCGTCCGAGATGGCGAACCTCATGCCGGGCGTCGAGTCGTTCGAGATCAAGGACGAGAAGCACTGGACGGCGAAGGTGAAGGTGCCGCTCGGGCTCGGAGGGCTCAAGATGACGATGAACTTCGAACGACTCGAGGAACGCGAGCCGGAGTTCGCCTCCATGCGTGCGAAGGGTCAGGGTGTCGGAGCGCTCATGGACATGAAGACCTCGTTCACGCTCTCGGAGGCGGGCGAGGGCACGTCGATGGCGTGGGAGGCGGACGTGAAGATCGCCGGCCCGGTGGGTGCGATGGGTCAGCGCGTCCTGCAGCCGATCGTGAACCAGCAGGTGACGCAGGTGCTCGAGGCGCTCGAGACGCGGGTCTCCGCGGCGGCCGGGTCGACCGGCGGCGCGAAGCAGGGCATCCACCCGGCGTCGCCCGAGGCGTACGCGTCGGAACCCGACGGGCCGACGCACTCGACCACCGAGCCCTGACGGAGCCGCCGTTGCCGGCACCGTTTCGGATCGGCGTCATGCAGCTCACCATGGAGCCGCTCGAGGAGATGCTCGAGTCGGCCCGGGTCATGGATCGAGCCGGGATCGACACGATCTGGCTCGCCGAGGCCTACCCGTGGTGGCGTAAGCACGGGATGGAGGCGCGTTCGTCCACGGTCGTCTCCGCGCTCATGGCTCGGGAGACCGAGCGGCTGACGATCGGCTGGGGGATCATCTCGCCGTTCACGCGCCACCCGGTGCAAGTTGCGATGGATGCAAGAGTCGTCCAGGAGGCCGCCGGGCCGGGACGGTTCCTGCTCGGCTTCGGGACCTCGAAGATCTTCCTCAACAACATCCGCTCCCAGACGAAGAAGACCCTCGGGCCGATGCGCGACGCGATCACGATCGTGCGCGGCGTTCTCGCCGGCGAGCCGTTCGAGTACGAAGGCGACACGTGGAGTGCGTCCGTGCCCGGCTTGCAGGACGAGGCGCACACGCCACGCGAGGTGCCACCGATCTACGTCGGCGCGACCGCTCCCAAGATGCAAGCGCTTGCAGGCGAGCTCGCCGAGGGTGTGCTCACGCCCTCGATCACGACACCTGCCTTCGTCCGCTACACGCGCGACAACGTCGGATCCGACCTCGACGTCGGCTGCACGATCGTCGCCTCGATCCACGAGTCCGACCGCGAGGCGGGCCGCGACGGCGCGCGCGAGATCGCTGGCATGTACCTCGCGAACAAGTTCCAGAACATCAAGGGCGCCGCGGACACGCTGCTCGACCTCGCCGAGATCAGGATGGACGAGCTCGCGCCCGTCGCCGAGGCGATGGAGCGGGGTGGACGACTCGCCGCGAAGGAGCAGGTCACCGACTCGCTGCTCGACCGCTGCAAGCCGATCGCCGGCACGCCGGACGACTGCATCGGCGCGATCGAGGAGTACCGCGAGTCCGGCTGCACACACGTCATGCTCGAACTCTGGGGTGACCGCCGGCACGAGCAGATCAGGCTCTTCGGCGAGAAGGTTCTCCCCCACGTCAGGAAATGACCGTCGTCGCGCAAACCCTCGATGTAGACGGGTCGCTCTGGGATGCATGGACGCCGCGAGAGGTCGCGGAGGTGCTCGACGGCGTCGAGGCACCGTGGTGTGTCGCGGCCGGGTGGGCGATCGACCTCTTCCTCGGCGAGCAGCGCCGAGAGCATGACGATCTCGAGATAGTGGTTCCGAACGACCGGTTTGCCGAAGTCGCCGAGGCCCTCTCGGCATTCGAGATCTTCGTCATCACGGGTCCCGGGGTGGGCATGCGGCTGGAAGGGGCGCAGAACCGGCTCGACGACACGCACCAAACCTGGGTGCGCGTGCCCGAAACGGGGCGTTGGCTGCTCGACGTCATGCGTGAGCCTTCCGATGGCGAGACGTGGGTGTATCGCCGCGACCCGAGGGTCCGGATGCCCTATGACCAGGTGATCGAGCGCACGCCCGACGGGATCCCGTACTGCCGACCCGAGGTCGTCGTCCTGTTCAAGGCCAAAGAGGCGCGGCCGAAGGATCAGGGCGACCTCGAGGCCGTCCTGCCGTCGCTCGGGAGCGCAGGACGGCGATGGCTCGTCGAGGCGCTCGAGATCGCGCATCCGGGACACCCGTGGATCGCACGGGTCGCGGGAACCGGCGCATGAGCGAGCTTCGGATCGACGCCGAGCGGCTCGTCGAGTGGGCCTCGCAGGCGATCGGCACGCCGAGCTTCACGGGCTCGGAGGAGGCCATGGCGGAGCTCGTGCGCGAGACGTTCCTCGGCATGGGTCTCCAGGTGCAGTGGCAACAGGTGGAGGACGGGCGCGCCAACGTCGTCGGAACGCGCAAGGGCACGGCCGGCGGGCCGAGCTTGATGTTCAACGGGCACATGGACACGTCGTACTCGGGCCGCGAGCCGTGGCTCTCCCATGTCCCAGGGTTCCAGCCGAGCGCGTTCGTCGAGGACGGGCGCCTGTACGGCCTCGGGATCTCGAACATGAAGGGCGCGCTCGCGTGCTACGTCGAGGCGCTGCGCGCACTCGGCGATGCGGGCGTGCGGCTGCGAGGCGACGTGATGATCGCCGCCGTCGCGGGCGAGATCGAGAAGACTCAGTACGGCGACGCGCAGGGTGCCGAGTACCGCGGCTACGCCGTCGGCTCGCGCCACCTCGTGACACATGGAGGCGTCGCCGACATGTGCATCCTCGGCGAGCCGACCGAGTCGAAGGTCGTCCTCGGGCACTTCGGCTCGCTGTGGTTGCGTATCTCGACCCAGGGTCCATTCATCCACACCGCCTTCAGCGAGGGAAAGCGCGACCAGAACTCGATCGTGCGCATGCGGGACGTACTCGACGCCGTCCTCGAGTGGATCCCGACCTGGGAGGAGGATTCGTCGAATGCGTACCGCGGCGCGAAGGCGATCGTGAACGTGGGGGCGCTGCAGGGTGGCTTCGGCTGGCGCGTGTCGCGGACGCCGCATCGTACGGATCTCTTCCTCGACGTACGCGTGCCGCCAACGAAGGAGATGACCACCGCGCGCACAGAGGTGCTCGACATGGTGCGAGGACTGGCCGCGCGGTTCCCGGAGCACGGGATCGAGGGCGAGGTCTACGTCACCGCGCCGGGCGCGGAGATCGCGGAGGACCACGCGTTGCTGGGCGCGCTCGACGAAGCGCACGCCGAGGTCTTCGGCTCGGCGCCCGGCCGGGATGTCACGCGCTGGTTCTCCGACGCATCGGTGCTCACCCGCTACGGCATCGCGACGGTGAACTACGGCACGTCGAGCGGGCTCCTCGACACGGTGAAGGGCGAGAATCTCGTGATCGACGGGCTCGTCAAGACGGCGGAGGTCTACGCGCGCGCCGCGATGAAGGTCTGCGGGGTGTCCCCGTGACGGCGGCAGAGTTCCGCGTGCTCCTCAAGCAGCTCGCGTGCGCGTGGTCGACCCAGGACACGGAGCTCGCGCTTTCGTGCTTCGCGGAGGACGCCGTCTACTCCGAGCCGCCGGATGTCCAGCTCTACAGCGGCCACGACGAGCTTCGGCCGTACTTCGCGGCACTGACGCCCGACACGCGGATGGCGTTCCATACGACCGCGTTCGACGAGATGGCGCAACGCGGATTCGGGGAGTACACCTTCGGGAGTGGACGGGGCGACGTGGCCGACCATGGGGTTGCCGTGTGCGATGTTGCGGGCGACCGGATAGCGGCCTGGCGTGAGTACCAGCGCAAGGGCCCGGCTGCGTTCGAGGACTTCATCGCGACGGAGGGGAAGACATGGCAGTGGCACATCGGGAACTACCCATGAGCCTGCGACTCCTCGACGACTTCCTGCCGGCGTACGAGTTCTGGGAGCGCCACCGAATCGCGATCGACGCGCCGGCCGGACGGATCGACGCTGCGTCCCGGGAGGTCTCGATCGCAGACATCCCGCTCGCCCGTGCGCTGTGGTGGGTCCGGCGGCTCGGACGCGCGTACGGGGACGCGGCGAAGCCATTCATCGGGGGCGAGCTACCCGGTGTCGTGCTCGAGGACGTCGCCGATGAGGGCATCGTCCTCGGGCTCACCGGCCAGTTCTGGCGGCTCCTCGGCGGTCAACGCGACGCCGCGCGGCCGACGACGCCGGAGGAGTTCCTCGCCTACGACCGTCCTGACACGTGCAAGGCGGTCATCGACTTCCGCGTGGGCGAGCGCTCGCTGTCGACCGAAACGCGCGTCCACGTCGCCGACCCTGCCTCGCGCAGGAAGTTCCGGCGATACTGGTTCATCGTTCGCCCGTTCAGCGGGCTGATCCGAATGCTCTTGTTGCGCGCGGCGCGACGGCGAGCCGAGGCGGCGGCATGAAGCTCGTCACGTTCGGCTTCGACCAGGTCGGCTACGTCGACGGCGAGGAGATCGTCGTCCTCGACGTCCCGTCGATGCGGGAGCTGTTCGAATGGGGCGGGGCGGACGAGACGGGCGAGCGAGTCGCGCTCGCGGACACGGAGCTTCGCGCCCCGATCGTCCCGAAGAAGTTCCTCCACACCGCCGGCAACTTCCGGGAGCACGAGGAGGAGTCGAAGCAGGTCGGGTGGTCGCACGAGATCGCGCCGTGGATCGTGTTCTTCCAGAACGTCGACGCGATCGTCGGGCCGGACGAGCCCGTCGTCTATCCGGAACACCTGACCGAGGAGCTCGACTACGAGCTCGAGCTGGCGGTCGTGATCAAGCAGGACGGGAAGTGGTTCTCTCCGGAGGAGGCGCTCGACTACATCGGCGGGTACGTCATCTTCAACGACATCACCGCGCGCGACATCCAGCGCCGCGAGATGCGCTCGGGAGTCTTCTCGTTCTGCAAGGCGATCGACACCTTCTGCCCGCTCGGCCCGTGGATCGTTACGCCCGACGAGATCCCCGACCCGCACGACCTGGCGATGGAGCTGCGCGTCAACGGCGAGGTGCGACAGACGTCGCACTCGGGGCGCATGAGCGTGACGATCCCGGAGATCCTGAGCCACTACTCCGCGCTCGGCTACTCGGCCGGGGACGTCGTTTCGACCGGGACGGTGTCCGGGGTTGCGGGGTTCTCCCCCGATGCAGCGTCTCTCTACCTGAAGCCAGGCGACGTCATGGAGTGCGAGATCGAGCGGATCGGCGTCCTTCGCAACCCGGTCGTCTCGTGGGAAGAGGCGCACGGCGAGCCCGCGCCGCCGCGCGTGCGCTGGTGAGCGCCATAGCCGGACTCCCTCCCACCGTCTTCGAACTACTCACCAGCACGGCCGTGACCGGGGTGGTTGCGACCGTCGACCGCGACGGGCGGCCCCACACGGCGCCGTTCGGAAGCCTGTGGGCGGCCTCGCCCGACCGCCTTCGTTTCGGCTGCGACCGAGGTCACGAAACGTTCGAGAACATTCGACGCGATGGTCGAGTGGCCGTCAGCGTGATCACGCCGCCCGATGTTGCCGTCACCTTGTTCGGCCGTGCGTCGATCCTCCGCGAGGCGATGGAGACGCTCCCATCCGACGCCGTTGTCGAGATCCTCGTCGAGGACGTCAAGAACGACATGCTCATAGGCGCTGCGATCGACGCTGGAGTCTCGTACTCCGTGCCCGTCCAGGCCCACGAGTTGATCGAGCGATACATGCTCGAGATACGCCAACCCACGGAATGAGCTGGTCACGAGACGACGCGAAGCTCGAGCGCGTGCGCGTGCTCATGGCCGAGCAGGAGCTCGACGCGCTCGTCGTGCGCGCGCCCGACAACGTCCTCTACCTGACGAACTTCTGGGGCATGAAGGGCTACGACGCGTGCGTCTTCCCGCGCGAGGGCGAGCCGGTGCTGATCTGCCTCGAGGCCTCGGAGGAGGACGCCCACCGCATGGCCTGGACGGGCGACGTCTGTCTGTTCAAGGGCTACGACCCGGTCGATCCTCGGCCGCCGACGGCACGCGTGCTCGAGTTGGCGCGTGAGGCAGCGAGTGAGCACGAGCGCGTCGGGCTCGAGCTCTCACTGGGGACGCAGGCCGCCGATCGCATGGTCGGAGAGCCGACGACGTTCACCGCGGAGTGGTTCACGGCGTTCGGGCAGGTCTCGGACGCGACGCCGCTCCTGGTCGCTGCGCGAGCGATCAAGACCGACCAGGAGGTCGAGCGCATGCGGCTCGTGAACGACATCGCGGCCGCCGCCATGGAGCACTGCAAGCTCGTGATCGACTCCAGCATGACGACGGCCCAGATCGCCGCGGAGTGGGAGGGTTTCGTCCACGGCGAGGGCACGGGGTGGGAGGGCAAGGTCGACCTCGCACTCGGGTTCTCGCTCGTCTGGTCGGGTCCCGGGATCAAGACCTTCACGGCGACGGAGTCCAGGCCGGTGGTCGAGGGCGAGCCGACGCTGTTCGAGATCTGGGTGTGCGCCGACGGCTACTGGTGCGACCACACGAAGAACCTCGTCGTCGGCGAGCTGACCTCGCAGTACCGGGAGCTCGAGGCAGGCCTCATGGACGTCTACGACGATGCGATCGAGTTTGCCAGCCCTGGGGCGAGCCTCGCCGAGCTCGATCGCCGCATCCGGGACGGCCTGGGTGCGATGGGCTTTCCGGGCCAGCCGTCACACCCGATCTGTCACGGCGTGGGCGCGCGCGCACACGAGCCTCCATACGCACACCAGGCCGGCGGCGGCGAGGTCGCCGCGGGGATGGTTCTTGCAATCGAGCCAGGATGCTATATCGAAGCCGGTGGTGGCTTGCGGCTCGAGGACAACTTCCTGATCACGGGCTCGGGCGCCGAGAAACTCTCGCCCTTCCCGGATGGGATAGTCCGAGCATGACGCTCGATCGCTCCAAGGTCTGGACGGGCGACTTGAACGCGAAGGCGCTCGAGCCGCAACCGCGGGTCATGGTCGGGCTCTACGACACGACGCTCCGCGATGGCGAGCAAACGGTCGGAGTCGTATTCATGCCAGAGCAAAAACTTACAATTGCAACCGCACTGTCGCATGCTGGGGTCGATCGCATCGAGGCGGGCTTCCCGCGCGTGTCCGCCGAGGACGCGAAGGCGATCTCGCTCATCCTCGACGCCGGCCTCGACGCGGAGATCTGGGGCTTCTCGCGCGCGGTTCGTGCCGACGTCGAGGCGCTCGTCGAGCTCGGTCTGACCGCGGCGGTCATCGAGAGCCCGATCTCCGACGGCAAGCTGCAGGCGCTCGGGGTCTCGCGTGAGACGATGCTGGAGCGAATCCGATCGGCGGTGTCGTTCGCCACCGAGCAGGGCATCAGGGTCGCATTCTTCGGCGTCGACTCGACCCGCGCCGATCTCGAGTTCGTCAGGCGGGCCTACGAGAGCGCGGTCGAGGCGGGCGCGCAGGAGGTGGCAGTCGTCGACACGCTCGGCATCGCCACTCCCGAGGCCGCGGCGTTCCTCGTCAACGATGTCGTCGAGCGCCTGGACTACGAGGTACCCGTCCACTGGCACGGACACGACGACTTCGGGCTCGCGACCGCTGCGGCCGTCGCTGCCGTGCAGGCCGGCGCGACCTGGGTGCAGGGGACCGTGAACGGCATGGGCGAGCGCGGCGGCAACGCGGACCTCGTGGAAGTCGCGCTCGCGCTCGAAGCGCTCTACGGGATCCCCACGCGGCTCGACCTCGCCCAGGCGCGCCAGCTCGGCCGGCTCGTGCAGGAGCTCGCCGGCACGCAGCTCGCTCCGTGGAAGGCCGTCACCGGCGACAATCTCTTCACACGGGAGTCGGGCGCCGTCGCCGCGCAGTTCCACGACCCGCCCGCGATCGAGCCATACGCGTCGGAGCTCGTCGGCGCCGAGCGTGGCATCGTGCTCGGGAAGAAGAGCGGGATCGACTCGATCCGGATCAAGGTGAAGGAGCTCGGCCTCGACGTGCCGGAAGAGCGCTTCTCGGCAATTCTCGAGTCGGTGAAGCGCGCAGGAACCAAGAAGCGAGGTCTCGTCACAGACGCGGAGTTCAAGCGCATCGCTCGGAGAGGAGCAGCCAGTGCATCATCGTGAGCTCGTCAATCCGCCGGAGCTGCATCCGGCCCCCGGTTTCAGCCACATCGCGATCGCGTCGGGCACGAAGGTCGTCCATTTTGCGGGGCAGGTCGCGATCGCTCCAGACTTCTCCCTCGTCGGCGGCGACGACCTGCACGAGCAGACGCGCGCCGCGATGAGGAACCTGAAGGTCGCAATGGACGCTGTCGGCGTGGGCTGGGACGACATCGTGCGGCGCACGATCTACACCGTCCATCCGACCGAGTACGAGACGATCACGCGGGCGATCGACTCCGTCACGGGTGGCGCCGAGCATCCTGCGCAGACGATCCTCGGAGTCACCGGGCTCGCTGTGCAGCGCCTCCTCGTCGAGATCGAGTGCACCGCCGTGCTACCAGGTTGAGCAATGCCGATCTCCCGGCAGGAGTTCTTCGAGATCATGGCGTCGTTCCCGTCTGGGGTCGCGATCGTCACGACCCTGGACGCAGACGGCGTTCCTCGCGGTCTGACGACCACGGCGGTGTCGAGCGTGTCGGCGCATCCGCCGACGATCCTCGTCTGCGTCGACCTCGGGTCGCGGACGCTGGAGGCGTTGCGCGCTCGTCGGCGCTTCGTCGTCAACTTCGTGCGTCAGGGCTGCAGCCAGCTGTGCATGCTCTTCGCGTCGAAGGCCGACGACAAGTTCGACCACGTGGCCTGGCGACAGACGGACTCGGGCTTGCCTCTCCTGTACGAGGACGCGATTGCGTGGGCCGAGTGCTCGACCGTCCACGAGCTCGAGGTCGGCGACCACGTCATCCTCGTCGCACGCGTGGAGCGAGGCGACGTCGCGAGCGAGCCCGAGTCGCCGCTCATGTACTACCGGCGCTCGTGGGGCGTCTGGTCGCCCGTGCACGAGGCGAGCGAGCCCGACCCTGTGGCCGTGCCGGCTATCGAGGTCTCGGCGCGAGATCTTCGCTGGCAGGGCGCCGAGCTGTGACAGGTCGTTGACCCCTCTTCGGCGCGGTGAAATACTCGGGGCTCACTGACATGTCACGGGAGGAGCGCGCAATGAGGTTCGGGCTGTACACGGAGATCCAGCTCCATCCGGGGAAATCACCGGAGCAGATGTACGGGGAAGTTCTCGAGCAGATGGTGAACGCGGACCGGCTCGGCTACGACGTCTACGCGGCGATCGAGCACTTCTTCTTCCCGAAGTTCTCGATCTCGGCCAACCCGACTGCGCTCTTCGCCGCCGCCGCACAGCGCACGAAGCAGATTCGCTTCCGCACGATGTTGCACGCGCTGCCGTACCACAACCCGATGGTGCTGGCGTCCGCGATCGCGGTCACCGACATCCTCACAGAGGGTCGGTACGAGTTCGGCGTCGGCCGCGGCCATGGCTGGATACCCGAGAAGGCCGGCGTCCCGCTCGACGAGCATGCGCGCCCGCGCTACGAGGAGGCCGTCGACCTCCTCTTCGAGGCGCTCTCCAACGAGCAGTTCTCGCACGAGGGAGAGTACTTCCAGGTCGCGGATTCGCGGATCATCCCGTTCCCGAGAGAGAAGTACCGCGTCACGCTCGGCGGGACGTCCGATCGCACCTACGAGCTCGCCGCCGAGAACGGATGGAGTGTGGCCGTGCCGCCGCTCCTGCCGTACGTCGCCCTGGAGAAGCAGCTCGACCTGTACCGCGAGAAATGCGCCGAGCACGGCACGACGCCCGACATCGTCTGGATCCACGCGTGCCACATCGACGAGGACCGCGACACCGCGATCCGTGAGGCGCGCGACTGGACGGTCGGCTTCATCAAGGGCAACTGCTCGCCGCTGACCGAGTACGAGAAGCCGCCGACCGAGGGCCTCCTGAAGGCCGACTACGGCTTCTACACGGCCGGGATCATGGAGCAGCTCAACGAGATCCCGTACGAGCAGCTCGTCGAGGAGGACTACATCTGGGTCGGCACACCTGAGGACATCGTCGAGCGCATCGAGCAGACGCTCGAGATCTGTCCGGGGATCGGCGAGATCGCGATCACGTGCAACGCGGGCGGAATCGACCACTGGATGGCGATCAAGAATCAGGAGCTGTTCATGTCTCGAGTGGCGTCGCACTTCGGCGCCACCGCGCGAGCGGAGCAGATGGCGGCGACCGCGTGACGGAACGAGTCTGCATCGTCGGCGCGGGCGTCATCGGGAGCCTCTTCGCCGGTCATCTCGCCAGCGTGTGCGAGGTCTGCGTGCTCACCAGACGCCGCGAGCACGCGGACGCGCTGAACGAGCACGGGCTGCGCGTGAGCGGGAAGAGCGAGCACCACGCTCGCGTCACTGCAACGGACGATCCGGACGCGCTCCCGCCGTTCGACGTCGCGATCGTCGCGACGAAGGCGGCGGGGCTCCAGTCGGCCGTCCGCCAGCTCGAGGGTCGCTTCGCGGAGGCTACGATCGTCACCGTCCTCAACGGCATCGGTGCCGAGGAGGTCGTCCGCGTGCACGGCGACTGGCCGATCGTCTCGGGCGTGACGTTCATGAGTGGCACGCGCCACTCGGACACGCACGTCGAGTACATCCTCGACACCGAGACGTGGCTCGGCCCGTACGAGGACACGCCGTTCGAGGTCGTTCGCGACATCGCCGACACGATTGCGGAGGCGGGGCTGAAGGTCGAAGCGCTCCCCGATCTGCGTCCGGCGCAGTGGTCGAAGCTGATCTTCAACGCCGCAGTCAACCCGACCGCGGCACTGACAGGGCTCCCGCACGAGTTCCACTTCGCGCAGGAGGCGGAGCCGGGAGATCTCGGACACCTCGTGCACGGGCTCGTCGACGAGGGGAAGGCGGTCGCCGCGGCTGCGGGTATCGAGCTCCGCGACGATCCTTGGGAAATGAACGTCCTCGCGACCCGACGCGGATCGGCGCACTACCCGTCGATGCTCGAGGACGTCCAGTCACGGCGGGAAACGGAGATCGACCTCATCACCGGCTCGCTCGTACGGGAGGCGGGGCGGCACGACGTGCCGGTGCCGCTGTCGAGGGCGGTCTATGCGCTCGTGAAGGGGAGGGAGGCTTCATGGCGGGACGAAAACCGGACCGAAGGAGGAATGGAATGAGGAGAGAGCGACTCACGCTCGTAGCGTTGTCCGCGGTGCTCCTGCTGGCGCTCTCGCTAGTGGCGTGCGGCGGCGACGACGAGCCGAGGGAGACAGGGCCGATCGTGATCGGCTGGGCCTTCGACGGGAGCGGCAACATGGCGCCGTTCGACGGCCCCGCGCTCGCCGCGGCGAACATCCGGGTCGAGCAGATCAACGAGCAGGGCGGTGTCGAGGGCCGCGAGATGATGATCGAGACCTGCGACACGCAGAACAACGACCCGGCTCGCGCCAAGGCGTGCGCGGCCGAGCTGCTCGACAGGGGCGCCCAGGTCATGTTCGTCACCTGTGACGTCGACTTCGCGACGCCGGTCGTGCAGGAGGCGATCGGTGCGGGCATCCTCGCGGTCGCGCCCTGCATCGGCACCGACCAGATGGGGCCGAAGCGCTTCGGCGAGCAGGGCCGTCTCGCGTTCAGCTTCGGCAACGTGGCGCAGGACGAGGGCTCGGCAATGGCCGAGGTCGCCTGGGAGCAGGGCTGGCGCACGGCCGCGCTCGCGACGAACACGCTGCTCGTCTACTTCCAGAACGTGGTGGAGGCGTTCCGCCTCCGCTTCACCGAACTGGGCGGCGAGATCGTGGCGCAGGAGAGCTACGCCACAGGCGCCAACAACGTCGGCGCAGCGGTGAGCAGGCTGAACGCCGCCGACGCGGACGTGATCGTCACGTCCACGGCGTTCGCGGAGCTGCCCGGGCTCGTGTCCGGCCTCCGCTCGCTCGGCAACCGGACGCCGATCCTGAACTCGTGGGCCGGCGACGGCACGTACTGGGTGACGGAGAGCCCGCCGGTGACGGAGTACTACTTCGTCACCTACGCATCGGTCTTCGGCGACGATCCGAGTGAGGACGTGCGTGACCTGGTCCAGGCGCTCACCGGTGCGGGCTCGCAGCCGGGCACCGGTGGCTTCGTCACGGGAGCGGCGGCGATCGACGGCGTCGCGGAGGCGATACGGCGCGCCGGCGGCTCGACCGACGGCGAGGCGCTCGCCGACGAGATGGAGCAGTTCAGCAACGTCGACACGATCTCGGGGAACGTCAACTTCTCCGAGGAGCTGCACTCGGTGTTCGGGCGCGAGTACCGCGTCATGAAGATCGACGACAACCAGGCGAGCTACGTCGGCCCCGTCACGGCGGAGGTCGTCGTCGACCTCGCGGGTTGACGGAACAGCGCGTCTCCGACACGGAGGGGTGGCCCGGCACGCTCCGGGCCTCCTCCGTGTCGCGCGCGTTCGTGGGTGTCCAGGCGCTGCGCGACGTGACGCTCGAGCTGCACCGGCACGAGGTAGTCGGACTGATCGGGCCGAACGGAGCTGGCAAGTCGACGCTCGTCAACGTGCTCTCCGGGTTCGACGTCCCGACGTCCGGGACGGTCGAGCTCGAGGGGCGCGACGTGACCAGATGGAGCGCCCACCGGCGCGGGCGGGCCGGAATCGCGCGGACGTTCCAGCACAGCCGCTCGTTCCGCCGCCTCAGCGTGCGCGAGAACGTGGAGGTGGCGGCGCTCGGCGTCGGCACGTCACCGGCCGTGGCGCGGCGCCGCGCCGAGAACCTGCTCGCGCTGCTCGGCCTCTCGGCCTACGCCGAGCGGCTCGCCGAGGAGCTCGCGCATGGCGACGAGCGACGGCTCGGGGTCGCCCGGGCACTGGCGACCGAGCCGCGGTTCGTTTTGCTCGACGAGCCGGCCGCGGGTCTGCCCGAGGCCGAGGTGCCCGACTTCGCGGAGGTCATCCGCTCCGTTCGCGACGACCACGACGCCGGCGTGCTTCTGATCGACCACAACATGGCACTCGTGATGGAGGTCTGTGACCGCTTGCAGGTTCTCGATCAGGGCCGTACCCTCGCCGAAGGCACGCCCGACGAGATCCGCGCCAACCTCGACGTCACGGCGGCATACCTCGGCGAGAGCGCGGTGGCGGCGTGAGTGAGCCGCCACTCCTGGTCGTCGAGGAGCTCGAGGTCCGCTACGGGAACCTCGTGGCAGTTCGTGCACTGTCGTTCGAGGTCGGCGCCGGTGAGATCGTCGGTCTCATCGGGCCGAACGGAGCCGGCAAGTCGACGACGCTGCACGCGATCGCGGGCCTCGTCCCGTATGCGTCCGGCGATGTGCTGCTCGGCGGGAAGTCGCTGCGCGGCGGGCCGCCCGAGAAGATCGCCCGAGCCGGGGTCGCGCTCGTCCCCGAAGGTCGCAGGATCTTCGGCTCCTTCACGGTCGAAGAGAACCTGCACCTCGGGCTCGCCGCGCGGCGTTCCACCGGCGCCGCGGCAGCCGTCGAGAGCGTGTACGGCCTGTTCCCGATCCTCGCCGAGATGCGCGACCGGCCCGCCGGCGCGCTCTCGGGCGGGCAGCAGCAGCAGCTCGCGATCGGACGCGCGCTCGTCGCAGAGCCCGACGTCCTCCTGCTCGACGAGCCGTCGCTCGGTCTCGCGCCGACCCTCGTCGACCTTGTCTTCGAAGCGCTCGGGGCCATTCGCGAGCACGGTGTGACGGTCTTGCTCGTGGAGCAGCGCGCACAGAGGACGGTTGCGCTCGCTGACCGCACGTACGTTCTCGGGAACGCCGAGCTGCGCATGACCCTCAGCCCGGCAGAGGCGGGCGACACCGAGCGCATGATCGCCGCCTACTTCGCATGACCCCCTTCGCCGCCATCAACGCGCAGACGCTCGTCGACGCAGTCGGCCTCGGGGCCGTCTACGCGCTGATGGCCGTCGGGATCGGTCTGGTCTTCGGCGTCCTGCGGCTCATCAACTTCGCCTACGGGCAGCTAGTGATGGCCGGCGCCTACACGCTGGCGTGGACCTCCGCCTGGCCGACCGCAGCGAGCGTAGCGGCCTGTTTCGCAGTCGTGCTCGTGCTCTCGATCGTGCTCGAGCGAACGGTCTTCCGCCCGCTCCGCACGCAGTCGCCGGCGGTCATGCTCGTCACGACGTTCGCGATCGCGTTCCTGCTCCAGAGCATCGCTCTCATCCTCGATCTCCGTGACGGGACGATCGGCGAGGCGGCGTCGACGTTCGCGTCGCTGAACCAGGCTGTCTCGGTCGGCGGCGTTGACGTCCGCCGCGTGACGATCGCCGCGATCGTCGCGGCGGCGATCGCGCTCGGGCTCCTCGCGCTGCTCCTGGCGCGGACGACGATCGGGCTGCACATGCGAGCCGCCGCCGCCGATTTCACCACCGCGAGGCTGCTCGGGGTTCGCGCCGACCGTGTCATCGGGCTGGCCGTGATCCTGTCGGGCCTCATTGCCGGGCTAGTGGCGGTCATCCTCACGGTGCAGACGCCGCTCGTGACACCCGGCTTCGGGCTGAAGGAGACCATCATCGTGCTCGTCGGGGTCGTCGTGGGTGGGCTCGACCGGCTCTGGACGGCGACGCTCGGCGGCTTCGCGATCGGATTCGCGACGGGCGTGATCAATGCCGCGCTGCCCACTGACAAGACCGTGTTCCTGCCGTCCGCAGTGTTCGCACTCGTCATCGTCGTGCTGCTGCTGCGGCCCGGAGGTCTGTTCTCACCGAGGGGTCGAGCGACGGTCGTGGAGCGCGTGTGAAGCGCCTCGACGCGCTGCTACCCCTGCTGGCCCCGGCTGCGCTCGTCGTCGCCGTGGGCCTTTTGTCGTCGCTGGTGTCCCGCTCGTGGCAGATCTCGATGCTCTACGCGCTCGTCTCGGTCGCGATCGTCGTCGCCATCTCCGTCTTCGTCAGCAACTCTGGCGTTCTCTCGTTCGGGCACATCAGCTTCGTCGCCGTCGGCGCGTTCGCCTCGGGGATCATGACGGTGCCGGTCGTGTCGAAGGCGCTGGTGCTGCGAGATCTCTTTCCGCTGTTGCGCGACCACCAGATCGGCAACGTCTCGTCGCTCGTGCTCGCCGCCGCGGTCGGCGGGATCTTCGCGTTCGTCGTGGGGCTGCCGCTGATGCGGCTCTCGGGCCTCGCCGCCGGAATCGCGACGCTTGCCGTGCTCGAGATCACGCGCAATGTGTTGCGCGAGTGGACGAGTATCGGTCCGGGCGCCACCACGCTCTCGCTCGTACCGGAGACGACGGGCCCGCTCCAGGCCACGATCGGCGCGCTCGCCATCCTCTCGGTCGCGTACCTCTACGGTCGCAGCCGCCTTGGGCGGATGCTGCGTGCGACGCGGGAGGATCCCGCGGCCGCCCAGGCAGCGGGGATCTCCGTGCACCGGCAGCGGTTGTGGGCCTTCACGCTGTCGGGTGCGCTCGCCGGCTTCGCGGGTGGCCTGCTCGTGCACATGCTCGGCTCGATCACGACGGAGCAAGTGTACCTCGAGCTTACCTTCATCACGCTCGCGATGCTCGTGATCGGCGGGATCGGGAGCCTGTGGGGCGCCGTTGTCGGCGCGCTCGCGGTGAGCGGGCTCGACTCCTTCCTCGCCCGGGCGGAGGAGGGCGTGAACATCGGCTTCACGCTTACGGTTCCGACAGGCACGCGGCTCGTGGCCGTCGGCTTCCTCATGGCGCTCGTCCTCATCCTGCGCCCAGGTGGTCTTACGGGCGGTCGCGAGCCCTCGCTCGAGGCCGTCGCCCGTCGCCTGCGCCCACGGGAGGCGGCGTGAGAGTCTGCGTCGTCGGCTGCGGCGCCGTGGGCTCGCTCTTCGCGGCGAATCTCGCGCAGCTCGACGACGTCGACGTGTGGGCCTACGACGTCTCGCAGGCTCACGTCGAAGCGATCAACGCGAACGGCCTCCGACTCGTCGGCGCCGGCGATGTCGTCGCGCATCTGAACGCGACGAGCGATCCAGCGGCACTCCCACCGTGCGATTTCGGGATCGTCGCGACGAAGGCGATGCACACGGAGGGCGCAATCGCCGCGACCGCGCACGCCTTCGCCGACGGTGCAGTTGCGACCGTCCAGAACGGGATCGGCAACGAGGAAATCGTCGCAGCGCATGTCACGCGCGTCATCCGGGGCACGACGTTCCCGGCCGGAAAGATCCTCGAGGCCGGCGTCGTGCAGTGGGACGTGAAGGGCGACACGACGCTCGGCCCGTTCGAGCCGAAGGCCGCACACGCCGACGAGATCGAACTGCTCGCCGACGCGTGCACGCGCGGTGGGATGCCGACGACCGCCGTCGCCGACGCACGACCGGCTCAGTGGCGAAAGGTCATCTTCAACGCCGCGACGAACCCGGTCGGCGCGCTCACCGGCCTGACGCACGGTCGCGTGTGCGAGCGGCCGGACCTGCGCGCGATCGTCAGCGCCCTCGTGGACGAAGGAAAGGCGGTCGCCACCGCCCAGGGAATCGAGCTCGACGCCGACCCCGAGGCGCTCATCGACCACGCGGCGAGGCCCGAGATCGCGTACGACCACAAGGCGAGCATGCTCCAGGACGTCGAGGCGCGCCGGCCGACCGAGATCGACTTCTTGAACGGCGGCATCGCGCGCTTCGGACACGAGCTGGAGGTGCCGACGCCGTTGAACGACGCAATCACCCGACTCATCAAGGGACTGGAGGCCTCATGGGAACAGCGCTGAGCCCGGAGCTGCAGCGGCGTCACGCCAACGTTCGCGCCGCGATGACCGCGCACGATCTCGACGCGCTGATCGTCTCCGGGAGCGAGTACTCCGGGTTCGAGGGCGCCGTGACGTACATGTCCGGCTTCCAGATCGTCCACCGCTACGCGTACGTCGTCGTTCCCGCGGACGGCGAGCCGTACATCGTCTTCCCGACCGAGGCGCGGTACGTCGGCGAGCACGGGACGGCCGAGCTCGAGCAGGTCTTCCACGATCGGCCAGGGGAGCTCATGGCGTCGCGGGCTCATGACGCGGGATGGGGCCGGATCGGCGTGTTCGGGATCGACTACGTCATGGCGGCGCGCGACTACCGAGCTCTCAGCGAGCTCGACCTGGTCGGCTTCGACGTCGAGTTCGATCTCGCCCGCGCGGTGAAGAGCGACGCCGAGCTCGAGTCGGTCCGCGACTCGGTGCGGATCAACGAGCGCGGGTTCGAGATCTTCTTCGAGGCGTATGCGCCGGGAAAGACGGCCGCCGAGGTGATGGCCGCTGCGGAGGAGTGGTTCGTCGCCGAGGGCTGCGGACGGCTGACCATGAACATGGTCCTGACCGGCGCCGACACGTTCGCGCGGCCCGAGTTCAAGATCGCCCGCCGCGAGGAGATCCTCGGGCAGTTCCTGCTCCCGTCGCTCGAGGTCGCCGGGCCGGGGATGCACTGGGTCGAGGTCTCGCGTGCGATCGCCTCACGCGACGCCGTGCTCTCGTACGACACCGAGCGGATGCTCGAGGCGTACCTCGAGTACTTCGAGGCGACGCGGGGCGCGATGCGTCCAGGTGCGAGCTGCCACGACGTGCATCGGGCCGTTTCGGCGGGATTCACTGAGCGCGGGTACAACCTCGGCCACGTCACGGGGCACTCGATCGGCATGACGATGATCGAGTTCCCGAGGGTAGGCGATGGCGTCGAGACGGAGCTCGCCGAGAGCATGGTCTTCTCGATGCACCCCCACGCAATCGCGGCGAACGGCGAGGACTGCCTGTACATGCAGGACACTTGGCTCGTCACCGCGGATGGCGGTGTACCGTTGGCGAATCTCCCGATGCAGGTCTACCGTGCCTCACGCGGCTAGAATTCGACCGTGAGCTGGCCGTGGCTCGTGTTGCTCCTCCTCGCGGCACTCCTTGCGGTCGCGGTCGAGAAGCCGCGCCTGGAGAGTCGCTTCGGCTCCGCAGCGCGCCGCGACCGCGATCGTCAGAAGCGAAAGAAGAAGCTCCGGGTCGTCACCCCCGATGACGAGAGCGCGGAGTTCATCCGCTCCGTCCAACGCGACCTCGACGCGCTGCCGACCATCGAGGAGCGCGACCGCCGAACCTGAGATGGGCCGGCTCACCGCGGGAGTTGATCGCGGCTGGTCTGGTCGTGCTGCCGACTCGAACGCCTGCCTGGGTGAGCAGGCGCATCGTGGGAGTCTCTGGTCCTGATCCGCTCGCAGCGTCTATCTGGCGATGAGCCGCGAGAGCAGCACGAACGCGCCGACGACGAGCGCAGCGATGATCAGAAGCGTCCAGAACGCGGCCTCGAGGACCGTCCCGACCCCGACGATCGCCACGAGCAGGATGATCAGCAGAAGCCAGATCACGACGAGAGCGTTCCACCGACACCGCCGCTGCAAACCTCGCGTACGCGCTCGCGGGCCTCGTGGATGAGCGATCGGTCGAG
>DATKBJ010000002.1:0-28812 GCA_035514135.1 Gaiellaceae bacterium | reverse complement strand
ATCGAGCACCTCGATCTCGCCGATGAGCTCGCCCGGGCCGTACGTCGCCGAGAATCCGGGCCGCTCGACCCGCACCGTGCCGTCCACGACGAGCAGAAGATCGCACCCCTCCTCGCCCATCCGCATGACGACGTCGCCCTCTCCGTACGCGCGTTCCTCGCCGAGCGCGAGGATCGGGTCGAGGAGCTCGCGCGGCAGCGAGGAGAACACTCGCGGATCCTCGACGAGACGCTCGTAGCGCCCGCCGTGGAAGAGGAGCGGGCGTCCTTCCCCGTAGCGCGCGAACGCGACCTGGCCGAGGAAGAGCGAGTGATCGCCGCCCCAGTACGAGCGTACGACGCGCGCGACGAGGTGGGCCAGCGCCCCCTCGACGAGCGGTGTCTCGTGGACGATCTCGAAGGTCGCCTCCGGAAGATCGTTGGCGATGCGGCCCGCAAACCGATCCGACAAGCCCGTCTGCTTCGCCTCGAGGACGCTCACTCCGAAGTGCGTCCCCTCGTGCAGCATCGCGCCCATCTTCGCGCGGCGGTCGATGGAGATGAGCACGAGCGGGGGGCGGAGCGAAACCGACATGAACGCGTTCGCGGTCATGCCGTGCACTTGCTCCGCAACGCGGGTCGTGAGCACCGTCACTCCCGTTGCAAACATTCCCAGCGTGCGCCGGAACGCGACGGCCGGGTCGCCTTCGAGACCCTCGCCGAGCACGAGCGCGTCGGCCGAGGGGGCGACGTCGAATGACGCCCCGAACGCCTCGGGAGCGGCGATCGCACTCGCGACCGCGACCTCGAATTCGGCCGGCCTGGACGTCTCCACGGGCAGATTCTGACCGAACGCAGCCCATCCGCTCACCGTAGGACCTTGAAATCTGCCTGACATGCCACGGATAATCGACAACCGTAGTGGGCGACCACTTCCACCGGGGGCACGAAGGAGTCCGCGCAGGCGCCCTGACCGCGCTCGTCGTCGCTCGTTCAATCATCCGCTAGAAAGGAGTGCCGATGCAGGTAGCCGCCTGGCTCGCACAGGCCACACCCCAGTTCCCCGAACAGGTTACGACGAACTCGCTCGTCCAGAACCTCATCTACGCCTCGGGGACGGTAGGCGCGCTCGTGATCCTGGCCGGCCTGCTCTTCGTCGACCTCGGAGGCGTGCGTCGCGTGAACGTATTCGCCGCGACCGTCGAGAAGCTGGTCGGGTTCTTCATCGGCTTCGGGATGTACTTCCTCATCGGTTTCGCGCTCTGGAACTGGCAGTACAACCAGGCGTTCGAGGTCGAGAACGCCCTCTGGCAGTCGATCAAGGACTTCTGGCTCGGGGGCGCTCTGTCGAACGAGTACCAGCAGAACGTCGATCCTGCGGTCTTTCCGGGGTTGGGCAACTTCCAGATCTTCATCTTCTTCCTCGCGTGCTTCGCCGGGATCATCAACGTCCTCTTCCACCTCGCCGTGACCGAGCGCATGAAGCCCGCGGCGTACTACGTCGTCTGCGCGGTGGCGGCGGTCGTGTCATCGATCCTGAGCTGGGCGACGTGGGGCTCGGCCGGCCCGCTCACGAACGCCGGCTACCACGACTTCTTCGGCGCCGGGTTCGTGTACCTGTTCCCGGCCGGGATGGCGCTCGTGTTCGTGCGCAAGCTCGGCGCGCGACCGGGAATGTACGAGCCCCATCCGAAGGTGCCGCAGTACCGCTCGTACAACCTCGGGCTGACCGTGATCGGCGTCGTGCTCATCATCAGCGGCCTGCCGATGGTGATCCTCTCGTGCCTCTTCTTCTTCGATCCCGAGGCGTACGCCGTCGCGGTCAACATGACCGAGACCAGCGTCGGCATCGCGTTCAACAACTACGGCCTCGCCTGGTGCGGCGGCATGCTCATGGGAGCGGCCATCGCCTATCGGACGAAGAAGTACATCTACCTCTTGCTCGGCCCGTTCGCCGGGTACGTGGCGGGCGCTCCGGCATTCGACGTCTACAAGCCGTGGCAGATGTTCCTCGTCACGCTCTTCGCGCCCGTCGTCGCGTACGTCGTGTACGAGGCGACCCAGAAGCGCGGCTGGGACGAGCACAAGCTCACGCCTCTGTTTCTGGGCGCCGGCTCCTACGGGCTCATCATGGTCGGTCTCATCAGCTGGGGCACGCCCCAGGGCGGCTATCTGGGCCTCGACAGCGGCGACTTCGCCTTCCAGAACGCGGAGATCAACGTGCTCTGGCAGGTCATCGGCGTCGTCGTCTGCATCGGGCTCGGGGTGCTGACCGCGGCGATCCTGGCCCCGATCCTCGAGCGGACCGTCGGCCTCAAGCTCTCCGACGAGGAGCTCGTCGCCGGTGTGGACGGGCCCGTGTGGGGGCTCGACTACGACCTCGACATGTACACGGGCGGGAACGGCTCGGCGACCGGGACGGCACCAACGACGCCCGTCGGCTCGACCGGCGAATAGCCTCGGCCAACGGGCTCCGGGCGCATGGCGCCCGGAGCCCGTTGGCGCTACGATGTTCCGCGTCACGCAATACTATTGCCAATGACGCAATGAACCTCACCCCCCAGCGCGCCCCCTACGTCGTCGTCGGAGCCGGCATCCACGGGCTCTCGACTGCCTACCACCTCGCAAAGGAGCTCCGCTCCCGCGGCTCCGGCTCGGGTGGGGACGTCGTCGTCCTCGACAAGTCGCGGCCGGGCGCAGGCGCGTCCGGGATCGCGTGCGGGGTCGTCCGCAACAACTACTTCCAGCCTGCCATGAGCGAGCTCATGCAGGCGTGCGTCGAGGTCTGGGAGTCCGACCCGGAGGCCTACCACTACAACGCCGTGGGGTACATCGCTCTCGGCGCGCAGGTGCAGGAGTCGGATCTCGCGGCGACGTTCGAGCGCCAGGAGCGGATCGGCTACAGGTCCGAGCTGATCGCCGGCGAGGCGGAAGTCGACGCGCACATGAAGGGCCTCTTCCCCGACTGGCGCGCGAAGGGCGTCACGATCTGCCTGCACGAGCACCAGGGCGGCTTCGCCTTCAACGTCGAGTCCGTGCTCGGCCTGCGCGACAAGTGTGTCGGCGAGGGCGTCTCCGTGGTCGAAGGGGTCGAGGTCACGGGTTTCTCGTCACGCGACGACGGCTCCGTGTCGGCGGTCGAGACAACCGAGGGCTCGATCGACGTCGGCGAGCAGGTCGTGATCGCGCCCGGGCCGTGGGCGGCCCGTTTCTGGTCGCTGCTCGGGATGCCGGACACGATCGACATCACGACGCCCTCGGGCGAGGTGATTCGGGACCGTCCGATGTGGACGTACTGGAACCTGCAGGAGGGCGAGATCACCGTCGACCCGCTGATGTTCGCCACGGCCGACGGCGGAGCTCCCCCCGTCATCCACCTCGACACCGACACCCCGCTGCACACGGACGACGGCGACCTCGTCACGGACGAGCTGTGGGGCATCTACTTCAAGCGCGACCGGCACGGGGTCCAGGGGGGCGCCTCCCCGCTCGTCGTCGACGGTGAGGTCGAGCTCGACCCGTACCCCTCGACCACAGACGTCGATTCGAGCTTCCCGGACATGTGGTGCGCCGCGCTCTCCCACTCGATGAGCCGCTTCGAGGGCTGCCGCGCGCAGTACAAGATGGCGCGCTCAGGCGGGGTCGGCGCGTTCACGGCCGACAATTTCCCGGTGTTCGACCACGTCCGGCCGAACGTCTACGGGATCTTCGACTCGAACCACGGGTACAAGATGATCGGCGTCGGCCGCGAGGTCGCGGCCGCGCTCCTTGGCGACCACTCGCGGCTTCTCTACCCGTTCCGCTACGAGCGATTCGCGACCGGCGACCTGCATCCGGTCTCGAGCAGCCCGTACCCGTGGTCCTGACGGTAGGGCGGCGCGCGGGCGGCGCGCGGTCGGCGCCCTACCGTGGCTTCTCTTACGCGGCGGTGACGCCCGCGCCGGCGAACGCCGGCATGACCTCCTCGGCGATCAGGCGAAGCTGCTCCTGCACGTCCGGGACGTCGACGTCCTTGCCTGTGAACGCCTTGAGGATCGCGGGATCGGTGATGCAGCAGATCATGTGGTTGACGCCCGCCTCCTCGAACTCCTTGATCTTCGCCTTGCACTCCTCCGGCGTCCCGGCGATGGAGAGCGTCTCGGCGATCTCCGGCGTGGTCAGCTCGTACGCCTCGTCCAGATCGCCCTGGCCGAGCGCGGCGACGATCTCCTGGAGCTCGGCCGGATCGAGCCCGTGCAGCCGCACCTGCTCCTCGGGCATCGACGAGATGTAGAACGCCACGATCGAGCGCGCGGCGATCTTCGCCTTCTCCGAGTCCGGCCCGCAGGTGATGACGCACCACGCGCCGATGTCGAGCGAGGTCCAGTCGCGACCCGCTCGCTCGGCGCCGATCTTCACCTGCTCGACCACGTGCTCGTACGCCTCCTTCGTGTACGAGAGCGCGACGTGGACGCCGTCGGTCGCCTCGCCGGCGAACTGGAACGACTTCGGGCCGCGCATCGCGCCGATGTACAGCGGGAGGCGCTCCTGCACCGGACGCGCGAACGTGAAGAGCCCGGAGTACTTGTAGAAGTCGCCGTCGTACGTGATCGCGCCCTCGTCGAGGAACGTCCGCATCACGTGGTGCGCCTCCTTCACCCGCGAGAAGGCCTTGATCTTCGTCCAGTCGACCCCGTACTGGGCGAGCAGGCCGAAGTTGCCGCAGGAGATCACGCCGTCGACGCGGCCGCCGGTGAGCTCGTCGAGGGTCGCGAGCGACTGGCAGATGAGGGTCGGCTCCCGCAGGTAGACGCCCGAGACGTTCGGGCCGAAGCGGATGTTCGTCGTGGAGTCCGCAGCCGCGGCGAAGACGAGCCAGAGATCCTTGTGCCAGGTCTCGTCGGCCGCGTAGCACGCGTAGTAGCCGAGCTCGTCCGCGGTCTTGATCATCTCGAGCGAGTCGGCGAGCGGGTAGTCGAGAAGTGTCACGTAGCTGAACTTCATGCCGTCCCCTCCTTCTTCTCGGCCTCGATCTCTTCGAGGAGCTCTTCGCCCGAGATCACCGAGTCGGCGAAGTGGTCGTGCATCCATGCAAGGTGATCCCAGCGGCTGGCGACGATGCGCTGCGTGTCCCAGGCGGGGATGTCCTGTTGTGGCGTGTGCTCGGACATGAGCGCGGGATCCACCTCGTACACGTGGTCGAAGCGCATGATCACCGTGTCGTTGATGCGCTGGGCGTCGGGCGGGCGCTGCGCCGCCAGTCGGAATCCGATCATGACTCTCCCTCCTCGTACGCTTGATCGAGCAGGTACTTCCCGGGGTTCATGACGTTGTTCGGGTCGAGCGTGCGCTTGATCTGCTTCATGACCTCGAAGCCGCCCCCGAGCTCGGTCGGGACGAGATCGACCTCGCCCTCACGCGACGCGCCGTGGCACGCCGTGATCGAGCCGCCGTGGCGAAGCGCGACCGCGGAGATGTCGCGCTTGGTCTGCACCCAGGCCGCCCAGCTCTCGTCGTCCCAGCGCATCTCCCAGATGCCGATGTCGATCTCGGTCAGGTAGTCGCCCCACGGCTTGTAGGGGCCGTTCGTGTACGCGAACATGCCCCAGTCGTCGAACATCTCGAAGCGCTCGATGAGGCTGTCGGCGATCGCGTGCCACTCCTCCCGCACCTTGGGCAGGGCGGAGTACGGGATGGCCGCGTCCTCGCAGTGCCAGCTCATGGGAACGACCTGTCCGCTCCGCAGCCGGCCATGGAGCGGTGTCGCGTAGCGGTCGTGTCGGGCGGCCCAGTCGCCGTGGGAGATCTCGTCCCCCAGGTAGTTGCCGCCGGTCTCGACGCCGATGCGCATGAGCCGCTTGGCACCGGCGCGCACCTCGTCGGCGTTGCCGTACATCGCCGTCGCCACGACCGCGCGCACCTCGGGCGGCTGCGGGATGTACGCCTCGTCGTCACGTCGGAGGTAGTCGAGCTTGCGCTCGTCGAAGAGCACGACCCCGGCGAGCGTCGCGATCCCCGACTTCGCGAGCGCGCCCGTCGACTCCCAGGCGGTCATGTAGTCGGGGTAGGTGAAGAAGGCGGAGAACTCCGCCTCCGGCCGCGGGACTAGCTCGAGCGTCGCCTCCGTGACGATGCCGAGCGTGCCCTGATGACCCATGAACAGGTGCTTTAGCTGGAACCCGGTCGACGACTTGCGCACCTTGCGGCCGCCTCCGTCGCCGACCTCGATGATGTCGCCGGTCGGCAGCACGATCTCGAAGCTGATGACGAGGTCACGCGTGTGCCCGAACCGGCCGCCGATGAGCGACCAGCCCCCCGTGCCGATCCGGCCGCCGACGAGCGAGCACGGATAGGACGCCGGGTTGTCGGGATAGATGACGCCGTGCTTGCGGAGCTCCTCGTTGAGCTTGAGCATGTTGATGCCCGGCCCGACGGTGACCGTCCGGTCGACGAGGTCGATCTCCTTGATCTCGTTCATGAGCTTCACGTCGACGAGGATCCCGTGCTTGAGCGGCACCGCCCCGTCGGTGAGCCCCGTGCCCCCGGCGCGCGGCACAACCGGGAGCCGAGCGCGGTTGGCGAGCTTCACCACGTCCGAGACCTGCTCGGCGGTACGCGGGAGGACGACGACGTCCGGGACGAACTCGTCCCACCGGTGCACGGGGAACGGTGCAGGGACGCGAGCACGGTTGAACCGCGCCGAGCGGCCGGTGAACACATAGTCGTGCCCGCAGATCGCGCGCAGCTCGTCGACGACAGCGTCCGAGATGGTGGCGACGGCCATCAGCCCACCTCCAATCCAGCCGACTGGGCGACGATCTCCATGAGATCCATCACCTCGATCGGCTGCTCGCGCTTGCCACCCTGCTCGGTCAGCGGCCGCTCCGACCACGCGCACGCCGAGATAAGCGTGTCGATCTCGAGCGCCGCCGCCTTCTCCATCCGCCGCCGCGCGATCTCCGCGGCGACCTCGGGCCGCTCGATCGCGAAGCCCGCGCCGGCGCCTGAGCAGTACGACCACTGCGTGACGTGGTCGACGTCCTTGAAGGTGAGCCCCGGAATCGCGTTGAGGATGTCGCGCGGTGCCTGGTAGATCCCCTTTCGCTTGTTCAGGCGGCACGCGTCGTGGTAGGTGACAACGCGGTCGACGGGCTGTGTGAGCTTCAGCGTCCCGTCGCGCACGAGCTCCGCCACGAGCTCGAGGACGAGCACGAACTCGAAGTCGAGCTCGTCACCGAAGTACTTCGGGTAGTCCTCGGTGAAGGCGATGTAGTCGTGCGGGTCGAGGACGAGGATGCGCTTGGCGCCCACCGCCCGCCAGTCGGCGACGTTGTGCTCGGCGAAGCGGCGCGCCTGCTCCGCGTACCCCATCTCGGCGGCCGGGCCGCCGCAGCACCACTGCTCGCGCATGAGCCCGAACTCGTAGCCCACGTGCTTGAGGATCCGGGCGACCGCACGCGGCAACGAGGTTCGGTAGAACGCGGCCTCGCAGTCGCAGAAGAGGACGGCCTCACCGCCGATCGGCAGATCGAGACCCTTCGCCCAGTCCGCGACGTTCTCCTGCAGGCTCGGCTGCCCGTTCAGCACGGGCTCGTTGCGGTAGCGGTCGGTGAGCGCGTTCCACTCCTTCCACCCCGGCTGCTCGATCCCGTTCTCGACGGCAAGCGACCGCATGGCCTTCACGAGATCGACGGTTCGGGTCCGGAAGCGGTAGAAGTCGCCCGTGAACAGCGTGTTCGGGCAGCGAAGCTCGCACGCGCCGCACTGCGTGCAGTTGACGTAGTCCTCGGCGACGTCCTCGAGCGTCAGGAAGCCCTTCTCCATCGCCACGACGTTCGCGTGGAACGTCGTCGGCGTGTGTCGCTCGTCGCGCGTGACCTGCATCACGGGACAGACTTCACGACAGAACTTGTGGCCCGAGCTGTAGCAGTTGTAGGCGGCATTCCGCCACTCCTCGACGAACTCCGGCGGCAGCGCGGTCTGGCCCTGCGCCTCGGAAGTGGTTCCGTCTCCCATCGGCCTCCCTTCGGGGTCTGTGAGCGTCGTTCGATGCTAGAACAGCTTCGGTATGACTGTCGAGGTGAGCTCCGGGCCGAAGCCGCTTATCGGGCTCTCCGTGAGCCACCATGACTTCGGCGACTACCAAGGCGTCGGCTTTCAGCGCCCGATCGCGCGCGCAGGGGGAGTCCCGCTCACGCTGCCCCGCACGCTCGAGGCGCTCGACGACGCGCTCGAGGTCTGCGACGGCATCGCGCTCGGTGGCGGCCGGGACATCGAGCCTCGCCGCTACGGGCAGGAGCCGAGCGAGCTGCTCGCAGCAACCGAGCCGCACCGAGATGCCTTCGAGCTCGAGCTCGTCGAGCGCGCGCTCGAGCGCAACCTGCCGATCCTCGGGATGTGCAGGGGCATCCAGATCCTCAACGTCGTGCTCGGCGGCTCACTCGTCCAGGACCTCAGCCTCGTGGCGGAGTGGGCCGATCACCCGTCCGACCGCGGCTGGGTCGCCTGGAAGGAGGTCGAGCGCGCCTCTCTGGCCGCCGAGCCGACCGTGCCGCCCCACCCGCGACATCCCATCGCCGTCGAGCCGGGTAGCCGGCTGCACGCAGCGCTCGGCGCCGTCGAGGTGGACGTCGACAGCTTCCACCACCAGGCGCTCGAGCGGATCGCTCCGGAGCTGCGCGTCGTCGCGCGCGCGCCCGACGGCGTCGTCGAGGCGGTCGAGCTCGAGGGCGAGGCGTTCGTACTCGCGGTGCAGTGGGAGCTCCAAGAGGAGTGGCGCGTCGATCCACGATTCCTGACGGTCTTCGAGCACTTCGTCGAGGCTGCGGCGGCCCGGCGGGACGGGCTCGTGGCGCCCGGGCTCGCGTAGCCAGCTTGATCCGCCCGCCCCGCCCAGCGAGGATGGGCTCGTGCTTCTCGTCTACCTCCTCGGCTTCGCGCCCGCGATCATGCTTTTGACGCTCGCGCTCGCGCTCTACCTCACCGTCGTAGAGCTGCGCGGCATGGAGCCCCGGCCCCACTTCCTGTGGTGGAGCTGGTGGCTCCTCCTCGTGTTCATGACGCACTTCATCGGCTACCTGTTCCTGAGGGCTTACGCTGTCTACCGACGCTGGAACGCCAGCCCCGGGTAACGGCGCGGGCCCGCCCGCCCCGCGCCGTGGGCTCCGGGACTCGGCCCTCGGGAGGATCCTCCTCCTCGCCGTCGTGCTCGTAGCCGCGCTCGCCGTCACACGGACGTGCGGCTCGCGCGAGGACCAGCTCACTCAGGAGGAGGCGATCGCGATCGCGACCGAAGCCGCGTCCTTCACGCCGTGCGAGGAGACGGGCTGCGTGCTCGTGCGCGCGCTCAACCAGGGCATTCCGACGCGCCTGGTCTGGATCGTCGGCCTCGCCGACCGCCTGGACGCCACGGGCGAGCCCGTCCGCTCCGAGAACTTCGAGGTCGATGCTCTCACGGGCGAGGTGCGGCGCCGATCCTGAACGGCCGTGTGTCGCTTCTCCACATACTCGACACGCCAACCTCAGCCGTTCACGACATGGAAACGCTCCCGCAGGGTTCATACGTTCTCCCCGACGCCGACCGCGGCTCTTGACGCCCCGAGGAGGGTGGAATGATCTCGTCGCTGCTCCCGACCTGGCTCGCCCAAACCCCGTCGATCGAGGACGTCGACGCCAAGGTGGCGCTCGACTCGGCGATCCTCGCCGAGACGTTCTACTTCTGGACCGTCGTCGTCATGTGGCTGATCCACGTCGGCTTCATGGCGTACGAGGGCGGCGCCGCGCGGCGCAAGAACGTCATGTCGACCGCGATGAAGAACATCCTCACGATCGCGGTCGTCACACCGACCTTCTACTACTTCGGCTGGTACATCTACGGCTGCTTCCAGGAGGGCTGGCCGAAGTCGGGTCACGCGAGCCCGGACGCCTTCGAGGGCTTCTGCGGAGCGTCGGCGCCGTGGTCGTCGGCGATGGGGCCGAACCTGCAGGACCACATCACCGGCGTCTTCTTCCTCGCGTTCCTCCTCTTCTCGTGGACGACGGGCTCGATCATGTCGGGAGCGGTCATCGAGCGCATCCGCCTCTCCGCGTACCTCATCCTCACGGCGATCCTCGGCTCGGCGGTGTGGATCATGGACGCCGCCTGGGGCTGGTCGAGCGGCGGCTGGCTCGTCACGAACTACGGCTTCCACGACGCGATTGCGTCGCTCGTCGTGCACGGCGTCGCGGGCGCGTTCGCCTTCGGCGTGCTCCTGAACCTCGGGCCGCGCATCGGCAAGTACACCGCCGACGGCATGGCGCGCTCCTTCCGCGGGCACAACACCCATCTCACGCTGATGGGCCTCCTGCTCATCTTCACGGGCTTCTACGGCTTCTACGCTGCCTGTCTCGTCATCCAATCGACGGCATTCCCGGGCTGGCTCAACATCTACCTCTCACCGACGACGCTCGGCGCCATCGCCTGGGTGATCACGATCGGTTTCGCCGGCGGCTTCACCGGCGGCTGGTTCGCGAGCAAGGGTGACCCGTTCTGGACGCTGTCAGGTGGTCTCGCAGGCGTGATCGCGGTCTCGGCGGGCGCCGACGTATACCACCCGTCGCTCGCGTACCTGCTCTCGATCTCGGGCGGCATGCTCGCCGTCTGGTCGGGAACGTGGATCGAGAAGAAGCTCCGCGTCGACGACGCGGTCGGCGCAGTCGCCGTCCACGGCGTATGCGGCTTCTACGGCGTGCTCCTCGTCGGCATCTTCGCCGGCGGCTACCCGACCGGGATCAACAACATCGAGTCGTCGCTCGGCGGGCAGCTCATGGGGATGATGGCGTTCCTGCCGCTCGCCTTCCTGCCTGGATACCTGGTGAGCTGGATCCTCAAGCGCATGAACCTGCTGCGCGTCCCGCCCGAGGTGGAGCTCGAGGGGCTCGACCTGGCGGAGTTCGGAATGGACTTCTACCCCGAGTTCGAGCGCGTCCCGGAGGTCATCGTCGAGCCGGACGGCCGCGAGGTCGACGCCGCTCCGGTGCTCCTCGACGCGTACTGGCAGGCGAATGGCAAGGCAACGACCCCGGTCGGCACGGGAGAAAGGAGCTAGCCGATGTTCGATTCGTTCCCGTACGACTCGTGGCTGACGACCGACGGCGCCCTGAACGAGGAGATCGCCGAGTTCTGGACATTCGGCGGCGGAGGGTCGACCGGCACGTGGATCCTCACCGTTCTGGGGTTCTCGGCGATGCTGATCGCGTTCTGGGGTTTCGTGATCCTCGAGAACCGCAAGCTCACCGAGCAGGCGGATCGCCTCAAGGCATCCGGAGCACTCGACAAGCCCGCGGCGGGCTAGGAGGGAGGAACGATGGCTGGTAAGCAGATCGACTTCCCGCCGGCGCAGAAGGAGGACTCGCGCGTCGTGCCGTTCATGCTCGGACTCTGCGTCGTCTGCATCGTCGTCGTCGTCGTCCTCCTGCTCGCCGACGTGGATGGCCCGTTCATCGGGCCGTGGGGCTAGAAGACGTAGGCAGGTAGCCTGGCGTAGATGTCGAGGCTCTACCTCGTCTGCGCGGTCTGCAGCAGGCGACAGGCGGACGGACTGATCTCGGGGGCCGCGTGGGGGAAGATGGAGCTCCCGCCGGGTGTCGAGCTCGAGCATCCGGCCCTGAAGGGCTCGCACCTCCGCTGCTGTCCGTCGTGCGTGCAACGCCACCCCGAGTGGGCCGAAGAGCTGATGTCGTCGCTCGGACTCGCCGGCGATGAGCCGCCGCAGGCGGCCGTCGGTCAGTAGGAACCCGATCGCTGACCTTGGCAAAGAGCCGATGCGCGAGCCGTCCACGTAGGCCGATGATCGGCCCCGACACGAACCGGGAGGTCAGATGAACATCCTGCTCGCCTACAACGACACCGACGTCTCCAACCGGGCGCTCGAGCGGGCGGCCCAGCTCGCGAGGCTCTACGAGGCGAAGCTCGTCGTGACGAGCGTGACACCGGTCGCGATCGGGGCGGCACCGGACATGACCCCCGGCCCGGAGCTGCAACGGGCGAGGGAGCTTCTGAGCGAGCGCGGCTTCGAGCTCGAGCTCGTCGAGGCGGTCGGCGACATCGCGCTCGCGATCGTCGAAGCGTCGGAGCGCTACGACGCCGGTCTGATCGTCCTCGGCACACGCGAACCGAGCCAGGTCGAGCGTATGCTCGGCCACTCGGTGTCCGAGCAAGTCCAGCGCATGGCCCGCTGCGACGTGCTCATCGTGCACTGACCGGCCGCGCCCTCACGCCTCCCGCAGCGGGAACACGTGGCCGCTGATCGGGGCGTAATGCTCGTAGGTCTCGACGATCGGGATCGAGTCAGTCGTCGGGATGCGGAACTCGGCGGCGGCGGCGGCCGTGACCAGCGCGTATGCCCCATGGCCGACGAGCTCGGCGGCGCCGGTCTTGAGGAGGCGGTGGGCCATGACGACCTCCGGCCCGACGAGCTCGAGGCGACCCGCGATCTCGTGAACGACGAACGGGCCGGCCTGGAGGACGAACTTGAGATCGAGAACGCCGATGCGCGAGCAGACATTGCACGAGCACGTCGTCAGGTCTCGAGCGTCCGCCACTCGGCGACGGAACTCGGCATAGCACGCGTCGAGGCACTCGAAGAGATCATCGCCCCAGGGCACCACTCGCGAGTCCGTCGCATACGCGAAGATCGCATCCCCCTCGAGCTTCGCTAGCGTGAAGGGCGGGACGAGGCGTGCGACGATCCCGTCGAGGAGGCTCGACATCACCGTATATGCCTCCGGGATGGCCCGTCGGCAAACGCGTCTTCGCGGTGCGCGTAGGTGACGGATTGCAGGAACGACGTGTAGGCGCTGATATCAGCCAGCAGGAGCGGCCCGTGCGCGGCGCTCGGGCGCGCTCGTCGCGCTCACGACCGAGGCTCTTCCACGCGGCGGACGCTACACGCTGTCACGTCGTCGGTCGGCGTCGAGCTAGAACAGCCCGACCGTCTCGCCCGACGCGTCGATGTCGATCGCGAACGCGGCCGGCGTCTTCCCCAGGCCCGGCATCGTCATCATGTCGCCGCACAGCGCGACGATCCAGCCCGCTCCCGTATACGGGCGCAGGTCGCGGACGGTGACCGTGAAGCCGGTCGGGGCGTTCTTGAGCGCCGGGTCGTGGGAGAGGGAGAGGTGCGTCTTCGCCATGCAGATCGGGAGGCGCGCGAGCTCGGTGCCCTCCCACTCCGCGGCTCTCTTCTTCGCCGGTGCGAGGAGCTCGACGTCGTCGGCGCCGTAGACGCGCGTGGCGATGAGGCGGATCTTCTCCTCGATCGGCGCGTCGAGGGAGTACGCGAAGTCGAACGTGTTCGGCTCGTCGGCGGCGGCGACTGCCGCCTCGGCCAGCGCGGTAGCCCCATTGCCCCCATGCTCGAACGCGGTGTTGATCTCCGCCGCGTAGGCCCCGGACTCGAGCGCCAGGCGCCGCACGAGCTCGAGCTCCTCCTGCGTGTCGGTCGGGAACTTGTTCACGCCGACGACCGCCTGCAGCCCGAAGCCGTTGACGATGCCGATGTGACGCGCGAGGTTCGCTGCCCCCGTCTCGATCTCCGCCAGGCCGCCTTCGAGGTTGCCGCCGTGGTGCTTCAGCGCCTTCACGGTGGCGACGAGCACCACCGCGCTCGGCCGCAGCTCGCCGATACGGCAGGTGATGTCAAAGAACTTCTCCATCCCCATGTCCGAGGCGAAGCCGGACTCGGTGATGACGTACTCGCCGAGCTTGAGCCCGACGCGGTCGGCCACGAGCGAGTTGTTGCCGTGTGCGACGTTCGCGAACGGGCCGCAGTGGACGAACGCCGGCTGGCCCTCGAGCGTCTGGACGAGGTTCGGCTTGATCGCGTCCTTGAGGACGACCGTCATCGCTCCGGCGGCGCCGATCTGCTCCGCGGTCACGGGCTCGCCGTCGTAGCTCTGCCCGACCGTGATGCGCCCCAGCCGCTCGCGCAGGTCGGCGAGATCGCGCGCGACGGCGACGAGCCCCATGATCTCGCTCGCCGCGGTGATGTCGAACCCGGTCTCGCGCGGGGCGCCGTGCGCCCGCCCGCCGAGGCCGGTGACGACATTTCGGAGGTTTCGGTCGTTCATGTCCATGCACCGGCGCCACGAGACGGCGAGCGGGTCGAGACCGGTCGCGTTGCCGTGGTGCAGGTGCGCGTCGATCAGCGCCGAGAGGAGATTGTTCGCGGCCGTGATCGCGTGCAGGTCGCCGGTGAAGTGAAGGTTCAGGTCCTCCATCGGGACGACCTGCGCGTAGCCGCCGCCCGCGGCGCCGCCCTTGACCCCGAAGACGGGCCCGAGCGAGGCCTCGCGCAGGCAGAGCACGGGCTTGCGACCGAGGACGCCGAGCCCCTGCGTGAGCGACACCGACGTCGTCGTCTTCCCTTCGCCGGCAGGCGTCGGCGTGATAGCCGTGACGTTGATCAGCTTCGCGTCGGGTCGATCTGCGAGCCGCTCGATGACCGAGAGGCCGACTTTCGCCTTGTGCCGCCCGTACTGCTCGAGCTCGTCGTCGAGAAGGCCGAGCTCGTCGGCGACGTCGGTGATCGGGCGGAGCGTCGCGGCCTGCGCGATCTCGAGGCTGGAAGGCATGGTCGTCGACATCGTCGGATTCCTTTCAGTGGCTCACGGCGGCAGCTGCCAGCTCGGAGACGAGAGTGTCGGTATGGAAGCGCTCCATCGCGAACGGAGCGATGAGGTCGGGTGTCTTCCCGCTCGCGACGAGCTCGGCCAGCGTCACGCCGACGATCGGCGCGGCTTTGAACCCGTACGTCCCCCAGCCCGTCGAGACGTGGAAGTTGTCGATCTCCGTCTTGCCGAGAATCGGGCTGTAGTCCGGCGAGAGGTCGCAGAGCCCCGTCCACGTGCGCAGGACCTTCGTGCGCTCGAGCTGAGGGAGCAGCTCGATCGCATGCGCGGCCGAGTACTCGAGGAACGAGAGGGTCCCTGCACCGTTGTACGTCGTGTACGGCTCGATCTCGGCGCCGATGAGGAACTCGCCGCGGTCGGTCTGCGAGACGTACACGTGGAGCTGCGACGACACGAGGACGACATCGAGGAACGGCTTCACGGGCTCGGTCACGAACGCCTGGAGGATGTGTGTCGTGATCGGGAGGCGCAGGCCGGCGAACCTGCCGACGAGCGAGGACCAGCCCGCGGTCGCGCTCACGACCTGTCCGCACTCGACGCGTCCTCGGTTGGTCTCGACCGCAGTGATGCGATCGCCGTCGCGCTGAAGGCCTGTGACCTCCGTGGACGAGTGAATCTCCACACCGAGACGATCCGCCGCCCGCGCGAAACCCCACACGACCGCGTCGTGGCGGATGATCCCGCCCGGCGGGTGGTAGAGGGCGCCGACGACCGGGTAGGCCGGCCGCTGCGAGAGGTCGAGCTCCGGGCACAGCTCGGCGATGCGCGGCGGGTAGATGACGCTCGAGTCGATCCCGAGCAGCTTGTTCACCTCGGCGCGCTCCTGCATCGTGATCATCGCGCGGTCCGAGTGGGCGAGGGTCAGGTGCCCATGCTGCGAGAACATGAGGTTGAAGTCGAGCTCCTTCGAGAGCCGTTCGTACAGGCGGACGCTCCCGCCGTAGAACGCCGCGCCCTCGGGCGTGCGGTAGTTCGAGCGAATGATCGTCGTGTTGCGGCCCGACGCGCCGGAGCCGATGTACGACTTCTCGAGGATCGCGACGTCGGTGATCCCGTGCCGCTTGGCGAGGTAGTACGCGGTCGCGAGTCCATGCGACCCGCCGCCGACGATGACGACCTCGTACCGGCGCTTGAGCTCCGGCCGCTGCCGCCACATCCGCTTCGGGAAGAAGATCTCGCTCAGTGCCACTGCGTTCCCTCCAGCCCCGCGAGCGCGTCCAGGACCGCCTCGGCCACGTAGTGGCCGAGCTCCTGGTGGACGTAGACGTGGATCCAGCCGTCGGCGCCGCGGCCGAAGAGCGCGCTCACGTGCGCGAACGGGGCTGCCGTCGGGATCTGCGCGAGGTCGAGATCGGTGAGGCGGCGCAGCACGCGCTCGTCGGCGATCGCCATGCCCGCGTAGGCGCCGGTTACGTCGTAGGCGAGCATGCCAGCCGCGCGAATCCGCTCGGCGGCATCCGCTGGATCGCCGTGCGTAAACAGGATCGCGCGTCGTGGCGAGAGCCGGACGAGCTCCTCAGCCGGCTCGTCTGAGAGCAACATGACGTTCCCGCGGATCTCAACGATCCCGTCGAGCGACAGGTCGCGCACCGCCGCCTCATCCGCGCCGTCGAGCGCGCGACTCAGTGGCGAGCTCGTAGTCCCGTCAGCGCACCGTGAAGGAGAGAGGAAGGCGCGGCTCATGACCGCATCCGCTCCCCCGACGGGTCGAAGAAGGCGCCGTGCGTGATCCGCGCGCCGCGGCGGAGCCGGTCGATGACGATCTCGACGCGCGTACCGGCCTCCGACCTGTCGGTCGGCACCCACGCGAGCCCGATCACCTCGCCCACCGCCTCGCTCCGCCGCGCGCTCGTCACGCGCCCGGCGGGCAGCCCCTCGATCACGATCTGCGCGCCTTCGGCCGGGAGAACGTCCTCTTCCATCGTGAAGCCGACGAGCTTCTCCTTCTCCTCGCGCTGTCCGAAGTGCTCGAGGGCGAACTTCCCGACGAAGTCGTCCTTGTCCATCTTCGGGAGCCACGACATGCCGGCGGAGTAGAGGTTCGACTCCGAGTCCGTGTCCTGGCCGACGATGACGTGGCCCTTCTCGAGCCGAAGCACGCGTTGCGGCTCGAGACCGAACGGCTGGGCGCCCTCGGCGACGAGTGCGTCCCAGAGATGCTCGCCGGCAGGGCTCGGGAAGTGGAGCTCGTAGCCGAGCTCGCCCACGAACCCGATGCGCAGTGCGAGCGTCGGAACGCCTGCGACCTCGATCTCGTGGGCATCGAGGTACTTGAACGCCTCCGCGGAGACGTCCGCCTCGGTCAGCCGCTGCAGCGCGTCTCGCGACCGCGGGCCCGCGAGGTTCACCGCGGCGAGCGCACCTGTCACGTTCACGATCTCCACCTCGTAGCCCCACACCGCGTTCCACCACTCGAACCAGGCGGTCACGGCATCGGCGCCGGTCGACGTCGTCGTGACGTAGAAGAGATCGTCGGAGAGCCGCGCGATCGTGCCGTCGTCCATGATCCGCCCGGCGTCCGAAGTGAGCACACCGTACCGGATCCGGCCAGGCTTCATGTCGCCGAAGCGGTTCGGGTAGAGGCGCTCGAGGAGCTCGACGGCCTCGGGCCCCTCGACGAAGAGCTTGCCGAGCGTGGAGACGTCGATCACGCCGAGCGACTCGTGCACCGCGCGCACCTCGTCCTCGGGATGCTCGCCGTATGCGTACGGCCGCTTCCACGGCCCCGCCCATAGGATCGTCGCGCCCGCCTCCTCGTGCCTCCAGTGGATCGATCCGCGGCGCGCCGGCGTCAGCTCGCGGCCGGCGAGCAGGCCGAGCTCGACCGGAGACCACGGCGGCCGCGCCGTCGTCGTCCCGATCGCCGACTCGTACATCCGGTTCTCCTGCGCGTACACACGGATCGAGGAGAGGTGGCAGAGCTTCCCCTGGCACGGGCCCATCGTCGTCGTCGTGTAGCGCTTCGCGAGCTCGATCGAGTCGAAGCCCTCGCCGATCGCGCGCTTCATGTCCTTCGTGGTCACGTCCTCGCAGATGCAGACGAAGCACTTGCCTTTGCCGGGGTAGGTCGGCTCGGGCGCGACCTTCGAGAGGCCCTCGCCGGTGACACTGCCGACCGCCTCGATCCCGTCCGGGATCTGGGTCGGCACGAAGACTCCGAGCGTCTCGTCATACTCGACGCGCGCTCCCGCCTGCGCGAGGAGCGAGTACGCCGGCTGCCGCCCGCCGGAGGCCACGAGCAGGTCGCAGCCGTAGTGCTCGCCGTCGAGCGCGAGCCGCGCGACGCGACCTTTGCCACCCTGCGCGGCCAGCTCGCGCGGACGGGCCTCACGCAGATCGATGACCTTCGTGACCTCGATACCAGCCTCGGCGAGCTCGTCCGCGATCGCGAGCGTCTCGTCATCGGAGCCGATCACCGCGGCACGCTCGCCCGGCTTGATCGAGAAATCGCGGATCAGCCGCCGCGCGCCGTCGGGGAGCATCACGCCGACAAGGTCGTTCCCAGGGAAGACGATCGGCTGCTCCAGCGCACCGGTCGCGACGAGGATCTTCTCGGCGCGGAAGCGGTAGAGAGTCGTTCCGGCATCGACCGGGACGAGACCGCCCTCCCAGATCCCGAGCGCGCGGGCCGGAGCGAGCACCTCCACCCCGGCTAGCGTGAGCCTCGCGTGCCGCGCGTCCTCGTCGACGAGGACGACGCCCGGCCCAGCCTGCGCCGCGTCGAGCGCCGCCTTCCGCCCAGCCTCCCCGCCACCGACGACGAGCACGCGCGCATGGCGATGCTCCGTCTCGTAGCGGCGCGAGTGCCCGGCGTGCGGGTCGAGCTTGCCCAGCCCGGCAGCGCTGCGCAGGAACTTCTCGTACAGCGGCCACGCCGCGCGCGGGCGGATGAACGTGCGGTAGTAGAAGCCGACCGGCGTGAACGGCCCGCCGATCTTGTCGGTGACGGACATGAGGTCGAAGTCGAGCGACCAGCGGACGTTCTGCCCCTCGACGACGGCGCCCTCGCGGATCGGCTCGGTGCAGACGCGAACGTTCGGCACGCCGTCGACCGTCATCTGGCAGTTCGGGCAATGCCCCGAGCAGCAGAGGAGCCCCCGCGGGCGGTGGTACTTGAAGGAGCGCGAGAAGACGCGCTTCCCGGCGGCGAACGCGGCGGAGGCGAGCGTGTCGCCTTCGAAGCCGGTCACCTTCCAGCCGGCGAACGTGAACGAGACCGGCTTCGAGCGGTCGACCCGCTCGCCGTCGCGCGGGTCGAGCCTCACGCCGCCTCGTTCCCGGGGTCTGACCCTACGGGTCTGACCCCATCGGCCTGCGGCTGCGGCAGGATCACCTCGAGCACCTCGTTCGTCCGTGTGTCGCGCTCGGCGAGGAACCACTCCCCGCAGCCGGACCGGTGCTGCCACCACTCGCGCTGGACGCCCGCGACGTTGTCGCGGAAGTACACGTAGTCGGTCAGCTCACGAAGGCTCGGAGAGCCGGATGGCCGCTTCGTGACCTCGCCGAAGTACGCGTACTCGTCCACCGGCCGCGGGCCACAGAACGGGCAGGAGAGAAGAAACGACATCAGGGCATGAATTGCACTATCAGCAACGCTGTGCCAGACTCCGCAACGAACCTACACCGATGTCGCGCACTCGTCAACCTTCAACCCGCCGAATTGGCGCTGCCGAGCGAGCGATCACAGTGCTCGACACCCTCGCAGATGGAGGCGAGCTCGGCACGAACGAAGTGGCGCGGCGCACGGGTATGACTCCGAGCACGGTGTCGCGCCAGCTCGGCACGCTCGCAGCGTCGGGCCTCGTGGAGCGGGTCGACGCGACGGGTCGCTATCGGCTCGGCATCCGAGTCGTGCACCTTGCGAACGCGGTCCTCGCGCGACTCGACGTGCGCGAGGTCGCCCGCGCACACCTCGTCGCTCTCGTCGAGGCCACCGGCGAGACGGCGACGCTCTCGGTTCCGGGAGACGAGGACGCGATCACCGTCGACTTCGTCCCCGGCTCCCACCAGGTCCAACCGGTGTCGCGGCTCGGCCGGCCGTCGATCGCGCACGCCACGTCGGCCGGGAAGGTGATGCTCGCCTTCTCGGGGCGGGAGCTCCCCGACGGCCCGTTCCGCGCGTACACGACGCGGACGATCACGGACAGGCAGGCGCTCGCCGTGGAGGTAGAGCGGGTGCGCGAGCGCGGCTACGCGCAGGCAGCAGGCGAGCGCGAGCCCGGCCTCACCGCCATCGCAGCCCCCATCCGCTCGGCGCGCGGTGAGCTCGAGGCGATCGTCGCGCTGCAGGGCCCGAGCTCTAGATTCGACGAACCGGCAGTGGACGCTGCCCTTCCGCTGCTCCTCGAGCGCGCGGCGGTCGTCTCACGCGAGCTCGGCTGGGAAGCCTGACCGCGTCAGGCGGATGCGACGAGGCGATCGGCGAGCGAGCGGACGCTCGCGCGGAGCTCGTCCGGCCGCCGAATCGTGAAGCCGCACCCGAGCCCCGCGAGCACCGTCGCAGCCCAGTCCAGCGACCCGACACGTATCCGGAGAAGCGTTCCGGCATCCTCCTCGATCAGCTCGGCAAGCGTCGCCGGCACGCGCCGTGCGGCTTCTTCGAGCGAGAGGTCGAGGAGCACTTCCACCTCCCACCTCCAGGGAGTGCGTGCGAGCGACGTCGAGACGTAGGCCACCGCGTCGAAGCCGTCCGGCGGCGGGACCGCCGACTCTTCGGACAGAGCGGGCCGTCGGATCCGGTCCACCCTGAACGTGCGGAGATCGTCACGGCCGTGGTCGTGAGCCGGCAGGTACCACCGCCCCGTGTGGACGACGAGGCCCAACGGGCTCAGCTCGCGGTTCGTCTCCTCGCCCCCGTACGAGCGATACGTCATTCGCAGCCTGCGCCGTCGACGGATGGCGTCTGCGAGGAGGAGCACGAGCTCGCCGCCGACGGCGGCCGAGCCGCGCGCGCTGGCCGTGAAGTCGAGCGTCTCCTCCAGGGCCTCGACCCGGCGGCGCAGGCCGTCGGGGAGCACGCGGTGGATCTTGGCGAGCGCGCCGTCGACGGAGTCGCCAGAGCCCGACAGCCCGAGCCGACCCGCGGCGAGCGTGCCGAGCGCGACGACGACGGCCTCGTCGTCCGTGAGCATGAGCGGCGGTAGTCGATAGCCCGGCCGAATCCGGTAGCCGCCACCGACGCCGCGCTGGCCCTCGATCGGGATGCCGAGATCCTGGAGCGCGGTGACATAGCGCCGCGCCGTCCGCCGGTCGACCCCCAGTTGGTCGGCGATCTCGCGACCGGTGATGAGGGGCTGGCCCTGGAGCAACTCGAGAAGCTCGAGCAGCCGCGCGGTTGGCGTCAGCACCGCTGAAGTCAAGCACAGATAGCGGGCGAAATCTGCCCTATTTTCGCGATAGCGTCCGCCACCTGACCACGAGGGAAAGGAGCCGACGATGAGAGTGGATGTCCGAGAACGAGTGACGTCGCACGACTTCGACTTCTGGATGGGGCGCTGGAACGTGCACAACCACCGACGCGTGCGGCGGCTCGCCGGATCCGACGAATGGGACGAGTTCGAGTCGCAGGTCGCCGCGCGGCCGTTGCCGGGCGGGCTCGGCAACGAGGACGTGTACTGCACCGACTACGGGGGCGGGTTTATCGGGATGTCGTTCCGCTTCTTCGACCCCGAGACGGAGCTGTGGTCGATCTACTGGGCCGACAGCCGCCGGCCGGGGCTGCTCGACCCACCGGTGCTCGGGTCGTTCGACGGTGGCGTCGGGGTCTTCGAGGGTGACGACGTGTTCGAGGGTCGCCCGATCCGCGTGCGGTTCACCTGGTCCGGCGTCACGACCCCGGCGCCGCGCTGGGAGCAGGCGTTCTCCGACGACGGAGGTACGACGTGGGAGATGAACTGGGTCATGGAGTTCACGCGCGCGGGGGACAACTCGTGAGCGCCCTCGAGCAGGCGGGATACGGCGCGACGCCCGAGTACAGACATGCGCCGAAGGTCGCGTCGCCACAGCCGGGCATCACTCTCGGTGAGGCGGTTCTCAAGTGGTACGACATCGCTCCCGAGGATGCGTCCTTGCCGCTTGCGATCCGCGCACTCGCCAGGCGCTGCCTGCGATCGGGAGCCAGGGCTGGCACGCTCGAGCTCGACGACGCTCTCGGGTTCGTCGTCCTGCACCGGTGTGACGGCGACTTCTACTTCCTTCTCGTCTCGACGTGGCGCAACGACAACGAGCTCTGGGAGACGGTCTGGGCGAAGTCCGGCGCGCACGACGTCCTCTTCCATCCCGTGACGAGCGCCGGTTCGCATCGGCCGACGTTCTGCGTCTGGGAGCTCGGCGCAGTCGCCCACGAGCGCGAGGCGTGGATCCGCTACCTGCGGTCGGAGCGTGACGACAGCGCCCGTCGCGCCTACCTCCGCGACTCGTTCTGCGGCGCGGTCTGACGCAGGTCACGAGCCCGCCTCCGCGCCGCATCGACGACGCGTGGAGGCGGTCCTCTGGCAGGCTTTCCGAGCCGCGTTCGAACATCCTTCACTACGCAGTTCCCGATGCGTTCCTCGGACGACGCGATCTCGTTCGCCGACATCTTTCGCGGGTGTCGCAGCTGCCCGTCTACGAGCGTGTGCCGGGAATCCAGTCCGTTCCCGCGAGCGGCACCTTCGCCATCGCCGCGGCCTCGACGGTGAGCGCCACGAGGTCCTCCGGCTCGAGATTGTGGACGTGCGACTTGCCGCAGGCACGGGCGAGCGTCTGCGTCTCGAGCGTGAGGACGCGGAGATAGTTCGCTATGCGGCGCCCGCCGAGAACCGGGTCGAACCGCGCGGCGAGCTGCTCATCCTGCGTCGAGATCCCCGTCGGGTCGCGGCCCGCCTGCCAGTCGTCGTAGTAGCCGGCCGCGCTGCCGATCTCGCGGTAGGCGTCGTCGTGCTCTGGGCTGTTGTCGCCCATGGCGACGAGCGCTGCAGTCCCGATCGACACCGCGTCCGCACCGAGCGCGAGCGCCTTCGCGACGTCGGCGCCGCTGCGGATCCCCCCGGAGACGATGAGCTGTACCTGGCGGTGCATCCCCAGCTCCTGGAGCGCGTCCGCAGCGATCCGGGTGGCGGGAAGCGTGGGGATGCCGACGTGCTCGATGAAGACGTCCTGGGTCGCAGCGGTGCCGCCCTGCATCCCGTCGACGACGATCACGTCCGCGCCGGCCTTCACGGCGAGCTGGACGTCGTAGTACGTGCGCGTCGCGCCGACCTTGACGAAGATCGGTTTCTCCCAGTCGGTGATCTCGCGTAGCTCGGTGATCTTGATCTCGAGGTCGTCCGGGCCCGTCCAGTCGGGGTGACGCGAGGCCGAGCGCTGGTCGATGCCCTTCGGGAGCGAGCGCATCTCGGCGACGCGGTCCGAGATCTTGTGGCCGAGGAGCATCCCTCCGCCTCCCGGCTTCGCGCCCTGGCCGACGACGACCTCGATCGCGTCCGCCTCGCGCAGGTCGTCGGGATTCATCCCGTAGCGAGAGGGCAGGAGTTGGTAGACGAGGATCTTGGAGTGCTCGCGCTCCTCGGGGGTCATGCCGCCGTCGCCGGTGGTGGTCGAGGTGCCGACCTCGCTCGCGCCGCGGCCGAGCGCCTCCTTCGCCGGCGCGGAGAGCGCGCCGAAGCTCATCCCCGCGATCGTCACCGGGATCTTCAGCTCGAGCGGCTTGCGCGCGAAGCGCGTCCCGAGCACGACGTCGGTCGCGCAACGCTCTCGGTACCCCTCGAGCGGGTAGCGCGAGATCGAGGCGCCGAGGAAGAGGAGATCGTCGAAGTGAGGGAGCTTGCGCTTGGCCCCGAACCCGCGGATGTCGTAGATCCCCTCGGTCGCGGCACGCTGGATCTCCGCGATGACAGTGCGATCGAAGAGGTTCGACTCGCGGAGGTTCCACGGGCGACCACCGTCCGCTCCGGACGTGTCCGGGGACCTGACCCCGGACCTGACCCCTGCACTGTCCGCTGCGGACATCAGTACGCCGCCGCGTTGTCGACCTTGAACGTGTAGAGCTGCCGCGCGGAGCCGTAGCGTCTGAAGTCGGCAGGGTCGGCATCGATCCCTGCCGCCTCGAGGAGCCCGTGCAGCTGCGCGACATGCTCGGCGCGCATCTCCTTCTCGACGCAATCGGCGCCGAGGCTCGCGACCGAGCCGCCTACGTAGATACGCGCCTCGTAGATCGAGTCGCCGAGCGCGTCGCCCGCGTCTCCGCACACGACGAGACAGCCGGTCTGCGCCATAAACGCGCTCATGTGGCCGACCGAGCCACCGACGACGATGTCTATCCCCTTCATCGAGATCCCACAGCGCGACGACGCGTTCCCGCGCACGACCAGAAGCCCACCGCGTCCGGTCGCGCCGGCCGACTGGCTGACGTTGCCGTCGACCTCGACGCGCCCGGACATCATGTTCTCCGCGATGCCGGTGCTGGCGTTGCCGTGCACACGCACCGTCGCGAGCTTGTTCATGCCGGCGCAGTAGTAACCGACGTGGCCGTCGATCTCGACCTCGATCTCGACGTCGAGCCCGCACGCGACGGCGTGGGTGCCGCTCGGGTTGACGACGCGCCAGCGCCGCGGGGCCGCGGTGCTCCCGGCGAGGTCGTGCAGGCGCTGGTTGAGCTCGCGGAGCGGCGTCGTCGCGAGGTCGACGACCTCGACCGCGCTTTGCTCGCGCGCGGCGACGGCCATCAAACGAGCGCCTTCTCCCAGACGTACACGATGCCCGGCTCGGGCTCCCACGCGCGCGCGTCCGCCGCGCCGGGGAGAACTGCGATCGAGCGCCATTCGGAGGACATCGCCACCCAGTCGTCAGTCTCGGCGAGCACGGCGGGCTTGCACGCGATTGGGTCGCGTAGGACGGCGAAGCCGTCCGCCGTGCCGACGGCAAATGTGTAGAAGCCGTCGAGATCTTCGAGGCAGCCCTCGAGCGCCTGCTCGAGCGAGGCGCCCTCGCGCAACCGCCACGCGAGGTAGCCGGCGGCGACCTCGGTGTCGTTCTCCGTCTGGAACTCGATGCCCTCGCGGCGTAGGTTCTCGCGCAGCCGGTTGTGGTTCGAAAGCGAGCCGTTATGCACGAGGCAGAGATCGAAGCCCGTGGAGAACGGATGCGAGCCCTCGGTCGTCACGCGACTCTCGGTCGCCATCCGCGTATGGCCGAGAGCATGCGTGCCTTGCAAGTCCTCGAGCGCGAACGCCTTCGCGAACGCCTCGGGAAGACCGGTCTCCTTGTAGATCTCGATCACCTGACCCGCGCTCATCACGCGGAGGTCGGGACGGTTCGTGCGCACCCAGCGCTCGGCTTCGGCTGCGTCGGCATCGACGACGAAGACGGCGTGGCTCGCGCGAACGGACGGCTTCGCGCAGACACCGAACGCGTCGCACAGCCCGTCGCGAACCGCACCCCAGCGTTCGCCGGGATCGGCGGAGTAGAGCGTCAGTTTGCTGGAGCCGTCCGGTGCCGGGTCGCGAAAGACAGCGACCCCGGCCGAGTCAGGCCCTCGACTCGACATCTGCACGAGCATCGCGGCGAGATGCTCGCCGAGATGCTCCTCGATCTCGGGCGACTTCGCGAAGAGGCCGACGATTCCGCACATATGGTCAGTATCTCCACATCGGCATGCCGTAAATCACGGTTTTTGGTTCTCCAGTATGGAGGTTTCGTCTACTAGAACCGCGTCAGGTACTCCCGGATCTCCCACGGCGTGACCTGCTCGTGGTAGCGGAACCACTCCTCGCGCTTCACGCGCGCGAAGTAGTCGACGTAGTCCTCGTCGCGCCCCCGGCCGAGTGCCGCGCGCAGCACGTCGTCGCCCTCGAGCTCGCCGATCGCCTCGAGGAGGTTCGCGGGCAGCGACTCGAGCCCGCGCGAGCGCAGCTCGGCCTCCGGGATCGTGTAGAGGTTGTCCGAGTTCGGCTCCCCCGCGTCGAGCCCCGACTCGATCCCGTCGAGACCGGCGGCCAACACCGCCGCAGCCGCGAGATACGGGTTGCACGAGCCGTCGATCGTGCGGTCCTCGATCCGCCCCGGTCCCGGGATCCGCAGCATCTGCGTGCGGTTGTTGTAGCCGTACGAGATCCACACGGGCGACCACGTCGCCCCGCTCGCCGTGGATCCAATCTTCAGGCGCTTGTACGAGTTGACGGTCGGCGCCGTCACACCCGAGTACGCGCGCGCGTGCGCCTTCAGGCCGCCGATGAACTTGTAGGCCGTGTCCGAGAGCCCGAGCCCGCGCGGGTCGCCCTCGTCGAGGAAGAGGTTCGTGTCGCCGTCCCACAGCGACATGTGGAAGTGACAGCCGTTCCCCGTAAGGTGGGTGAACGGCTTCGGCATGAAGGTCGCGATCATTCCGTTCTGCTCCGCCAGGGTGTGCACCATGTAGCGGAAGAAGATCGCGCGGTCGCAGCTCACCAACGCGTCGTCGTAGGTGAAGTTCTGCTCGAACTGGCCGTTCGCGTCCTCGTGGTCGTTCGCGTAGTTGCCCCAGCCGAGCTCGTTGCAGTAGCGCGATACCGTCGTCAGGAAGTCGTATTGGCGGGTGAGGCCCGCCATGTCGTAGCAGGGCTTCTCGAGCGTGTCGTACTTGTCCGCGATCTCGATCGAGCCGTCCTCGTTCACGGTCACGAGGAAGTACTCGAGCTCGAGCCCCATGCGGAACTCGAAGCCCTTCTCCTTCGCGTGGGCGAGCGTACGGCGAAGGATCGTGCGCGGGCAGTACGGCCACTCCTCGCCCTCGACCGTGACGTCGCACGCGAAACGCGCGAGGTTCGGCTGCCACGGGACGGGCGTGTAGGTCGCGAGGTCGGGGATCGCCGCGATGTCCGGATCGGCCGGAACCTGGCCGATCTCGCCCGCCGCGAACCCGGCGAAGCCCGCGCCATCCTCGAGCAGGCCGTCGAACGCCTCGCGCGAGCCGACCGGCACGAGCTTGGCGCTCGGCCGCGCGTACATGTCGACGAACTGTGCGAACACGAACTCGACCCCGCGCGCCTGCATGTCCTTCCAGATCGCATCCGCAGCTGCGGTCCCACCCATGGCGAAGGCCTCCTCTGACGTCGGTCGCATACCCCTAGCAGCCTGCGGCCGCCGAATGAAGGTGTGGAGTCCACACCTTCGGCAACTCTATGTGTCCGGTTTCGCCGCCCCGAGCGCCTGCTGGAGCTTGACCATCTTCACCGCGATCTCGATCGCGAGCCAGTCGTCGCGACGGAGATCGAGCTCCGAGAGCTCGCCGATGCGCCGCAGCCTCTGGCGAAGCGTGTTCGGATGGACGTAGAGCGCCTCCGAAGTCGCGCTGATCGAGCCGTGCCGGCGGAGGAACTCCTCCAGCGTCGAGAGGAGCTGCGCGCCGCGCTGCGCGTCGTACTCGGCAAGCTTGCCCACCGCGTCTACGGTCGCGTCGCGGATGACCCCGTCCACCGCGACCCGGAGGAGGTACTTGTACGCGCCGAGGTCGTCGTACGCGAGAACGGTCGGCTTCCCGGAGAGGACGACGGTGCCCACGAGTGCCTGTTGCGCCTCCGCGAAGCCGGCAGCGAACGCGGCCTCGCCCTGGCAGACGCTCGAGACGCCTATCGCGACCGGCTCGGCGAGCTCGCCATGGATCCGCCGGAGGCGCTCGAGGAACGACTCGCTCGATGCAATCGTGAGCTTCACGATGGCACGGAGCGAGTCCTCCCGGTGGTCGAACAGCGAGCCCGGTGCCGTGGCGCGGAGCGCGCGGGCGAGCGCGTCGCTCCATGGCTCGGCCACGAGCACGAGGTGCGGATGATCGAGGTTGCACCCCAGTCGTGTCGCCCGCCCCTCGAGATCTCCTCGCGAGCGCCCGCCGGCGAGCTCTTCGAAGAAGTCCTTGATGAGGTTCTTCTCCGTCAGCTGCTCGATGACCTGGACCTTCTTCACGCCGACGGCTACCTGGCTCGCGACGGCGCGGCCAAGATCGACCCGTGTGCTGCCGTCGGCGACGAGTAGGCCGATCAGCTCGCCGTTCGCGACGAGCGGGACGGCAAGGCGCGTGCTCCGGCCGCCGCGCGCGAGCTCGGGCCCGAGCTCGGCGAGCCCGAGTGTCTGCCGTGCGTTGCCCGGCTCCGGATCGCTCGCCACGCGGTCGAGCTCCTCGCGTGCGGGATCGAGGAGATAGACGTGGCATGCCCGTGCGCCGAGCAGAGGGCGTGCGTCCGCGACAACCGTCTCGGCGAGGTCGTCGAGCGCATCCGCGCGCGCGATCGCCTCCGCGAGCTCGGCCAGTTGCTCCAGCTCGGTGACCCGTAGGCGAGTCTCCTCGTACAGCCGCGCGTTCTCGATCGCACTTGCTACGAGCGACGCGGACGTGACGATGAAGTCCACCTCGTCGTCCGTGAACTCGCGCGGTGCCTCGGTGTGCGCGGTTATCGCCCCGATCGGCTCGCCCGTACGACCGACGATGGGCACGGCGATGAGCGACTGGTACCGCTCCTCCTCGAGCTCGGGCACGTACTTGACTCGCGGGTCGGCGAGCGCGTTGTCGCGAATGAACGCCGGCTCACCGTGCTCGATCGCCCACCACGCGAGGCTCTCCCCGCGCTCGAACGCAACCTTCCCGGCCTGCTTCTCGTATGGCGGCGAGGCGGCTCGCATGACGAGCAGGTCGTCCTCCTCGAGGTAGACGAAGCACCCGTGAACGCCGCTCGCGTCCGACATGAGCCGCACCACCGCAGAGAGCACCTCGGTGAGCTCGAGGGTCGAGGCGACGGTGGACACGATCTCCTGGAGGAACTTCTCGCTCGTTTGCAGGGACATCAAGTGGGATCGTATGACGATCGGGGCCGATGCGTCCAGACAGCCAGGTCCCGGGGTCTGACCCCGGCTTGTCCGTGGCGGCCATGTCCCGGGGTCTGACCCCTGCACTGGCCGTTTCGGACTAGTGCCGGGTCAGAGCCCCCCGGTGGCGCTCGTGGGCGCTCGTTTCGACGATGTCGACGATCTGCTCCACCGCGTATCGGATCTCGTCGTCCGTCGTGAAGAAGTGCGCGCCAAGGCGGATCCCTGCGCCGGGCCGGAAGTCCCCCAGGACGCCGCGCACCTCGAGCTCCGCGTAGACCGCTGCGCCCTCGGGAACGTCGATCGTGACGGTTCCGCCTCGTCGCCGCGGGTCGCGTGGGCTGCGCACCTCGAAGTCGGCAGCGTCGGCGAG
>DATKBJ010000001.1:0-7846 GCA_035514135.1 Gaiellaceae bacterium | reverse complement strand
CATCGCGTCGAACTGGCTGGGCACCGCGCCGCCTCTCGACACCCAGATCACGTTGTTGTCGTGGTTGCCGAGCGTGCGGTCGATCCGCGCACGCCAGCTCCAGGAGTGGAACGGCGGGTGGAAGCCGACGTCGGTGGGGTTCGTGCGCGCGTCGATCTCGGCGACGTAGGCCGATCCCGATCCGTCCGCGTTGCGGCCGGTGCGGTAGAGCGCCGCGAGGGCGCCGGGATCGGCTTCGGTGCGCTGCGCCTGCCAGACGCCGTCGATGTCCATGCCGCCGATGCGCGAGTTCACATCGACGAACCTCTCCTTGTCGAGCGTCCCGTTGAGCAGGTTCTGGAGCCCGTACTGCAGCCCGGCGTTGTCGATCGGACGCGGCGCCTTGTTGTCGGGCCCGCCCCCGAAGACGTACTTCAGGTAGTCCTGGATCGTGCAGCGCGCGCCGTTCGGATCGTTCGGCCAGCGCCAATCGTTGCCAGGCGGCCCGGCGCAGCCAAAGGTGCTGGCGGCGATCAGCTCGGCGGTGGTGAAGCCGATCTTCTGCGAGCACTTGGCGTCGGGATTGGACGGGTTCGTGCCATAGACGAGCTGCCGCAAGGCGGGCGTGTCGAAGAGCGGATTGCCGCCTCCGCCCCAGCCGGGGGGTGGGCCGAAGGGGGGCGGGCCGCCGGTTAGCCCGAAGTAGCGGGACAGCAGCAGGCAGTCGAACGAGTCGGCGACTTGGAACCAGTGGTCCTCGTAGAGCGAGGTCGTCATGAGGCCGTTCAGCAGCCCGGGGTAGGCCCCGGAGATCATGTGCTGCTGCATCGTTCCGGCGGAGCCGCCGGTGCCGATGGTGTACAGGATCGGCCCCCAGCGCTCGGTGATGATCTCCTTGGTCATCATCAGGGCTTCGGCCGAGATCACATCGCTGCACGAGTTGGCGTAGGTGTTGAGGCTGGAAGTACCGACCGCGAAGCCGAGCCCGAGCTGCGCCACGTTGCGCACGTCGCCGACCGTCGGCTGCTGGTAGTTGACGCTGCAGGCGCCACCGAACGTGTTGACGTACTTGCGGTTCCACGGCTGCTCGGTCGACCACGGCGTGATCGGCTTGGCCGGATCGACCAGCACCGCGATCTGGTAGATGCCGCGGTTCGCGGTTCCCGTCACGCGCTGGATGACGAACGGGACCGTCTTGCCCTGGTCGGTCGTCGTCTCCAGGATCAGCTCGGGCGCCGGCGGGCTGCTCGGGTCGTACGCGACCCACTGGTTGCCGGTGCTGCGGTAGAAGAGCTCCACCACGGGTGCTGCGACGTTGCACTTGTCGTCGATCGCGGCGCCGAGGGGCGGGGTGGTGCCGCCTTGAAGCTGAGTCCGGCACAGCCAGGGCTGGATCTGCTGGCCCGAGAACACCGAGCCGCCGAGCGGGTGGTTCGTGATCTCGATCCAGCGGCCGACCCCGTTTCCTAGACGAACGCGCAGGACGTTCTTGCCCTCCTTGAGGCCCGTGACAAGACCCTCGTAGAGGCCGTTGGGGCGGACCGCGAACGCGCTGGTGATATTCGTGCCGTTGAGCTCGACCCTGATCGAACGCGGGTTCGTGCTGAGATCGACCGACACGAGCGCGTCGCCGCCCGAGATCAGATCGGCGCGATTGGATACGACGGTGATGTCGTCGACGCCGCCTGCCTGGCTCGATGCCGAGATTGCGCTTCCACTCAGCGCGAGCACCGAGAACACACAGGCGATAAGGCTGACGCCGAGCGATCGGCGCTTCGCACGCAAGAACTGCACGATGCCTCCCTCCCTGGAGTGCGTCCGGCCGCTGGACGCGATGAGCTGACCAGGGCATCATTATCAGCCTCCCTGAGACTGTCAAGGTAACCTGATACTCATGACCCCGACACACAACGTGATGCGGGCCGGCGACGTGTCGAGCAAACGCGTGTGCGACGATGCCGCCGCATTGAGCAGACCTTCCGAAGAGCCGGCTGCTGGATCCGTGTCCGTCGAGCCGCGGATCAGCTACGTCATCGCGCGGCTCGAGCGCGCCGTGCGCGCGCAGATCAACGAACGTCTCCGACCGCAGGGGCTGACCACGCTGCAGTACACGACGCTCAGCGTTCTCGGCTCTCGGGGACAGCCGCTCTCCAATGCGCAGCTGGCCCGCCGGGCGTACATGACTCCGCAGGCGATGATCGAGGTGCTCAATGCGCTCGAGCGCAAGGGGCTCATTCGGAGGGACGCTCACCCGAACCACCGTCGTGTCTACCCGGCGAGCCTCACGGACGAAGGGCGCCACGTGCTCACCGTATGCGACGCCTCGGTCGAGGAGATGGAGGAAGAGATGCTGGCCGGGCTCGATCCGACTCAGCGCGATCTGCTCACCGAGTGGCTCAAGGAGTGCGTTCGGGCCTTGCACGCCGGATTGCCGCCCGAGCGCAACGCGAGCCGAGCGCGCTCCACTTGAGAAGAATCAGGTAACCTGATATAAGTAGCCCCGTTGCGATGCCGCTTCGTGTCGAGGAAGGTGCGATGGAGCGACCGGTGACGGTGCTGCGCGGGTTCGAGTACCCCGGTACTCCGTCGGATCCCGATTCGCTTGCGCTCGATGCATTAGCGGGCAAGACTTTCCGGAGTGGCAGGCGACCGTGCCCGTAGCGCACGGGCCACACGTTCCCCAAGGAGGGCATAGATGAAGAGGCTGCTGGTACTGGCCGCGGTCGCAACTGCCACCGCCGGCCTGCTCGTGCTGACCGGGTTCGCGTCCGCGTCCGGGCAGCAGGTACGGACCGTCTACATCGGCATGGACACCCCGCTGACCGGGCCGACGGCGGTCGTCGGCCAGGGCGACCGCGAGGCCGTCAACGCGCTCGTCCGGTTCTGGAACCGGGCAGGCGCCTTCAAGAACAGGAGGATCCAGGTCGACATCCTCGACAACGCCTCGAACCCGTCGCAGGCCGTCCAGAACGTCCAGCGCTTCGTCGCCGACTCGAAGTACGTCGCCATCCTCGGCTCAGGAAACGCAGGCGCGGCGATCGCGACGGCGCCGCTCGCGACGGCGGGGCGGATACCGTTCCTCGCGCTCTCGCCTCCCACGCCGCTGATCTCGCCCGCAGCGCGACCGTACGTGTACGTCGCGCTCCCGACGGACAGGCTCTACGCGTACAGCATGGCGCGCTACCTGCGCTCGCTCGGCGTCCAGAGGATCGCGCTCATCGGGGACAACGGCGGCTTCGGTCGCGGCGGTGTCGCCCAGGTGAAGGCACTCGCCAGTTCCTACGGGTTCACGATCACGGACGACATCATCTTCGCTCCGACGCAGACGAGCTTCGCGGCAGAGCTCGCGAGGGTGCGGAACTCGAACGCCCAGGCGCTCTGGGTATGGACGGTGACGCCGCCCGGGAGCACGATCGTGAAGGAGTTCAGGCAGCTCCAGCTCCCGCAGCGGCTCGTCCTCACGGGCGGCAACCTCTCCCAGCAGTTCCTCGAAGCGACGTGCCCGGACGTCAACGGAGCGCTCGTGAACAGCTTCCTCGGCGTCGTGTGGGACCAGCTTCCACAGGGACATCCGGTCAGGGCGCGAGCGCAGCTCACACAGCGTGTGATCGGCAAGCCCCTCTCGGTCTTTCACGTGGACGCGGCGACGTCGCTCTTCGCGCTCAAGGCCGCGATGGAGCGAGGCGGGTTCACGCGCGCGGGCATCAACACCGCGCTCGAGACCAGGCTCCGTGGGCTGGTCACGCCCGGCGGCCGCCTGTTCTTCGGTCCGCGGAACCACAGCGGCGTCCAGATGGACAGCATGTGGGCTGGGAGAATCGTCCAGTGCAAGCCGCGGGCCCTGGTCGGAGCGGCGTTCCAGAGATAGACACGCCCTCCGACAACCGAGACGACGCCGCGGACCTCGTGTGCGAGGTCCGCGGCGTCACGAAGGCATTCGGCGCCGTCGCGGCCGTCGACGACGTGACGCTCGCGGTCGCGCGCGGGTCGCTGACGTGCCTCATCGGGCCGAACGGCGCCGGCAAGTCGACGCTGCTCGGTTGTATCTCGGGCCTCCTGCGTGTCGACACCGGCAGCGTTCTCGTCGAGGGCGAGGAGATCACGCGCTGGACCGCTCACCGTCGCGCCGAGGTCGGGCTCGGGACCGTCTTCCAGACGTCGCGGCCGCTCGAGCACCTCGACGTCATCGGCAACGCCATGGTCGGCTGTCACACGTGGACCCGCGCAGGCATGGTGGAGGCGATGCTCCGCGTCCCCTGGCAGCGCAAGGAGGAGCGACGCATCGAAGAGCAGGCCTACGAAGCCCTCGAGCTCGTCGGGCTCGCCGACAGGGCGGCGTCCCCTGCGGGCTCGCTGCCGGTCGGCCAGCTCCGGCTCCTGGCAGTCGCGCGGACCCTGGCCCAGCGGCCTAGCGTCCTCCTGCTCGACGAGCCGGCTGCAGGTCTTCGCGGCGCCGAGAAGACAAAGCTCGCGGCGACGCTGCTCGCGCTCAAGGAGCGCGGGCTGACGCAGATCCTCGTGGAGCACGACATGGGCTTCGTCGGCTCGCTCGCCGAGCGGGTGGTCGTGCTCGACCGAGGACAGGTGATCGCCGACGGGACGCCGGCCGAGGTTCGAAGCAACGAGCACGTCGTGGAGGCGTACCTGGGCTCGGCGACTCTGTGACCCTGCTCGCTCTCGAGGACGTCGTCATCCGGTACGGCCAGGCGGTGGCCGTCGACGGCGTCTCGCTCGCGGTCGGGAGTGGCGAGCGCGTGGCGCTCATCGGGCCGAACGGAGCGGGAAAGACGTCCGTCCTGAACGCCGCCTGTGGCGTGATCAGACCCGCTGCGGGCCGCGTCGAGATCGACGGTCGCGTCCTCACCGGCGCGACACCAGCCGCCGTCGTGCGGCGCGGGATCAGCCAGGTGCCCGAGGGACGCCACGTGTTCGCGACGCTCCCGGTCGAGGCGAATCTCCTGCTCGGCGCGTACGGCCGCGTCTTCCGCCTCGAGATCGTCTCGTCGACGCTTCGCTACCTTCGCTCGAAGCGGGACGTGCGCGAGCAGCTGGAGCGCGTGTACGAGCTCCTGCCCAAGCTCCGCGAGCTTCGCGAGCGGCCGGCCGGGCGCACCTCCGGAGGCGAGCAGCAGATGGTGGCGATCGGGCGCGCGCTCATGGCACGCCCACGCCTCCTCGCGATCGACGAGCTCTCGCTGGGCCTGGCGCCGCTGCTCGTCCAGTCGCTCGCGGAGTTCCTCGTGCGCCTGAACGAGGAGGAAGGTGTCGCGATCCTGCTCGTCGACCAGAGCGCAGCGCTCGCGTTCTCGCTCTGCGAGCGCGCGTACGTCCTCGAGACGGGCCGCATCGTCCTCGACGGCGCGAGTCGCGACCTGGAAGGCCGGAGCGAGGTACGGAGCGCATACCTGGGTGGAGGCCCCGAGGACCCGGCATGACGACGTTCTTCCAGTTCGTCGTCGTCGGCATCTCGACCGGATCGGTCTTCGCCATCGTGGGCATGTCGCTCGTGCTCGTCTACCGCGCAACCGGCATCGTGAACTTCGCGCAGGGCGTCTTCGCGGTGCTCGCCGGCCTCCTGACCTACTCGTTCGTTCAGCACATGCCGCTCGCGCTCGCGGCCATGCTCGCAACGCTCGCGACGGCGCTCGTCGCGACGCTCGTCGCCGTCGTCGCGGTCGGCTTCCGCGGCCGCACCACGCATCTGGCGAGCCTGATCATCACGGTCGGGATCGCGATCTTCGCCGAGGCCGTGCTCCTGGCCGCGTTCGGCGAGGTGCCTCGGTCGTACCCGGCGATCTCGGATCGCGCCTGGGAGGTCGGTGGAGTCCTGATCCAGCCGCAGTACGCCGTGCTGGCGCTCGTCGCGCTCGCGGCCGCCTTTCTGCTCACGTTGTTCCTCCGCCGGACGATCGTCGGCCAGGCGCTCGTCGCCTCTGCCGACTCGCCGCGGGCCGCGGAGCTGATCGGGCTCAACCTGCGCTCGATCGCGGTGATCGCGTTCGCGGTGGCAGGCGCCCTGACCGCCGTCGGGGGAGTCCTGCTCGCCCCGACGGTGCCGGTCTCCTACAGCTCGGGCCTGACGATCACGATCAACGGGTTCGCGGCGGCCGTCTTCGGCGGGCTCGTCTCGATCCGGCTCGCGTTGCTCGGCGGCTATGCGCTCGGCGTGCTACAGCAGCTCGTCGTCGGGTACGTCGACTCCCAGTACAGCCTCATCATCGCGCTCTTGGTCATGCTCGTGCTCATCGGCTGGCGCTCGCGGGGTGAGCTCGCCGTATGAGCGCGGAGCTCGCAGCCCAGGGCCGGGCAGCTCGCCGACGGCGCGTCGGGGCTGCGCGCGTCGCCGCCCTCGTGGGCGCGACCGTCTTCGCGTGCTGGCTTCCCTTCCAGCTCGAGCTGGGCGACGTCGGGCTCTACGACCGGATGGGCCTGTACGCACTGGTCGCGATCGGCCTGACCCTGCTCATGGGGTTCGCGGGCCAGGTCTCGCTCGGCCAGGGAGGGTTCTTCCTGATCGGCGCCTACACCTCCGGCCTCCTGACGATGGGGCTCGACGCGGACACGCGGCTCGTCGACCCGCAGGCAGGCATCGATCCCTTGCTCGCCGTCGCGATCGCACCACTGGTCACCGCGGGGATCGCGGTGGTGATCGGCATCCCGCTGATGCGCCTGCGCGGCCACTACCTCGCGTTCGCCACGCTCGCTTTCGCCCTGATCGCCTGGTCGCTCCTGTACGCGCAGGACAGCTTCACCGGCGGGCAGTACGGCGTCACCGTCACGAAGCGGCTCGTCGTCGCCGGTCACGAGATCACCGGTGCAACGCACGCCGCGGTCGTCTGGGGGCTCGTCGGCCTCGCGCTCCTCCTCTCGACGAACCTCGTGTCGTCGCGTGTCGGACGCGCTCTGCAGGCGATCGCGGCGAACGAGCCTGCCGCCGCCGCCTCCGGCATCAACGTGGCCCTCTACAAGCTGCAGCTGTTCGTCTTCGCCGCGGCCATGGCCGGCCTCGCGGGCGGGCTCTTCACCTTCTTCGCGCAGTTCCTGGGGCCCGAGGACTTCGGGATCATCGTCAGCCTGCTGTTCGTCGTTATGGTCTCGATCGGCGGGCTCGGAAGCGTGTACGGGGCAGTGGTCGGCGCCGTGACGATCGTGTACGCCGAGCACAAGCTTCGCGAGCTCGGGACGCACGAGACCCTGCTCGGCTGGGACCTGCCGTCCACGGCTCCGTCCATCCTCTCGCTCGGCGTGTTCGGCCTCCTCCTGATCGTGATCATGCTCTTCTTCCCACACGGGCTGCTGCCCGGGATCGCGGGCGCGGTGTCCGGGATGCGACGCAGGCTGTCGAGGCGGTCTACGCCCTGAGGCCGAGCAGGCGGGCGGCGTTCTCCTTCAAGACGAGCGGTCGCACCTCGTCCTTGAAGTCGGCCTCGGCGAAGTCGGCGAGCCAGCGGTCGGGGGTGATCATTGGGTAGTCCGAGCCGAAGAGGACACGCTCTCGAAGGAGCGTGTTCGCGTACCGCACGAGTTGCGGCGGGAAGTACTTCGGCGACCAGCCGGAGAGGTCGATGTACACCTGCTCCTTGTGGAGCGCAACCGAGATCGCCTCGTCCTGCCACGGGAAGGACGGGTGGGCGAGAACGATCTTGAGCTCGGGGAAGTCGACCGCGACGTCGTCGACGCACATCGGGTTCGAGTACTTCAGCCTGATGCCACCTCCCCCGGGCAGGCCGGAGCCGATCCCGGAATGCCCCGTGTGGAAGAGCGCCGGGATCCCTGCCTCCGCGACGACCTCGTACAGCGGGTAGACGGAACGGTCGTTCGGATAGAAGGCCTGCACGTTCGGGTGGAACTTGAAGCCGCGGACGCC